>JBEKWE010000061.1:0-14462 GCA_049513335.1 Acidobacteriaceae bacterium | reverse complement strand
GGGGGTGGGGCTGCGCCGGTGTAGTTGTCATTGAGGTTAACGTTCCCTGTAAGCGCGACGGTATCGTTGGAGGAGGTGTTGATGGTGCCGTTCCAGTACTGGCCGTAGTACATGGACAGCGATGTGGGATAGGGGAGCGAGGTCGGAGTGGCTATGCCAGGTGGGGCGGGGCAGCTCGCAGCCGGTGGACCGACGCAGAAGTAGGCGGTGGTGGTGGTGGGGACACCCGTAATGTTGTGTGTGCCGAAGAGATTGGCGGGGGAATTGAATTGGTCGCCGCTGTAGGCCGCAGTCAGCGTGTGCGCTCCGCCCGGATAGGTGTTGCCTACCGGAACGGGGCAGGTTGCGGTGGAGGAAGTTGCTCCGGCTATGACGGTGACAGCGTTGGCAGAGGAGCAGCCGGAGATCGCAGTGCCGTCCATGGAGAACGCCACTGTGCCAATGGGCTCTGCAACCCCTGAAGCCGAGAACAGCGTCGCGGTGATGGAGAATGTGGCCCCATAGTTGCTGGTGGGCGGCGTTGAAGTGAGCGTTCCCGTCACCGGATGGGTGTCGATGTGGTTGACGAGCACGGTGATGCCACCGGTGTTGACGTCCGGGTTGATGGGGAGGGTGGCCGAGGTCTGCGCCGCTCCGGCGAGGACGAGGGGATTGGAGATGGTTGCGCCGCCGTTGGCCACGATGACGTCGGGGCTGCTGCCGCCGCGCACATTCTGCAGCGTGAGCGAGTTGATGCCCTGCCCGGCCAGGAAGTGCTGCTCGTATATCTCGTTGCAGGCGGCGCTAAAGGGGCTGCAGTCGCTGACGAAGGCGCCGCTGCTCTTGCCGCCCTGGTTGTAGAGGATGCCGACCACGTACCCATCGCTGAGCACGATGTCGGGCAACCCGTCTGCGTTCATGTCCGCCACGGCGGCGAGATAGAAGTTGCGGCTGAGTTGCAGTGTGAATGGCGTGGTAAACGTCCCATTCCCATTGCCCCACCAGATGTACAACCAGTTCGGCGTGCTGGCGCTTGGATCCGACGGGTCGGAGGCAAGGTTGTGATAGATGGCCAGGATGTCGCCGTTGCCGTCGCCATCGATGTCGGTCAGCAGCACCGTGCTGATGGCGTAGTTGGTCGGCGAAAGCGAGACGGTGAGCGGAGTCTGTGGCGTGAACTTCCCGCTGCCGTCCTGCTTGTTCGCATACGGAACAAGGCTCGTCCCATTCTGGAAGACGAGGTCCTGATAGCTGCTTCCCGTCTTGAAGGTGCCCGCCGCAACCTGGCTGAAGGCGGTGTTCGTCTCGGGCTTATTCAGCCCCACGTTGAACGTATTCGAACTCTGCCCGAGCAGCGTGTCGTCGAAGTTCGCATCGATGTTGGCGATGCCGGCGTTGGCGCCGGAGTTGAAGGCACCCACCGTGCTCTCGCCGTATAAAGTATTGCCAGACGACGCGCCGGAGACGGGCAGCGGGGCCTGGAACGTGCCGTCGCCGATGCCGTACTGGACGTAGAGTCCTGTGCCGCCGGTTGGCAGCGGAAGGCCGGTGAGCGAGTAGGCGAGGTCGAGCTTCTCGTCGCCGTTGAAGTCGCCGGAGAGGATGTTCGACCACAGAGTCCCGTTGCCGCCGCTTGGCCCGCCGGTGGTACTGGTGGGGTTGGTTGGGGTATTGAACGTTCCGTTGCCGTTGCCGGTGAGCAACTGTCCCTGAACGGCATTGGCTGCGGCGGTGGCCACCACCACGTCGAGAATGCCGGTGGGGTTGTGCGCGGCATTCCTGAACGGGCCGACGGTTGCGCCCAGCGCCGGGGCCAGCGCGGGATAGGCGAGGGAGGTCTGGAAGCCGCCGTCCGCCGGGCTGGTGTCTCCGAGGGCGAAGATAACGCCCTCGGCTGAGTCGACGGCCAGCTCGGGGGTGGAGTTGCCGAGAAAGTGCGCCAGCGCGAAGGAGGAACGGCCCGGGCCGATGTTGTAGATGTTCTTCAGCGTGTAGTTCAGGTTGCTCAGACTCTGTGGCTGCAACACGCTGAGGCCGATGGGGGTGGTGGTGAGGATGTTGAGACTATTGGGGTCGATGGCGGCCAGGTGTCCGCCGATGCCGGAGAGTGCATTGAGACTGGCTGCCGCAGTCCCGCCTGCGCTGGTCGTCGCAAAGGTGCCGTCAGCCTTGCCTGGGTATATCCCGATGACGCCGTTCTCGCCTTCGACCACCATGTCCTGAATGGGTGTCCCGTCCGAATACGTGCCGTTGACCATGACCTGCAGCAGCATGGAGTTGACTGTGAATGGAACGGTTACCGGGGCCAGAAAGCTGCCATTGCAATTGCTAATCTTATTGCCCAGGTACACCGTTGCGGTGTGGCTGCTCTGGCCGTTGATGATGAAGTCGGTGCAGCCGTCGTGGTTGAAGTCGCCGGTGTAGATGGGGCCTGCGCCGTTGGCCAGGGGCAAGGTGGACATGATCGCGAAGCCGTACAGCACGCCGTTACTGCCAACCTGGCGGCTGTTGGTGAAGATGTAGAGGTAATTATTGACGGTGTCCTCGACCAGGAGCTGCGGCAGACCGTTGGTGGTGAAGGGGAGGGCGGCGACGTACTGGAAGTTGGGCGGCTTGCTACCCTGGGCATGGAACGCCATGCAGCCGCTGGTGTAACCCCCCGAAGTCGCGGGGGGATAGACGCTCTGCAAAGTGGTTGGATCCAACGCGTTGTTGTAGGAGCTGGGAGGGGATCCGATCTCGATATCGTTGATGGTAGCGCCGGTGCCATAGTAGACGCACAGGGTGTTCGGTTCGCCTTGGACCCAGCCTTGGGCCATGGGGGAGAGAACGAAGGCGTAGTCGGTAATGTTGTCGCCATTGAAGTCGCCCAGCGCGGCGGCGACGTTCGAGACATTGGGAAAGACGATCTGGTTCGGTTTCAGACTTTGGCTCAGACCTGAGCCCGTTTGGAGTAGCTCACCGACGAGAATGGAAGAGCTTGAACCGCTGAACGTGGGGGCGTTGATGAACAGAATGTCGGGTCCGCTGGCAGTCAGGGACTGAAGGGTCCCGGTCAGGAAGCTGGTGACCCGGCCGCCGGTCAGCCACTCCTTGGGCTGACTGATGAATTGATTGGGCGCCATCTGCGCGGCACAGAGGCCGGAGAGCATGCCCAGGAGGCAGACGACCGAGCGCCGGAGGGAGCGAGTGCATAGGGACATGGGAGCACCGGCCCGCATGAGCAGGGCAAGGGAGGACATCTGCCAATCTACCACGCGCGGCCCGCGGTTTACGAGGCGCAGAGGCACCACGCTGTGGCAGAATGCTAGAGTCTACATTTGCTCAGTTTGGCCGCAGCTCCTGCCGGACGCGCGGCCCGGACTGTGCCTGCGCAGGCCGTCGCGCAGCAACCGTGCGGCGCGGCAACCCGAGGCCCATGAACCTGCCCAACTCCATCACGCTCACACGCATCGCCACCGTGCCGCTGCTGATGTGGATACTGTCGCCGGCCTTTCCCGCCAACCCCGCAACCCACGGCCTGCTGGGCGGGCGGCAGGAGCTGCTTGCGTCGGGGGTCTTCATTCTGGCGTCCATTACCGACGGCCTGGATGGCTACCTGGCGCGCCGGCGCAAGCAGATCACCACCCTGGGCATGCTGCTGGACCCGCTGGCCGACAAGCTGCTGGTGACGGCGGCCTACATCATCCTGGTGGCGTACAACCCGCGGATCGTGCCGCCGTGGATCGCGGTGATTATCATCGGCCGCGAGTTCCTGGTCAGTGGCCTGCGCTCCATCGCGGCGTCGGAGGGCTTTACCATCGACGCGTCGGAGATCGGCAAGCTAAAGACGGTGATCCAGATCGTCTCGGTGGTGTCGGCGATCCTGGCCCACCGCTGGAACTACTGGATCTGGTTTCCAACAAAGGGGGGCGGAGGCCTCATCGTCGCCGTGCACATGATTGCGCTGTGGGCGATCTACTGGATGACGATCGTCTCCATCATCTCTGCGGTGGATTATTTTGTGGGGTTCTGGAAAAAGATCGACCACGCCAGCGAACGGGCGCGGACGCGGCGCAGCTCCGTGCTCAGCCGGAGGAAGGCGAAGAAGCAAGCCGCAGCAGCCAGGCAGCCCGCCCAGCCCTCCTAGAGCCTCGTCCGCGTCCGCGCAGTTAATTCACCCGCCGTCCGCAAGCGACTATCATTCTCTGTGCCGATAAGAATTGACAGCAGGAGGGTATGAACGTGTTGCGAGTGATTGCCGGTTTTGCGTTTTCGATTCTGGTGGGCCATCTCGTGTTGTGGTCGTTGATCGAAAAAACCCTGTGGCCCTATGTTCGCAAGGTCCACCCACCCGAGTTGGACCACGAGAAGTCGCGCCTGAGCTGGATGGTGGGCGTGCTGGAGCGGGCCATCTACACGGGAGCGCTGATGGTGCCCGGCAGCGGCATCCAACTGATTGCCGGCTTTCTGGCGGTCAAGGTCACGGCCCGATGGCATGGCTCGTCCGGCCCGCGCGCCACGGCGGACAGCGACAACATCTGGATCATCGGCACATGGCTCTCCGTGTTGTTTGGCGCGGTTGGCGCATGGATCGCGCTCGGCCATCTGCCCCTGCTGACCAACATCAGGAACATCAGCCCCGTGCAGTAGAGGATGGACCACGGTGTAAAGTCGTCTCATAGGGGAGTGCCATGAGCGCCGCATCCAATCCAACTCCGCCGCTGCGCAGGACCGCGCTCAACGCCACGCACCGCGCGCTGCGGGCGAAGATGGTGGATTTCGGCGGATGGGAGATGCCGGTCGAGTACTCCGGCCTCATCGCGGAGCACATGGCCGTGCGCACCGGCGCCGGCCTCTTCGACGTCTCGCACATGGGAGACATTCAACTTCGCGGGCCTGGGTCGCTGGCCGCAGTGCAGCATCTGTGCATGAACGACGCGTCGAAGCTGCAGGCGGGGCAGGCGCAGTACTCGGCGATGCTTACCCCCGACGGAACGTTTGTCGACGATGTAGTGGTGCACAAGCTGAGCGACAACGACTATCTGATCGTCATCAACGCAGGCACGCGCGAGAAAGATGTTGCGTGGGTGCGCAGCCAGATCGGGGCCATGCCAAGCATCCACATCAGCGACTACAGCGACTTCTACACGCAGCTCGCCATTCAGGGGCCGAAGGCCGAAGCCACGCTGCAAAAGCTGACCGACACGGAGTTGAGTGCGATAAAAAACTACTGGTTCACCTGGGGCAAGGTCTGCGGCCTGCCCAATGTGCTGATTGCGCGCACGGGCTACACCGGCGAGGACGGCTTCGAGATTTACATTCCCTCCGACGAGCCGACCAGCGCGCGCGTGTGGAGCGAGGTCCTCAACGCCGGCGCGGAGTTCTGCATCCAGCCCTGCGGACTGGGCGCGCGCAATACCCTGCGCCTGGAATCGGCGATGGCGCTCTACGGCCACGAGATCTCCGACACAATCAACGTCTTCGAGGCGGGTCTGGGGCGGTATGCGAAACTCGATAAGGGCACGGACTTCGTGGGCCGCGATGCGCTGGCGGCGATCCAGGCTGCCGGAGGGCCGAAGCGCAGGCTGGTGGGCCTGGAGATGATTGAGCGCGGCATCGGACGCGACGGCTATCCCGTATGCACCGTCACGGGCGAGAGGATTGGCGAGATTACCAGCGGCTCGCCCGCGCCGTTCCTGAAGAAGAACATCGCGCTGGCCTGCGTTCCCGTGCAGTATGCAGCCCTCGACGAAGTGGTCGCGGTGGAGATTCGCGGGCAGATGGTCAAGGCAAAAATTGTTGCAACCCCGTTCTATAAAAGGGCCAGGAAATCCACCTGACCGGCGAATACACTGATACCGGAAGCAACTCAACAAACTTTGGAGAGACGCATGGCTTATCCTGCCGGTTATCGCTACACCAAGGAACATGAGTGGATCTCGGTCGCAGGCGCGTCCGGGACGGTTGGCATCACGGACTACGCGCAGAGCTCGCTGGGCGACATCGTCTTCGTCGACCTGCCCAAGGTGGGCGACCGGCTGGAGGCGGGCAAGATATTCGGCTCGGTGGAGAGCGTGAAGGCGGTCAGCGACCTCTTCTCGCCGGTCTCGGGCACTGTCACCGCGGTCAACGAGGAGCTGAAGAACGCGCCCGAGTGGATCAACGCCGACGCCAACTCGACCTGGATGCTGAAGCTCGATCTCGCCAAGCCGGCCGAGCTGGACGCGCTGCTGTCTGCGGCGCAGTACGAGGCCTTCATCGCCGAGGAGACGGGAAAGTAAGGATGCGCTATCTGCCCAAGTCGCCCGCCGACCGCGTGGAGATGCTTGCCGCAATTAATGAAGTCACGCCCGGCGTCGATTCAATCAACGATTTATTTTCGACGATCCCGGCGGAGGTCCAGTTGCAGCGCGACCTCGCGATTCCGCGCCAGCACTCCGAGTCGGAGGTCCTCGACCGCTTCCGCGCCTTCGCCGAAAACAATGCGAACGGCTACGCCAGCTTCCTCGGCGCGGGCGCCTATCGCCACTACAGGCCGGTGATTATCGACTCGCTGGTGCAGCGCGGCGAGTTCCTCACCAGCTACACGCCCTACCAGCCGGAGATCGCGCAGGGCACGCTGCAGGGGATGTTCGAGTTCCAGACCATGATCTGCGAGCTGACCGGAATGGAGATCGCCAACGCGTCGATGTACGACGGCTCAACCGGCTCTGCGGAGGCCATGATGATGGCCGTGCGCATCACCGGGCGCGACAAGGCCGTGGTCGCGCGCACGGTGCATCCGGAGTACCGCGAGGTGCTGGCCACCTACGCGCAGCACCAGCAGATTCCCATCAGCGAGGTGGGCTACGCGAAGAATGGCCGCGTGGACATGGCCGCTCTGGATGCGGCAATCACCGCAGAGACTGCGTGCGTGTTAGTCCAGTCGCCCAACTTCTTCGGGACGATTGAGGATGTGGCGGCGATTGCGGAGATCGCCCACGCCAAGGGCGCGCTGCTGATCGTTTCGATTACCGAAGCCATCTCGCTCGGCATCGTACGGCCGCCCGCCGAGGCCGACATCGTCTCGCTGGAGGCGCAGTCGTTTGGCGTGGCTATGAGTTATGGCGGCCCGTACTGCGGAGTCATCGCATGCAAAGAGAAGTTCATGCGCCAGATGCCGGGACGTCTGGTCGGCGAGACCGTGGACGCCGACGGCAAGCGCGGCTACGTGTTGACGCTCTCCACGCGCGAGCAGCACATCCGGCGCGAGAAGGCGACCTCCAACATCTGCACCAATCAGGCGCTGGTGGCGCTGATGGCGACGATCTTCCTCACCGTCTATGGCAGGCAGGGCCTGCGCGAGCTGGCCGAGCACAATCTGGCCAAGGCCGCATACCTCAGCAGCGCGCTCACCGGAGCCGGCGGCGCAAAGCTCCTCTTCGAAGGCGCGCCGCGCTTCCACGAGTTCGTCGTCGAACTTTCCGCCGGCGCGGAGCAGACTAATTCGGTGCTGCTCCGGCAGAAGATTGTCGGCGGGCTGCCGCTGGCGAAGTGGTATCCAGAGCTGGGGCCGAATGCGAGTCTGTGGTGCGCGACGGAGTTGACGGCGCGGGTGCAGATGGATGCGGCGGCAAAGAGTCTGCGCGCATTTGTTCCAACCGCGGAGCTGACGAGGGCCTGATGGACATTTCGGCGATTGAGGGCGAGGAGCTGAAGTCGGTGGAGTTTGTGGAGAACTTTCTGCAGCTCCGCTTCGGCGAGCCACTGCTGCGGCTCTACGACTGGCCGCACGTCCTGCTGACGGATTCTTCCGTGGCCTTCGGCGAGCCGGAGTATCGCAACGCCCTCTGCGCCGAGATCGGCGAGACGGTGGAGAAGGCGATGCTGGAAGAGGGTGACGCGCTTACGGTTGAGTTCGCCAACGGCATTGTCTTCGCCCTCTCGCTGCGCGAAGAAGATGTAGACAGCCCGGAGTCGGGCAGCTACTCGGTTACCGGCGAGGAAGCCGACGCACAGGAGTTTTGATGATGGCAGAGACACAATTCACCGGCACACCGAAGAAGGCCACGACCCACGTCAATCAGAATGAGGGATTGATCTTCGAGAAGTCGTCGCCGGGGAAGAAGGCGTATCGGCTGGCGGAGCTGGATGTGCCGGCGGTGGACGCAGCGTCGCTGCTGGGCGAGAGCGCGCGCGCCGACCTGGGCGTGATGCCGGAGCTATCGGAGATCGAGATCATCCGCCACTTCACTCGCCTGTCGACTTGGAACTATGCGATCGACCTCGGCATGTATCCGCTGGGCAGTTGCACCATGAAGTACAACCCGCGCGTCAACGAGGCGGTCGCCGCGCTTGAGGGGATTGCCAACGCCCACCCCTATCAGCCGGAGGCACTCGCGCAGGGCTGCCTCGGCATCATGAAGCTGCTGCAAGACTGCCTCCTCGAGATCACTGGGATGGATGCCATCACACTGCAGCCCGCCGCGGGTGCGCACGGCGAGTTCACCGGAATCCTGCTGGTTCGCGCGTACCACCAGAGCCGCGGCAACGCGCGCAGGAAGATTCTGATTCCCGACTCGGCGCATGGCACCAACCCCGCCACGGCGGCGACTGCGGGCTATCAGGTTGCGAACCTCAAGTCGAACGCAAAAGGAATGGTTGACCTCGCCGAGCTGGAGCGCATGGTGGACGAAGACACCGCCGCGCTGATGCTGACCAACCCATCGACGATCGGCGTCTTCGAGAGCGAGATTCACCGCATCGCCGAGGTCCTGCACGCCAAGGGAGCGCTGCTCTACATGGACGGCGCCAACATGAACGCGCTGGTGGGCAAGGCGCGGCCCGGCGACTTCGGCGTGGACGTGATGCACCTGAACCTGCACAAGACCTTCTCCACGCCGCATGGAGGCGGTGGGCCGGGCAGCGGGCCGGTGGCCTGCAAGATAATTCTTGAACCGTTTCTGCCCACGCCAGTCGTTGTCACGCGCGAAGACGGTTCCCTCGGCCTCGACTACGACCGCCCGCAGTCCGTGGGCCGCGTGCGCGCGTTCTACGGCAACTTCGGAATGTTCGTCCGCGCACTGGCCTACATCCTGGCCAACGGGCCGGACGGCCTGCGCCAGACCACCGAAGACGCTGTGCTGAATGCAAACTACATTCGCGCCAAGCTATGCGGGGTCTTCGACCTTCCCTTCACCACGCCGACGCTGCACGAGGTGGTCTTCAGTGACCGCCTGCAATCGGCCAATGGAGTGAGGACCGGCGACATCGCCAAGCGCCTCATCGACTACGGATTTCATCCCTACACAGTGAGCTTTCCGATGATCGTGCATGGCGCAATGATGATTGAGCCGACGGAGAGCGAGAGCCGCGAGGAACTGGACCTGCTGATCGACGCGCTGCGGCAGATCGCGCGCGAGGCCGCGGAGAACCCCGAGCTGGTGCAGACGGCGCCGCATTCGACGCGCCTGCGGCGGCTGGATGAGACCGCCGCAGCGCGCAAACCGGTGCTGCGCTGGAAGGCGCCCGTCGCGGCGCAGTAGCAAGAAGAAACCCTGCCCCTGCGCGGCGCGGGCGAAGGCGCTGCTTCCGCATTCTGGCTGAGAGGGGAGCAGGACGCGTGATGCGCTGACCCACATCTCAGAATCGAGATGTGGAGCACCCAATTAACATCCGTCTAGCTGTATTTGAGCCAGCGGAGGAGTTCGGGGAGGTTGGGGCGTTTGCCGTACATGAGGACGCC
The DNA here is from genome assembly GCA_049513335.1 of Acidobacteriaceae bacterium. Taxonomy (GTDB): domain Bacteria; phylum Acidobacteriota; class Terriglobia; order Terriglobales; family Acidobacteriaceae; genus Edaphobacter. The sequence goes on along the minus strand of JBEKWE010000061.1, from coordinate 4,777 downwards.
GACGCGGTAGATGCGGCTGGTGACCCAGACGATGGCGTAGATGGAGGCCGAGGTGAGCAGGATGGAGGCGACGATCTCGGCGTGGGTGGGATGGCCGAGGGAGACGCGCAGGTACATCAGCAGCGGGGTGAAGGGCGGGATGAGGGCGAGGACGCGTGCCATGGCGCTGTCGGGGTAGGTGAGGACGCTCTTCAGGGTGAGGAAGCAGACAAAGAGGGGAAGGACGAGGAAGAGGTTGAGCTGCTGGACCTCGTGCTCGGAGTTGGTCATGGCCCCGAGGGCGGCGGCGATGGAGGAGTAGAAGGCGTAGCCGAGGATGAAGTAGACGAAGAAGAAGACGATCTGCGCGGCGGTGAGGGCGATGTGGACGCCCTGAGAGCCGAGACTGGAGGCGATGGAGCTGGCGGAGAGAAGCAGGGCAGCGGAGAGCCAGATGCCGACCTGGGTGAGGCCGACGGAGCCGACTCCGAGGATCTTGCCGGCCATCATCTCCTCGGGGCGGATGGTGGCGAGCATGACTTCGAAGATGCGCGATGTCTTCTCCTCGATGATGGAGCGGGCGACGTTCATGCCGTAGAGGGCGATGACCATGTACATGAGGACGAAGAGGAGGGTGATGCTGACCTCGGCGGACTCGCGGTCCTGGCGATGGGGGGCGCTGGCGGCGAGGATGTCGACGGGCTGGAGGAGGGAGTCGGCGTCGGAGGCGAGGATGCCGCGCTGGGCAAGCTGCCGGCGCAGGAGGACGGCGCCGAGGGCGGCGGCGAGGGTGCTTCGCAGGGAGTCCTGTTCGCTTGACCTTGGGGTAAAGGTGAAGGTGGGACGGGTGGGCTGCGCGTTGGCGGGCGTGTCCGCGGGCGCGATCCAGAGGTAGCCGTCGAGGCGGCCGGAATCAAGTTGGCGATCGAGGAGGGAGCGCGTGGCCTGCGCACTCTGTGGCGCGAGGTGGATGGCGTCGACGGCGATGCGGGGCTGACTGGCAGAATGGGGGAGCGAGTCCGGCGGCTGTTGCAGCTCGGTCTGCAGGTCGAGAGCGAGCCGGGTGTCGGAGCTGACGATGGCGATGTGGGCGCCGGACCCCGATTTTGAGCCGAGGTATGCGCCGCCGAAGATGAATCCACCCATGATGAGCGGGATGATGAGGGTGGTGATGAGGAAGCCTCGAGTGCGGATGCGCTCGACGTACTCGCGGCGCGCGATGAGCCAGACGTTATGCATCGAGGCCTCCTCCGTTGGGCTGGTCGAGCTGGGCCATGGAGAGTTCGCCGCCATTCCTGGTGGGCAAGGTCTGCTGGACCTTCTCGATGAAGATCTCTTCCAAGGTGGGCTCCATCACCTCGAAGCGAGTGACGCGGGCGTGGGCGATGGCCTGGGCGAGCAGGGACTGGGCATCGTCGGCCAGGGTAGGGGAGGGACGGAGCTTGATCTCGGCGTGGCCGTTGTAACGCTTGAGGAGTTCGATGCCGGGGTGGTGGAGGAAGCTGTCGTCGCCCTCGAAGTGGATGAGGACGCGGTTGCGGGGATAGCTGGACTTGATCTCGCGCATGGAGCCGGAGAGGATGAGATGGCCGCGATGGATGAGTGCGATGCTGTTGCAGAACTTCTCCACCTGGTCCATGCGGTGGGTGGAGAAGAGGACGGCCTTGCCGATGCTGCACAGGTCGACCAGAGTGTTCATGAGCAGGAATACGTTGACCGGGTCGAGGCCGCTGAAGGGCTCGTCCATGAGGATGAGGTCGGGATCGTGGAGCAGGGCGGCGATGAACTGGATCTTCTGCTGCATGCCCTTGGAGAGGTCTTCGGTCTTCTTGGGGATGGCCTCGACGATATCGAGCCGTTCGCACCAGAGGCTGGCGCGGCGAGAGGCAACGGAGGCGGAGAGACCGTGCAACTGGCCGAGGAAGACGAGCTGGTCCAGCACATTCATCTTCTTGTAGAGGCCGCGCTCCTCGGGCAGGTATCCGACGCGGCCAAGCACAGAGCGGGTGAATGGCCGGTCGAAGAGCGAGACCGAGCCGGAGTCGGGGACTGTGATGCCGATCATCATGCGGATGGAGCTGGTCTTGCCGGAGCCGTTGGGGCCGAGCAGGCCGAACATGGTCCCCGGCTCGATGGTGAACGAGAGGTCCTCCACCGCGACCTTGGTGTCGTAGACCTTTCGGATGTGGTGGAGCTGGACGATGGACATAGAAGGCCGAGGGAGAAATGCAAAGATTTAGTCTAGCAGCGGAGAGCGCGGATTCGCGTCGCGGAGCGGCAGATGGAGCGCGCGCGCTTGACATGTTTGCGCCGGGACAAGCTACAATGGATTAGGCCGGATTCAGGCGCAACGCTTGGCCTGACGCGGCCGGATGGTTCCTCTGCTTTTCATCGTCGGCAATGCCAATCCTATGAAAAGAGATGGGTTACTTTAGTTTCATCGAACGATGAAACGCGTCCGGTTGCGCGTTGCCAGAAGCGACTCCTGAAGCTGCCTCATGGATTCCGTGAGGCTGCTCGGCGGCACATGCACGACCGATTCAGGGAACGTGATCCACCGCAGTACCGACCGACGGCAGAAGCCGGGTCGAAGGAGACTCCACCATGCGACACCGCAATGCAGGATACAAGTTAGGCCGCAACCCCAGCCACCGCCGCGCGCTTCTGCGCAACCTCGTCACGTCGATCCTGCTGATGGACCGCATCGAGACCACGATCACCAAATGCAAGGCCGCACAGCCGCTGGTGGAGAAGATGATCACGCTGGGCAAGCGGGGCACGGTGCATGCGCGGCGGCAGGCGCTGAGCTACCTGATGACGCCGGAGAGTGTGGACCGGCTGTTCAACGTGGTGGCTGTGCGCTACGGCGACCGCAACGGCGGCTACACGCGGATCACGCGCAGCCGCGTGCGCCAGGGCGATGCGGCCGAGATGGCATATATCGAACTGATCGGCGCAGAGCATGAGCTGGACGAGAAGCGCCAGAAGCGCGAGGCGGCGCGAGCCAAGAAGCGCGAGGAGATCGCCAAGCAGATGGAAGAGCAGAACCCTCCGGCGGAGGCTGGCGAGGCTCCCGCGACAAAGGATGAAACGAAGGCCGAGGAGTAATCGGCGGGTTGGAGATTCAGATTTGATTCACAGGAGTGCCCAGGTCTCGATTGCGAGGCGTGGGCATCTTTGCGTTCGGCGGGCAAAGATTTTGTGATGACTGCGGCGGAGATTCGTGCATTTTGGGCTATCGTGTAGACCGTGGCAGCGCGAGAGAAATACGGGGATTCTTCGCTTCGCTCAGAATGACAATTCATTTTGGTCTATAGCAATTCCGAAATGCTCTATTGCGCGGTGTGTGGGTCGAGGGCGGTGCGGAGTTGGGCGGCGCTGAGGCCGGCGATTCGGAGGGACTTGCTGCGGCTGGCGGCCCCGGTGAGCAGAGTGACGCGGGCGCGCGGGATGTGCAGCTCGGCGGCGAGGAAGGCGACGAGAGCTTGATTGGCACGGCCATCGGTGGGCGGCGTGGTGAGGGAGACCTTGAGCGCGCCGTCGTGGACGCCGGCGATGGCGTTGCGCCGCGCTCCTGGATGGACGCGGACAGGGAGGGTGCAGCCTTCGGAGCTATCGCGGATTGCGAGGTGTGCGATCACAAGTACGTCATTCGACTGAGAGCCTCGAATTATGAAATGCAACTCATTTTATTTGGTCGCGATCTATATATACCAATCACTATTGTGCCTATTCGCAGTAGTCACTATAACGAGAGAATAGTTCGTCGCCAGCCTTGATGTCGCGTAACGCTCGAATTTTTAGATTTCCATCGACCTCGCAATTGGGAGTTTCCGAGTCATTCAGATACCAAGCCACCGTCAACTTATTAAAATTCATCGGACATGTGTAATAGTCACTTTCGAGTGGACAGAAGTCATCATAGAGTTTTCGTAACTCCGGTGTCAGAGCAGCAACCTTGATACTACTAATGCGTATTGTTTTGTCATCATCTGGAGCAAAGATAAGTGTCCCTTTAGGGATATCCCTGATTGCTACAACACCAACTCCAGGGTCTGTTCCCTCATACTTTGCTGAGTGAGGTGCTGTTGATTTTGCGATACGCGTATATGTGGATTCATGCGGAAGACCTTGGTCATATCCAATTAGCTCCCTGATCTCCTCTCTCAAGGTGAAAAAGTTGTATAGATAGACAAGCGCGACAAGACATATTATGCATAACCACAAGACCGAGATATGTATTTCGCGGAATAGTCCGGCAAGTATTGCTGTCACTATCAAGCCAATCGCCATATTGCCTGTTAAAAAATAATAAGCAAGCCAAGAGTCCTCAAGCTTCTTGACACTTTCTGTTGATTCCGAGAAAAGATATGACCAATTCACGGGAAACTTCAGGTCGACCAAGCTCTCAACGAGATCGCGGAGCGTATCAAGAAATGTTCCAATAATCCAAGATACGAAAAGCACAATTATTCCACCACCAACTATCGTAGCAACATTTCTGCTGTTCGCAGCTAGGCTGAATGTTCCCGGATTTGCTACACAATAGGCATACGCCAGAATGAAAAGGACCGTGAATCCCGGCAGGACCTCAGCCATCAGCGGTTGTGGTTTAAGAGAGTTCTCCATTGTGTAAACATACCCCTTTCAACCCTGTCCAGAAAGTCTATCTGCCGTGGTCTTCGAGGAATTTTTCGGCTTCGAGGGCGGCCATGCAGCCTGTGCCGGCGGCGGTGATGGCCTGGCGGTAGCGGCGGTCCTGGATGTCTCCGCAGGCGAAGACGCCGGGGACGGGCGC
>JBEKWE010000060.1:0-16730 GCA_049513335.1 Acidobacteriaceae bacterium | reverse complement strand
CGCCGAAGCTGATGCATGTGGCCAGCATCTGGCTGGTGGGATAGAGCTGGTTCATGACGATGTTGTTGCGGAAGGGAAGCTGGTCGTGGCGGGTGACGAAGATGGCGGCGAGCTCTTCGAGCGAGGCGTTGCCGGCGCGCTCGCCGATGCCGTTGATGGCGCACTCGGCCTGGCGGACGCCGGCCTGAATGGAGGCGAGGGTGTTGGCGACGGCGAGGCCGAGGTCGTCGTGGCAGTGGGCGGAGAGGACAATGTTTTCGATTCCGGGGACGCGGGCTTGAATATTTCGGAACATGCCGGCGTAGTCCTGCGGGAGGCTGTAGCCGACGGTGTCGGGAAGATTGAGGGTGGTGGCCCCGGCCTGGATGGCGACCTCGCAGACCTTGACGAGGAAGTCGGGATCGGTGCGGGTGGCGTCCTCGGGGGAGAACTCGATGTCGTCGCAGTATGTGCGGGCGAGGGCGACCATCTCGGCGATCTGGTCGAGCGCCTCGTCGCGGGTGATCTTGAGCTTGGCGGCGAGGTGAAGGTCGGATGTGGAGAGGAAGGTATGGATGCGGGCGCGGGGGGCGGGCTCGATGGAGCGGGCGGCGGCCTCGATGTCTTCGCGCTTGGCGCGGGCGAGGGATGCGATGATGGGGCCTCGGACCTCGCGGGCGATGTTGCGGATGGAATCGGCGTCGCCCTCGGAGGCGATGGCGAAGCCGGCCTCCAGGATGTCGACGCCGAGAGCGGCGATCTGGTGGGCCATGCGCAGCTTCTCGGGGCCGTACATGACGCATCCGGGGGACTGCTCGCCGTCGCGCAGGGTGGTGTCGAAGAAGAGGATGCGGTCGGGTTGGGGCGGGACTGCGCGGCGGATGGACGGATGTTTCTGGGGGATGGGCGGGACTGTCACGGACATGGGTTCGACCTCGGCTCCTTTTGGTTTAGGATAACCCAGGCTTATAGTGTTTCGCACATGTATTATTATTTCTAATGGAGTTATTCATGGACGGGCGCAGCGAGAAAAATGCGGGGATTCTTCGCTGCGCTCAGAATGACAATTCAGATTAGATCGAGGAGATGGATGATGGACCTGTTTCAGTTGGAGACGTTTCTTGCGGTGAGCGAAGAGCGCAGCTTCTCGCGGGCGGCGACGCGGCTGCATCGCACGCAGCCGGCGGTGAGCCAGGCGATCGCCAAACTGGAGGCGGAGCTGGGCGAGGTGCTGTTGGAGCGGTCGTCGCGCGATGGGACGCTGACGGACGCGGGCGAGGTGTTGCGCGAGTACGCGGTAAAGCTGCTGAACCTGCGCACGGAGGCGGCGGGCGCGCTGAACGAGCTGCGCGAGCTGCATCGCGGACGGCTGAACCTGGCGGCGAACGAGTACACGTGCCTGGTACTGCTGCCTCTGCTGGATGAGTTTCGGCGGAGGAACCCGCGGATCAAGGTGACGGTACAGCGGGCGCTGGCCAGCCGCATTGCGGACGACGTGCTGGTGCACTCGGTGGAGATCGGCGTGCTGAGCTTCCGGCCGGACGATGCGGCGATCCGGTCGGTGGTGGTGTATCGCGATGAGCTGGACCTGGTGGTGAACCCGAAGCATCCGCTGGCGCAGGCGGGCGAGGTGTCGATCCGGCAGCTTGGGACGCAGAACTTTATCGCGCACAACATCTCTTCTCCGCAGCGGCAGAAGGTGATTGAGACGTTCCGGCGGCACAAGACTCCGCTGAGGATGGGAGTGGAGCTGCCGTCGCTGGAGGCGATCAAGCGGTTTGTGGAGATGGGCAATGGAGTGGCGCTGGTTCCGGGGCTGACGGTGCGGACGGAGCTGGCCAGCGGCGCGCTGGTGCGGGTGCGAGTGCGGGAGCTGCAACTGGAACGCAGGCTGCGTCTGGTGTACCGGCGGCAGGCGAGTCTGTCGCACGCGGCGGTGGCGTTTCTGAAGGTGGTGGAGGGGTACGCTGCGGCGCACGGCGATCCCTATTGCTTTCAGGCTGAGCGAGCGGGTTGAGACGGAGCCGGCGAACAAGGAACCCTCCTGAAAACGAAAGTCTGCTTTGCAAAGCGCTAACAATTCTGGCGGCCTGGTGCGTCCGGACTGGCGGTTTGTACGTCTGTAGCGTTAGACTTGTCCGCCGGAGAATCAAGCCGGGAGCGACACGGGAGAGCAGCCAATGAAGATGAAACAGTTAGGAAGATATGCCATGCGCGTCGGCGCAGTGGCTTTGTGTAGCGCCGCGCTATGCGCGGTGCCGATGATGGCGCAGGGTGGAGCACCTGGCGGAGCACCGGGTGGCGGCGGCGGCGGACGTATGAGAATGACGCCGGACCAGCAGGTTGCCAACCTGGACACAGCAGTCACTCTGACCGCTGACCAGAAGGCGAAGGTGTTGGCGATCTACACCGACGAGCAGAAGAAGATGCAAGACCTGATGGCCGCACAGGACCCGGATGCGCGCACCAAGATCACTGCGATGCGCACTGAAGATCGTGCGAAGATCCGGGCGCTGCTTACGCCTGACCAGCAGACGAAGTTCGATGCGATGCCGCAGGGCCGCGGACCTGGGGGCGGAGCACCGGGCGGCGGCGCAGCACCACCTCGTCCACCTGCACCTCCACAGTAATTGCGAGCAGGATTTGGCAGCGCGGCCGGAGAGTTGGTTGACTCTCCGGCCTTTCTGTGTGGCGTGACACCCCACGGGGCGCGGGCTACGGGTACAATGATGGGAGTGACCGAGCCAGTGCCGGTTGCGATGCGAAGTGCGTCGCATCCGAGTTCCGGGGCCGGGTTGCAAAGGCACAAGAAGAGGTTGAACGAAGAATGAAGAAGACGATTGTGTTGGGCGTGCTGATGCTGTCGGCCGCTGCAGGGGTTGCGCAGGAGAGCCGGCAGGATGTGAGCTTCAGCGGCACGGGAATATTCGGGCCCACGATCCACGGCGCGGCGTCGGTGGTGGCGAGTTCAACCCCGGCGGCGGGAATTCTGACCAGCTACCGGTACATGCTGACACCGCACAGCGCGCTGGAGGCGAACTACAGCTTCGTGCAGAACAGCCAGCAGTATGTTGTCGAAAACGTCTACAACTACCAGATCCACTCGCGGGAGCAGGAGATTACGGGCGCGTATATCTTCGGAATGACGTTCAAGCGGTACAACCCCTTTCTGGAGGGCGGAGTCGGCACAGTGCTGTTCACGCCTATACTGGACAGCGGAACGACCCATTTGGGCATCAACAAGACCTCGAAGGAGGTCGCGGGACTGTTCGGAGGCGGATTGGCGTATGAGCTGAGCCCGAGCTTCGACATTCGCGTGGAGTATCGGGGGCTTGTGCTGAAGACGCCGAACTTCGGCCAGACGGGCACCACGGGAAACCTAACCACAAATCGCTATGAGGTCCTCTCCGTGCCGACGATCGGCTTGGCGTACCACTTTTAGAGACAGTCTTACGGAGTTCTTTGTTGCAACCGCCCCGCATCCGGATGAAGAGATGCGGGGTTGTTGCGTTTGGGGCCCTTGGGCGAAGGCGTGGATTCGTAGGGCGGAGCTGGGTTGGTCACCCGGCGCTGAGGGGTCACTTGAATCGGGGCTTTCCGGTGAAGTGGTAGGCGACGCCGAAGGTGACGAGCTGGGGGGTGAGGCCACCGTTGGAGAAGCCGGACCAGCTTTGGATCTCGTATTCGCCTCGCAGGCGGAGGCGAGGGCCGAGTTTGTAGTCCGCGCCAATGCCTCCGGCGTAGAGGGTGTAGGCGAGATCGGTGAAGCCAAAGGGATAGTTGAAGTCTCCTCGCCCGATCATCGCTTTGAGATAGGGGACAAGGGAACCGCAGGTTCGGAAGTAGCGGCCTCCGACCTCATAGGTGCGCTGGTAGGACTGGTCGCTGTTTGTGCTGGAGACCTGGTGGAACTCGGCTTCGAGGCCGAGATGGGAGCGAAGGTCGAAGTCGGCGTATGCGGTGAACCCCTGGAAGGACTGCTGGCCGTAGTCGGGTTTGGCGATGGTGTATCCGGCGCCGATCTGGAGGTCTCCCGAGCGCGAGGCGGTGGGGTTGGCCTGGGCATGCAGGAGGGAGGAGCCACCGAGAAGCAACACAATGGTCAGTCTACTGATCACGGGGAACTCCAAGGGCTGGTGCAGGTCCGGGCGGGGCAAAGAGAGCGTACAGCCATTGCGCTTCGGCCGGAGCGGGAGGACTCTTCCCCTGCGGCAAGCCGAAGGGCAGAAGGACAATTCTAAACTCTCAGGCGCAGGAGGCAACAGGAGCTACTGGAAGCGATAGGCAAAGCCTGTGGAGATGACGACGGGGTTGATTCCGTTGGTGCTGTAGGAGGGCCATTTCTGGACTTCTACATCGAGGAGACGCAGCTCGATCTTGGGGGAGTAATGCATGTCGAGTCCAACGCCGCCAGCGAAGGCCGAGCCTGTACCTCTGGGGATCCCCTGGTTGTCCTGCCACTCCTGAATGAAGAGATCGCTGAAGCCGGCCAGACCCTTTGCGTAAAAAGTGAACCGGCCATGGGGGAAGGTGAATCTGGGGCCGACCAGATAGGTCAGCTCGGCGCGGTCGAGGGAGGTGATGAGGGCGATGCAGTGGAAGTCGCCTTCGATCCCGAGGCGATCGTTGAGAGCGTAGTCGCTGAAACCGGAGACGCCCAGGATGTATTGCCGGGCATATTGCGGATCGCCGATGGGGGCGACCCAGAAGTCCGGCCTGGCATAGGTGACTTCAAATCCAAGCTGGGTGCGGCTGGCGGTGACGACTGGCAGCGCCTGGGCGCCCGCAATGGAGGGGAGGGCGAGCAGGCAGGCCAGCGAGGCGATCACGATCAGGGTCTTGCGCATGCCAACTCCGGGAAAAAGTGCTGCAAATCTCTGCTCAGAACAACTGTCGTTTCGGACGTGTAAATCTGCGGCAGGACGCAACCGTGTGGTTCACAGTCCGGTGAAGGCCAGGTTATTGGGTTGGCGCTGGGGTTGGCGCTGGCGCTGCGGTTGGGGCTGCCGGATTTGCTGTAGCGTCGGCTGGCGGGGAGGTGTCTGATGGCTGGTTTGCCGGCGCAGCGGCGGGAGGAGCTACCGGGGAGGCTGGGGACTTGAAGTAGGAGAGCTTCAGGTAGACTGGCGTGACCTCGAACGGCATCTTGTCTCGGTCGTTGATGAGGGGCTCGAAGGTGGTGTGCATCTGGACGAGCTGATCGGTCCAGGGATCGAAGCGCAGGAAGCTGGCCAGGGGCATGGCGGCCTGCTGCTTGAGGTCCTTCATGTCGAGCTTGATTCCCTTGGGGACCATGGTGGCCATCCAGAAGCTGTTGTCGGTGTCGCTTTTGACGAGGGCGTCTCCGATCATGGGCTGATTGAGCGCGGGCAGCGCCTTGATTCTCTGGCGGAGTTGTTCCAGATAGAGGCCGAAGTACTTTTGGCCGTCGGCAAGGTCCTTGACGCTTAGCAGTTGCATTGCCTTTTTGGCGGCATCGGCGTTGTCTGCGGCGGTGTGGTGCATGGGGATGCGCTCGAAGACCGATGTGGAGGGGAAGAGCAGGCGGTCGTTGAAAGCGTACTTGGTGTCGAGGCGATGGCCGAGGACGATGTGGGCCACCTGAAAGGCAAGGACGGCGTAGAGGTTGCCCATCTGCTGGGAACCGTCAGCGCTGGGGACGCTGGTGGTGTCGATGAGGCCTTTGGAGAGGATGATGGTGTTGCCGACGGCGAGGGACTCCAGGGGTTCGGTGAGCAGGGTACGAACGCGGATGGGGCGGCTGAGCTGGATGTTGTTGAAGACCAGGATGTTGCTGGCGAGCGCTTCGAGGGTCTTGTCGAAGTCGCTGGGGGCGTCGAGGAGGCCGGCCTGGAAGAGGCGTTCGATGACGTTGTCCTCGGCCTGCTGCACCCACTCTCGCTGCGAACCGAGGGGGCTGAGATCGGGAGCATCGTTGGAGACATCCTGAGCGTTGGCCACGCTGAGCGAGGTGTTCTCAGCGTCGATCTCCGGGACCCTGAGGACGTAGCCCCAGATGTAGTTGATGGCTTTGAATTTGAGGGTACTGGTGGTGCTCTTGGGGTCGCTCTCCTCGACATAGAAGGAGGTGGGGAGCCAGAGGTCGGGCTGGACGTTGGTGCGCCAGCTATCGAAGTGGTAGAACTCCTTTTGCTCCCTCTGTGTGCCTGCGAAGTCGCCGTTGAAACGGACGACGTTACCGCCCTTGGTCTCGATCCAGATGCGCCCGAAGAATCGCCCGAAGACCTTACTATTACCGATGACATTAATCCTTCTGGAGCCGATGGGCGTAACGTCGAAGACGGCAGTGGGGATGTTGCCGAGGAAGTCGTTGCGGACGAAGGTAAAGGAGTAGTGCTGGCGGTCGAAGCTGTTGGAGTCCATGAGGATCATGGAGACGAAACCGGACTCATGGAAGTTGAGATGCAGGTTGTTGGAGATGCTGGTGAGAGCGAGAAGGGAGTCTTTGAAGGCGGCGTAGCGACTTTTTTTGGCTTGGAAGTTGCCCTTGTTGTCCTTGTACTCATCGTCATTGATGACCTTGCCGAAGTCGACCCGTGCGAGGAAGTGCATGTCGGACTCCGGCACCTGGGAGAGGATGGGGTCAGGCTTCATGTTCTGGATGTAGGTTTCGACCAGGGGAGCGCGCTCCTTGACGGTCTTGACGATCTCTTTCTCGTTGAGGATTGCCTTGTCGATCAAGGCATTCTGAGCGGCGGTGGGTTTACGTCCAGGCATGTTGTCCTGGGTGGGCTTTTTCTTTCCGAAGAGAGAGGGCAAGCCCACCGCGGCCGAGGCAGGAAGCGATGTCGCGAGGAGAAGCGCCAGCGTCGCACCGGCGATGGATCTGGAATGGAAAATCATGATTTGCAGCTCCCTGTGGCGACCTCGAGGTCCCCTAACTAAGAATCTTAGCGTGTTGGTGAAACGCGTGTTGATGAAGCGACTGACCGGAGAGAAGAATGAACAACAACCAAGCGAACTGCCAAGAGGCGACGGACATACCTGCTACCCCGCGATCTGAAAGGTGACAGTAACGATAACAACCGAGGCGACCGGATGGCCAAAGCCATCGGTGGCGGGTTCAAACCTCGAGGCCATAACGGCGCGTTTTGCGCTCTCGTCGAGGCCATGGCCGAGACCGCTGACCACGTCCATTATCTGGACGGAGCCATCTGCGTCGACCCGTGCGCGGACGATGACGTCGCCTTCGATATGCAACTGACGCGCCTCGGCGGTGTACTCCGGCTTGGGCTTGGCTGTGAGCTTGGCCAATTTGGGCTGCACCAGGGAGGCGACGGGGGCGGGCTTTGGAGCGGGCGGAGGCGTGGCCTGCGCAAGGTTGACCTGACTGGCGACCTGGCTGGTGGGTGCGCCGCTGGGGACGCCGTGAGGAATGCCGACAACCGCGACCACGCTGTTGCCGCGGATGCTGGTGCCGCCGGGGCTTCCATTGCCGAGAACGACTTTGGTGGAGCGCGGGCCGTTTCCGGTGTTGGCGGAGTTCATGCCGGCAAAACCCGCGCCCAGATTGACACTGGAGACGGCGGGGCCGTGGAGGTTGTTGAGTGGGCTGTTTGGATTACCCAGGCGTACGGCGGAGGGATGGGGGTCGTTGTTGGGCACGGAGGCGGCCTGGGGATGGGAGAGGCTGACCACCTGCGGGGCAGCCATGACGACGACCTTGACTGGGGCGGGCGCAGCGATGACGGGCTTGGGCGCTTCCATCTTGACCTCGGGCGGCTTGGGCGCCTCCGGCGGCTTCACCACAACGATTCTGGGAAGCTGCACTTCGATTCTGGGGACATCGGGAAGGACCGGCGGAGGGGGAGGCGGTGGAACAAACTTGGGCTTGATGGGCTCGACCTTTTTTTTGACGACCGGCTCGGTGAGTTCGGTGAGCAGGTTTCTTTTGTCAATGGTCTTCTTGGCGGCGGCGCTGATGACGATGAGGACGAGCGCAACGGTCACATTGAGCACCAGCGACGCGAACAACGATGACTTGCTCTGCCTGCCAGCATCAAGAACGCCAAAATGGGCAAACTGCATGCTCGGCGGCTGGCCGAGTTGTTCGCTTTGAAGACGCATTGCCATAGATCGGACTGTCCTTCAACGGCCGCCACGCGAGAGGGCGGTTAATGACTCTAATTATGATGCCAACTGAGACGCCTAAGACACAGATTACGCTTACAGCGGCGCTCAAGATAACCAGGTGTTTCCTGAAGCAGGACGCAAATCGCCGACACTGAGGCGCGACGGATTGTAAAGACCCATTTTAGTTGCGGTCCCCGATAGGGCGCGACGATTGATGGAGAGGATGAACCAAGGTAGATGCCTGCTCTGGAATTGTGGTCAGGGCACGAAGCGGCTGCGATTAGCGTGCCTTCTCGACCTCCTTTCAATCTGTCGCGCATACCCACTCATATTCTCTTAACCCGGGATTGCGGGGAATCACTCTTCCCAGGGCCGAAATCCTATACTTTGGTTGTAGCGACAAACGGATAGCCTGGAGAAACGATGCGGATTCTGGTAACTGGCGGGGCAGGGTATATCGGCGGGACGGTGGCGCGGCTATTGCTGGCTGGCGGCGACGGGGTGACGGTGTACGACAACTTGAGCCACAGCAAGCGTGCTGCGGTGGCCCCGGGGGCGGAGTTCGTGGAGGGCGATGTGGCCGACCGCGCGCTGCTGGAGAAGACGCTGCGGGCGGGGCGGTTCGATGGAGTGATGCACTTTGCCGCACTGATTGAGGCGGGCGAGAGCATGCAGAAGCCGGAGATCTACTTCAGGAACAACACGGCGGGGACGCTGACGCTGCTGGAGGCGATGCTGGCGACGGGGCAGAAGCGGCTGGTGTTCAGCTCGACTGCGGCGTGCTACGGCGAGCCGGAGACGACGCCGATTGCGGAGGACGCGAAGCTGGCGCCGACCAATGCGTACGGCGAGAGCAAGCTGATGGTGGAAGAGATGTTGCGCTGGTTCAACCGCATCCACGGGCTGAGGTACGCGAGCCTGAGGTACTTCAACGTGGCGGGCGCGATGGAAGGGTACGGCGAGGCGCATGAGCCGGAGTCGCACCTGATTCCGCTGGTGCTGGACGTGGCGCTGGGACGGAAGAAGAGCATCCAGGTGTTTGGCGAGGACTATCCGACACGCGACGGGACGTGCATCCGGGACTACATCCATGTGCGGGACCTGGCGGATGCGCACCTGCTGGCGTTGGCGGCGCTGAAGACGCAGAGCCGCTTGATATACAACCTGGGCAATGGGCAGGGATTCACGGTGCGGGAGGTGATCGAGTCGGCGCGGCGGGTGACGGGCAAGGCGATTCCGGTGGAGGCGCGCGCGCGGCGGGCGGGCGATCCGGCGGTGCTGGTGGCCAGCTCGGAGAAGATCCAGCGGGAGCTGGGGTGGAGGCCGCAGTTCGCCGCGCTGGACACGATTGTGGCCAGCGCGTGGGAGTGGCAGCAGCGGCGGTATGAGTGAGGGGGACAGCGAGTCAGCGAGTTAGCGAGTCAGCAAGTCAGCGAATTAGCGTGGAGACGGGCCGGGAGGTTGCGGATGAGAAGCTGGCGATTGGGCAGAGGATGCTGGATTGCGGTTGTGGGGCTGATGGGTGCTATGGTGGCGCAGAGTGCAACAGCGCAGAGTGCGCCGCAGTCGAGCGGGATCACACTCAAGGTCACATCGCGCGAGACGGTGGTGGATGTGACCGTGACGGATGCGAAGGGCAATCCTGTGCATGGGCTGACGCAGGCGGATTTTACCGTCAAGGAAGATGGGAAGGCACAGCCCATTCGCAGCTTTGAAGAGTTCGGCAGCGAGGCTGTGCCGGAGCCGGAGAAGATGCCGCCCAATGTCTACAGCAACCGGCAACCACCCCCTGCCAGCAGCGCTGTCAACATTCTTCTGCTCGACTTCACGAATGCAGCTCCAATCCTTGCTGTCGACTGCTGTATCCCGCCACTCCCGATAACGTGGGGGTCCGCTAGTTTGTTTCGTGCCATGGAGCGACAACGCCACGTCAAGCAGTACGCAATGCAGTATCTGCATGACATGCCTGCTGGAACGCGAGTTGCCGTTCTTGGTTCGGCCAATACAGGTCATCTTCGCGTCTTGCAGGGAGTCTCCTCCGACCCGGCTCTGCTCAGCGCCGCTGTCGACAGCATGCAATACGATACCAACGCTTCCATGGAGATCTATCCCAGTAACGTTCCCAACTACGAGCAGATGACCATTGATTCCTGGTGCAGCCAGCAAGCGGTACGAAACCGCATGACGCTCGAGTCGCTGAACCAGATTGCCGCAGATGCGGTTGGGATTAAGGGACGAAAAAATCTACTCTGGTTTACCACTGGCATCCCGACGATGACCGACCCAAACTATAATCCAGTCTCCCAACACTGCCTGCCGGATTACTCGACGGATCTTAAAAAGACTTACGGATTGCTTGCCGCAGCTCAAGTCACCGTCTTCCCAATATCGGTTCGTGGGGTCCCCGCTGAAGCGGACCAAATAGGAGAATCCTGGCCGGACGAACATCTGTCGTTGGAAGCCGTTGCAGAGGCGACCGGCGGCACGGCGTATTACAACTCCAACGATCTGGAGGCAGGCATCAGTAAGGCAATCGCATCCGGTTCCGATTACTACACGCTTACCTATGTGCCACCGGGCACGAAATACGATGGCAGGCACCATACGATCAAGCTGGAGGCCGATCGACCCGATCTGCACCTGATTTATCGCGACGAATACTACGCGGAAGACCCGTCGAAGATGACGCCCACAGTCGGCCTCACCCTAGCGACGCTTCCGCCTGAGGTCTCCGGCGGCGATATGAAAGCCGCCATGAGCCGCAGCCTGCCCACGTCTTCCCAACTCCTCTTTTACGTGGCTGTCGAGCCCAGCAGCGAGCCCGCCAAACCGGACGACCCGCCGGTGATGGGCACGCTCGACCCCAGCTTCAACGGCAAGCCGCTCACGCGATACACCTTCAGCTACTCCATCTCTGCAGGACGGCTCGCCTACAGCAACGGCCCCAACGCCACGCACAACGGCTCGCTTGAACTCGACCTCGCGGCCTACGACGCGGATGCGAAGCTGGTGACCGGGCTCAGCCAGACCGTAACGATGTCGTTGAACGACAAGACGGTTGCCAACAAGGAACCGCTCAGCTTCTCCCAGCAGATCGACCTTCCCGCAGGCCAGCTCTTCGTCCGCATCGGCGTCCTCGACCACACCTCCAACAAAGTGGGCACGCTGGAGATACCGCTGAAGGTGGAGAAGGGACTGGCTATAAAGAAACCAGATGCAGCGAAAGGCACACCGGGAGAAACGAGTCATCCGTGACAATCAGGAGATTATCCGCGGCCATTTCGCTGGTTGCGCTTGTGGGGTTGTCGTCCGCGACGTGGGCACATCAGGCGAAGACTCCCGCGCGGAAAACGGAAGCGCCGACGCTGGGGGAGATTTTGCAGCGGCTGCAGGAGAACCTGGAGCAGTACGATTCGGGCGTGCCGAGCTTTTTCGCCGACGAGCATGTGGTGTCGCGGATGGTGCCGGACGTACACGATCAGGAGACGGTTACGGATTCCGTCTTCCGCCTGAAGCGCGTAGTGAGCGCCGACCATACGACGACGCTGGAGGAGTCGCGCGAGGTGAAGACGGTGAATGGCCAGCCCGCAAAATCGCAGGAGATGGACGTTCCGTCGATTGTGCATGGGGCGTTCGAGGGCGGACTGGCCGTGGTCTCGCTGGGCCAGCAGTCGTGCATGAACTACACGCTGGAGCGAATGAAGCGGAACGATGCGGGGGCGCCAATTGTTGTGCGCTTCGCGAGCGTGCTGACTCCGGAGAACAAAGGCGGCTGCCTGCTGCAGGAGAACGGCCGAGGGCAGGTTTACATTGATCGCGCAAGCATGCAGATTACACGGATGGAACTGACGACTCCGCACCACACGATCATTCCGGGAGACAAGGTGGGCTACGGCGCGATGGTGGGCGAGTGGGTGCTCTCGGTGGACTACGCGCCGGTGGTGCTGGATGGACGGAGCTTCTGGATGCCGGCCACGATTGCCTCGCGTACCACCAGCGGGCGCGGAAGTTTCCACGCGATTGTGTGGACGTTCCGGGCCAGCTACAGCAACTTCCACAAGCTGGAGGTGACGTCGCGGATTCTGCCGTTCAGCGAGGCGCCGGCGCAGTGAGGGGCCACCCCCCGCGCGAGCAACGACGAACAACAGGCAACCACAGGTCCTCTGACTCGTCGCTTCGCTCCTCGCTCAGGATGACACGAAAACAATCAGCGGCAAGAACAAGCAACGGCGAGGAACAACGGCGAGGGCAAATACGGGGTCGTTCGCTACCGCGAACGATACCCCACCCTGCCGCGCGATGAAACTGCGCGGCGAGGATGGGGCACCCGATGCGGCGAGGATGGGGCACCCGGCGGGTGGATGGGACACACGCAGCAAAGAAAACCATCGCTCGCAAACTTTGCAACATCAAAGTTACGGTGAAAGCGATCCTGTCGCAGGAGTTGGCGTGCGCAATCAGGCGCGCGCACGATGCGGCGGATGCGCGGCAGTACGACTACGGGGATGCGCGTGCAGACATCGGTTGGGACGAATGTGGAGTCGCTGCTGCGGGAGGACCGGGTGTTTGCGCCGCCGGCGGAGTTTGCGGCGAAGGCGCGCGTGGGGAGCGTGGAAGAGTATGAGGCGATCTACCGGCAGAGCGTGGAGGAGCCGGAGGCGTTCTGGGCGGAGGCGGCGGGCGAGCTGGAGTGGTTTGCGCCGTGGGAGAAAGTTCTTGAAGGAGAGATGGGCTCGGCGCAGTGGTTCGTTGGGGGCAAGCTGAACCTGTGCCACAACTGCGTGGACCGGCACGCGCTGGGCGCGCGGCGGGAGAAGACGGCGCTGCTGTGGGAGGGCGAGCCGGGCGAGGTGCGGCGGATCACTTATGGCGAGTTGCACACGCAGGTGCAGCGGTTCGCCAATGCGCTGAAGGGGCTGGGAGTGCGGCGCGGCGACCGGGTGGCGATCTACATGGGGATGTGCCCGGAGCTGGCGATTGCGATGCTGGCGTGCGCGCGGATTGGGGCGGTGCATTCGGTGATCTTCGGCGGATTCGCGGCGCAGGCGATTGTGGACCGGGTGAACGATTCGCAGTGCGTCGCGGTGGTGACGCAGGACGTGAGCTACCGGCGGGGCGTGGAGGTGGGGCTGAAGGCGATTGTGGACGAGGCGATCGACCGCTGCCCGACGGTGCGGAATGTGGAGGTGTATCAGCGCGCGGCAGGCCCGTCGCTACGCGAGACGGCGGGGAAGAAGAGCAGCGCGGCGATGAAAGAAGGGCGCGACCTGTGGTGGCACGATCTGATGGCCGCGGCGGGGGACGATTGCGCGGCGGAGTGGATGGACGCGGAGGACCTGCTGTACATCCTGTATACCTCGGGGACGACGGGCAAGCCGAAGGGGCTGGTGCATACGACAGGCGGATACGCGGTGCAGAGCTATTTGACGAGCAAGGTCGTCTTCGACCTGCGCGAGGACGATGTGTACTGGTGCACGGCGGACTGCGGCTGGGTGACGGGACACTCGTACGTGGTGTACGGGCCGCTGCTGAACGGGGCGACGGTGCTGATGTACGAGGGCGCGCCGAACTTTCCGGCGAACGATAGATTCTGGAAGATTATCGACGAGCACAAAGTGACGGTGTTCTACACCGCGCCGACGGCGATCCGGGCGTTCATCAAGTGGGGCGAGGAGTGGGCGCGGAGGCATTCGCTGGCGTCGCTGCGGCTGCTGGGGACGGTGGGCGAGCCGATCAATCCAGAGGCGTGGATGTGGTATCACCGCGAGATTGGGCGGGAGCGGTGCCCGATTGTGGACACGTTCTGGCAGACCGAGACGGGAGCGATCATGATTGCGCCGATTCCGGGAGCGGTGGCGACCAAGCCGGGATCGGCGACGCGGCCATTCTTCGGGATTGTGCCGGAGGTGGTTACAAAAGAGGGTGGGCCGGTGGCGACGGGACAGGGCGGACTGCTGGTGGTGCGGCGGCCGTGGCCGTCGATGGCGCGGACCATCTGGGGGGATGCGGAGCGGTTCCAGGAGACGTACTTCTCGACGGTGCCGGGGAGCTACTTTACCGGCGACGGAGCGCGGCGTGACGCGGACGGCTACTTCTGGCTGATGGGACGGGTGGACGACGTGATCAACGTGAGCGGACACCGGCTGGGGACGATGGAGATCGAGTCGGCGCTGGTGTCGCACCCCAAGGTGGCAGAGGCGGCGGTGGTGGGACGGCCGGACGATCTGAAAGGGCAGGCGATTGCGGCGTTTGTGACGCTGGATGAGGGGAATGCGCCGAGCGAGGAGCTGCGCCAGGAGCTGCGGCAGTGGGTGGCGAAGGAGATTGGGGCGCGGCAAGATCATGCGGAGGCTACTGAGGGAGCTGGCGACGACCGGCGAGGTGCGGGGCGATACGACGACGCTGGAGGACTTTGGGGTGCTGGCCAAGCTGCGGGAGGGGGACGAGTAGAGGGGTGAGCATCCAACTCAGACGGACGCGGCTGCCGGTGGTGCACCCCCTCCCCGTAATTCTTCCAATCTTTTACGCGCCTTTGTGACAATTCCCGCGACTGTTTCCTCAGTCACCTCTTTATATCTGGCAATGATCTCCTCATATGTATTCATCGCCATCACTTTATTATCCAACAACTCAAAGGCTATGCCTTTGTTGACAAGAGCCTTTACGACCTGTTGCCGTATCGTAGGCTCCTGAGCATCTCCGAAGCGCCGAGCCAGATCGTCATAGACGGCGATTCCCTCCTCGCTCCTGTTGAGAGCACCGAGTCTACACCCTTTGTTGAAGAGCGCCTTCGCTACTTGCTCTCGTATCGCTGGCTCCTGAGCATCGCCGAAGCGACGAAGCAGATCATCGTAAACGGCGATGGCCTCCTCGCTCTTGTTGAGAACACCTAGTCTGTAGCCTTTGTTGACGAGCGCCATGGCAACCTGTCTTCGTAACTCCAACTCCTGAGCATCGCCGAAGCGACGAAGCAGATCATCGTAAACGGCGATGGCCTCCTCGCTTTTGTTGATAGTGCCGAGTGTAATGCCTTTGTTGAAGAGCGCCATGGCTACTTGCTTTCGCGCACGCGAATCGATAGTCCCACTTCGCTCCTGCAAATTCCCAAGCTTTACGACAAGATCATATCCGGCAATTTCTTCCGACGAATTATCATTCAAACCGAATGAAGCGGCCAGCAGGACAGATGCTGCCTCCCGTTTTTCGTCCGCCGATAATGTGTTGGGTTCGACTTTTCCCGCAACTCTGATTGCGCCGCGGTAATCAGCCTTGCTCATCGCATCGCGCAGGCTTTGCAGTGTCTCTGGCGCTTTTTCTTCCTCCGCTTTACTAGCTCTCTCAACACGCTCGACTACAGTGCGGAAGCTGTAGTACGGATCTGGCTCATTGTCCCTTGTCCCGAGGAGCTCCTTCAATTGAGCCGCATAGAAGCTCAAGGGATTCTTAGTCAGTGGTGGTGCCGGAATGTTGAAATAATTCACCATTGCATCAAAAATGCTGTCTGCCCGCAAGCCTGAGTCCTTCCCTCCTGAAATTGAATCACCCGCCTTGGTCGTTCCACTGATACTTATAGAAACCTCTGGGCCTGTCTCCGTTGATTGCAGTGTTGCAGCACTCACTGTGGTTGGCACAGGAGTGTCGGGCAGAACAAAATACACATCCCTATGATCTTTCAGCCATCCGGGTAGTGCGTCCATTGATTCTTTTCGATAGCAGAACCAGTAGATCGGCGTTCCCAACCCACCCGCATCAAGTCGGCGTTTGAGCGCAGACATGATTATGTCACCCTCCCAACCGCTATATCCCACCACCAGAGGGGAGTGATCACGCAAGGATTGATCCAACATCACCTTCATTGCAGGGCTTATCGAACGTTCGGCCATTTCGTCGGTCAGGTTGCAGCAATCGTAGAACCAGTACGATCCATGCACATGGATGATCTGAATGTCGCTTGATTCGATCCTCATCCGTCCCACCGTCAACGGATGGTCACACACAAGCGGACGCTGGCCGAACAGAGTGAGTGCCCGTGTCAACATGTCATCGAAATTTGGTGTAAAGACCGTCCGTGCAACAGTCCCGTCGAGAACGAGATGCGCTAAGCGGAGATTAGCTTTGGAGATTGTCTTCTTCTCCATGAGCCCACGCAGATACACTTTACGTTCCTCAGCCGATGGATATGCTTTACTGAACCAGTGTGAATAGGTATCGATCGCGGCGTTTGACTTTGGTGGGATGGTGTCCCTGTACTCCTCCGCTTCTTTCTTGCATTCCTCTTCGATCCTGTTGGCAAGTGGAATCTCGGGATGTGAGATGCCTGCGCCGACAATGAAAAAGAACGGTGACGGCAAACCGCGCTTTTGTCGCTGCTTGATGGTCTGGTGAATCTTCGCGACTGCAATCTTGAGGTCAATACTCGGCATAGGCAGCCTCTGACAGAAAACAAAGGGATTACACCATCATAAGACTATGTTGATACAGATGTAACTATTCTTATGTAATCGAGCGCGCTAAAGCCTCCCAACGGCTCGTCGGAATATATTCAGGGGGATGTAATCGCGCGGGGGCGGGCGGGCGTCTACATTCTGTATGCAGCTTGCGCTCAATCCCGGTATGATCGGCTGCGCGATGGGTGAGACTGCCCTTTCGGAACTGGA
>JBEKWE010000059.1:0-19462 GCA_049513335.1 Acidobacteriaceae bacterium | reverse complement strand
AGGCCATCGCGGCCATCCAGGCGAAGTGGACTGTGCCCGCGCAGCCCTCCAACCAGAACATCTTCGAGTACCTGAAGAACAATCTGGAATCGGGGAGCGGCGGATTTGGGTCCCAGGACGCACGACCGCAACGTGCCGCCGCGCCCGCTCCCTCCACCGCCGTGCCAGCCGCGCCATCAACGGATTCCGCCGCGATCCAGCTTGCGCAGCAGTACACCGTGCAGTACATTGCGCACGCGCCGCTGGAACCGCGCGCCGCCGTTGCCCAATGGAAGGACGGCAAGCTGACCGTGTGGACGGGCACCCAACGCCCATTCGGAGTTCGTGACGAACTGGTCGCCGCCTTCCATCTGACACCGGCGCAGGTGCGCGTGATCCAGCCGGACATGGGCAGCGGCTACGGCGGCAAACATACCGGTGACGCAGCCGTGGAGGCGGCGCGCCTGGCCAAGGCCGCCGGCGCGCCGGTCAAGCTGGTATGGACGCGCGAGGAGGAGTTCACCTGGGCCTACTTCCGCCCTGCCGGCCTGATGGAACTTAAGGGCAGCGTCGCGCGCGACGGCACGCTGATCGCGTGGGAGCACAGCAACACCCTCTCCGGCAACGCGGGCCTGCCCACGCCCTATAACGTAGCCAATCCGATCACGCAGTACCACGCGTCCCGGTCGCCCTTGCGCCAGTCCTCCTATCGCGCACTTGCCTCCACGGCAAACCACTTCGCGCGCGAGTCGTTCATGGACGAACTGGCCCACGCGATCGGCATGGATCCGCTTGCCTTCCGGCGGAAGAACCTTACGGAGCCACGCCTGCTTGCGGTGCTGAACGCGGCGGCAGATAAGTTTGGCTGGGCCGCAGCGAAGTCCACGCCCAGCAAAGGATTCGGAATCGCCTGCGGAATGGAGAAGGGCGGCCACGTGGCCACCTGCGCCGAGGTTGCCATCGACGCCGCTGCCACGACAGTCAAGATCATGCGCGTGGTGCAGGCGTGGGAGTCCGGCGCGATCATCAATCCCGATGGCCTGCGCAACCAGAACATGGGCGCCATCGTGCAGGGAATCGGCGGCGCGCTGCTGGAGGCCATCCTGTTCGGCGACGGCCGCATCCTCAATCCCCACTTCGAGAGCTATCGCGTGCCGCGCTTCACGGACGCGCCGCAGGTTGAGATCGTGCTGCTCGACCGCAAAGACCTGCCTTCGTCCGGCGCGGGCGAGATCGGTATCGTCGGCATCGCCCCCGCGGTCGGCAACGCCATCTTCGCGGCCACGGGCACCCGCCTGCGCGACATGCCAATGGCACCATCCACGCCCGTCCCCGGCCTGACGCCATCGCCATTCAAATTCTGAGGGCACATAACTGGTTCACGCCACAGACTGCGGCGCGTTGCGCGGAGAATGTACCGCGCGTTCAAAACGTGGACTGATTCGGAACTTGCCTAGAACTCGATGCCGCGCTGGGCCAGGATGCCGCGTTGGTAGGCGTGCTTGACCTCGCGCATCTCGGTGACCGTGTCGGCGAGCTCGACCAGCAGGGGGTGGGCGTTGCGCCCGGTGAGGATGACGTGAACCATCTCCGGCTTGCGGCGGAGGACCTCGGCGACCGCCTCGGGCGCGAGCATCTTGTAGCCGATGGCGTAGTTGATCTCGTCGAGGACGACCAGGTCCCAGTCGCCGGAGAGGATGGCGGCGGCAGCCTCGGCCCAGGCGGCCTCGACCATGCGAATGTCTTCGGGGT
Source organism: Acidobacteriaceae bacterium (assembly GCA_049513335.1). Lineage (GTDB taxonomy): Bacteria > Acidobacteriota > Terriglobia > Terriglobales > Acidobacteriaceae > Edaphobacter. The sequence goes on along the minus strand of JBEKWE010000059.1, from coordinate 17,731 downwards.
CGGTCTCTGCGCCGCCGACTTTGACGAAGCCGCGGCCAAGCTGCCGGATGACGAAGTTCGGCGCGGGCGCAGAGCCGGTTGTCCCGGTCTCCGAGCTGCCCAAAGCGGCGTTCAGCGCGGCGGCAGCATCCAGCTCGCCATAGTGCCATGAGCCTTTGAGGAACTGGAGGATGAGGACGCGCATGCCGTTGCCGGCGGCGCGCAGCGCAGTACCCAGCGCGGCGGTGGTCTTGCCCTTGCCGGGGCCGGTGTTGATCAGAATCAGGCCGCGGCGGGTAGCTTCGGGAGTGGGTGCAGAGTCGGACATAGATGTAGTGTAGCGAGGTTCGAGGTTCAAGGTTCGAGGTTCGAGGTGCAAGGTGCAAGGTACGCGGCGCGCTGCTCAAGGGTCAGTGGCCGGAGTGGTAGGGATGTCCGGCGAGAATGGTGAGCGCGCGGTAGATCTGCTCGGCCAGAACGACGCGGGCGAGCTGGTGGGGCAGTGTGATGGAGCCAAACGAGAGCAGCAGGCCGGCGCGCGCGCGGGCTGCGTCGGACCAGCCGTCGGCCGGGCCGATGGCCAGCACCAGGGTCTGCGTGCCCCGGTCGCGGAGGCGGCCAATCTGCGCGGCGAATGCCTCCGACGTGAGCTGCCTTCCCCGGCTGTCGAGCAGGATGAGGAAGGGCGCGGTGCGGGCGGATTGGCGATCCATCCAGGCGAATAGCGCATCCTCGGAGCTGTGGGCCTGAGCCTGGCAGGGGAGAAAGCGCGAGGCGCGGAGGAGGAAATCCGAGGCGAGGGTTGCGGCGGCGTCGGACTTAGCGCGCGAGCGAGCTGGGGAGATGGAGGCGAGGATAAGCTTCACGCTATGAGCGTACTGCAAGATGTAAAAGAAAGTCGCCGTGGAAATATGATTTATTGGATTATGACTCCGCAAATCATAAAGCAAAGCTGTCGCCAAATAGTACGCAATGCGCACAGGTAATTGTAAACATTGGGTTAAAAAGACAATCCGGCATTGACGAATCCCCGGTCACTTTGGAGGGTGAATTGCACAGAAATCTTCATCACCGAAGCTATGTGTGTTGTACTAAACTGTCACTCCGCTGATTTGGCGGACCGGATTAGTTACAGATCGAGGAGACTCATCCATATGAAGCGTTCTCTAAGCGTTGCTTTGTTCCTCATGCTGATGGTTGGCTCAGCTGCTGCTCAGGCGGGATTTGGCGGATTGACCGGAACGGTCACTGACAAGACCCAGGCTGTGATCCCGAACGCGACGGTGACTCTGACCGGAACGAACGGCGAGAACCGCACCACGAAGACGAACAACTTGGGAAGCTACCTGTTTACGGCGGTCCCGGTGGGCGGCGGATATACGATCACGGTCTCGATGCCGAACTTTGAGACCGCGAAGGTGACCGGGCTGAGCACGACGGTCGGAGTGGTGCTGACGCAGAATGTGATGCTTGCCGTGGGCCTGCAGAGCGTGACGGTAGAGGTGACGGCGGCCAACGTGGAGCAGGTGCAGTTGGAGAGTTCCTCGGTTTCGCAGCTGGTGGACAATACGATCTTTCAGGATTCGCCCCTGGAGACGCGCACCCAGAATTCGTTTGTCTATCTGGTAGCGGGCGCAGGAGGAGAGTTTAGCGGTAATGTGAGCAACCGCGGCGCGGCAATGAACGGCTCGCGCCCCGGCACCGGCAACTTCCTGGTGGAAGGAATGGACAACAACGACCAGGGACAGGGCGGCAGGGGCTTTACCTTGGGTACGGCGGGAGCAATAACAAGCATCTCTCCCGACGCGATCCAGGAGTATCGCGTGATCACGCACAACCCGTCGGCTGAGTACGGACGGGCGGGCGGATTTGCGACGGACACTGTGCTGAAGAGCGGCGTCAATAAGTTCCATGGTTCGGTCTTCGAGTACAACCGCATCCAGGCGCTGGCGGCGAATAGCTGGTTCTCGAATTACTACGGATTGCGCGACCATCTGGTCCGCAATCAGTTCGGCGGATCGATCGGCGGACCCGTCTACCGCGACAAGACGTTCTTCTTTGCGACGGTGGAGATCCATCGTTTGCGAACGGGTGAACCCGTGACGGGCACGGTGACGACGCAGGCCTTTCTGAACTTCGTCGATTCGGGGGCGTTTGAGACGTTCCAGGAGACGAACGCGGGTGGCCTGTGCATGCAGTACAACGGGGTGGCGTGTCCCGGCAAGTTTAACCGCTCGCATGCGCTGGGCACGGACTTCAAGGCCCTTCTGGCGGCGGAGCCGGAGGCGTTCCCCCTGGGGACACTGCAGGCGACGGGGGTTGCACAGGGACTGTATACGGGGGGAGTGGTGACCTATCCGGTGCCGATCTACGCCACCGTAGGCGAGAGCCAGGGCTCGCCCACCAATCAGGAACGCGCCACCATGAAGATTGATCAGAAGCTGACGGACAAGGACCAGTTGAGTTTTTCTTATCTGCTGGATTTGGTAGATCAAACCGTTGCTTTTGACGGTGGCGACACGACGTTTGGCCCCGACGAGGTGTATGTAGGAGGGGCGCAGGTATTCACGGGAAACTGGACGCACACCTTCTCGCCAACGCTGCAGAACCTCTTCCGCGCGGGCTATACGCGCCATGTGTCGAACTTCAGCGCTCCTGGCACACAAGGTGTTCCCCAGATTGTGACTGGGGACGACCCGCTGGCGGAGGGGTTTGGCGCCTACTCCGGACTCCCACAGTTGTTCACGGAGAACGAGTTCCAATACGAAGACACGCTGACCAAGGAAGTGGGCAAGCACACGGTGAAGACGGGCTTCCGGTATATTCGGGCTTCCGGTATATTCGCACACGAAACGGCTCCAGCTTCTACAACGATTTCTATGGATCGCTATACCCGTATGACACGGAGTCGTTGCTAACCGACGAGACCTTCGACGACCAGGCGGACCTGGCTATTTATGGAGCTCCGACCTACGGATCGTTGTACGAGGCGAGCGCTGCGATCGACACCACGACCAACGCGGCGCCAAACCCGTATCGCGGCTACCGTGCCAATGAATTTGCAGCGTACGCTCAGGACGACTGGAAGATGACGAACAAGCTGACCGTAAACCTTGGCCTGCGCTGGGAGTACTTTGGGCCGCCGCACAACTTCCAGGCGGGCTACGATTCCAACGTGTTCTTCGGAGCATTCACAACGCCGACTCCGAACGGCAATCCGTTTCTGCCGAACACCACCTTCGTAGGAGCAATGCAGGGAGCGACATTCCAGGTGGTCCCGAACTCGTCGCACAGTACGCTGTGGAACAAGGACACCAACAACTTCGGACCAAGACTGGGCTTCTCCTACGATCCGACTGGCAGAGGTAAGATGGCAATCCGCGGAGGGTTAGGGATCAGCTTTGACCGGCTGTACAACAATGCATACGAGAACATCCGGTTCAACTCTCCCCGCTACTCGGACAACACGATTGGCGCCTTGATCAATGGCGTGGTGGCCGGCGCTCTGGAGCAACCGGCGCTGATCAACCTTCCGTTTACCGCGAACAACCTGTTTTCCGCCTATGGCGGCAAGCCGGTGCCTCGCCAGGTGGACCCGCGTTTGGTGACGGCGTACTACGAGCAGGCAAACCTTGGCATCGAGAGGGAGCTTGCCAAGGGTTATGTCGCCGAAGTGAACTATGTTGGCACCTTCGGCCGCAAGCTGATCGGCCTGAAGGACGCCAACAACTTCGATGGCCGAACGGCCTGCCCGACCTTGACGGCCACCTGCCAGGCGGCCGGCTTCACCAAGGCCACGACCGCGCGTCCCAATTTGCTGTTCAATGGGGACAACTTCCGCAACAACGGGTTCACTTCCAACTACCACGGACTACAGGCCAGCGTTCGCAAGGGCTACTCCAATGGGTTGATGTTCCTGGCAAACTATACCTACAGCAAGACTATGGATGAGGTCAGCGACATCTTTGATCTGAAGGCCAGCGCCGCCCAGACGGGCATAACCGACCCGCTGAATCCCAAGTACGATTACGGGCCGGCGGACTTTGACGTACGGCATATGGCGGCGATCACGGTCAATTATGAGTCGCAGTGGAGGAAGGAGAACCTGCTGCTCGGCGGGTGGGGCGTTTCACCCATCATCCAGGTGCAGAGCGGCACTCCATTCTCGATCATCGACAGCTCCGGCACCTACAATCCCAACAAGGACGGACGGCCCGGGTTTGATCGGGCGGTGTATGTCGGAACAGGATCGTACAATAGCGCGATCGTCCACAATGCACGGCCAACGGGGCCGGGCTACCTGCAGGTCAGTCAGTTCAAGGCCTATACCTGCCCCGCTACCGTCAACTACGGTCTATGGTGCGATCCACCAATGGCCCGGAACGCATTTTACGGACCTGCGTTCGCGCAGGTGGACCTAGCGGTATCGAAGCGGTTTAAGGTTAGGGAGGGCCAGCATCTGATCGCCCAAGTTGCCTTCTTCAATCTCTTCAACCATCCCAACTTCAACGATCCAGTCGGCGACATCAACAATCCATCGCAGTTTGGGTTTGCGCAGTCGACTGTGGGCCTTGAAACTCCGAGTTCCCGCAACACGCAGTTGAGCCTGCGGTACAACTTCTAACAATCTGCCGCATCCGAGTGAGACAAGAAGGGCCGCTGATTGAGAGCGGCCCTTCTTATTTTTTCCTTGCGGCACGCGTGTCTGAGGGCTTCCTGCCGGAGGGCCTCTTTGCGGCGGGCTTGCGAGGCGTGGCAGCTTTCTTTGCGGTCTTCCTGGAAGCCATCTTAGCCGGAGCTCTTGCGGGAACGCCAGGCTTAGCGGATTTGGCGCGGGTGGAGGCGATCTTTGCCTTCAATTCGGCGTTGAGCGCGGCGACACTGATGGTGGTGGCGGACTTGCGCAGGCGTTCCAGGCCGTAAAAGGCGCGCTTCTCCGCGGAGAAGACGTGGACGATGAAGTCGACGTAATCCATCAGAATCCACTCGGCCTGGCGGCGGCCTTCGACCGAGTTGGGAGTGGCGCTGAAGTCGCGCTTGAGGCGCATCTCGATCTCGTCGGTGATGGCGACGTTCTGGCGCTCGTTGGTCCCGTTGCAGATGAGGAAGTAGTCGGTGAGTCCGCTCTCGGAGGGGTCGAGGGCGAGGATGCGTACGTCTTCGGCCTTCTTGTCTTCGCAGGCTGCCGCCGCCGCCAGCAGGAGCCGATAGCTTTCAGTTGAGGGCATGAACCTCCTTGAGACCATGGTATCGGGTTGCGGCGGTCAGCGTCCATTACAGCCTGCGCGCAGAGTCGCGGGCCGCAGTTGCGGCGATCGAGTTCCGGCTACTTCAAGGTCTTGATGTAAGCCGCAATGGCAGCAGCCTGCGCGGGGGTCAGCGTGCTCATCGGCTTGACGTGGGGCGGGCGAGTCTCACCGCCCTTGGTGAGGACTTCAACGACATCCTTGGCTGTGCCCGCCAGCTTGGGAGCGACACCCTGCTTTCCCTGTCCCAGATCGCCGTGGCAGCCCGCGCACTTTGTCTTGTACAGCGCGCCGCTGTCCTGCGCGGGGGCCTGCACCCAGGCCAGGGTTGTGATCGATGCCAGCACGACCGATGCGATACGAATCTTCATGGTGGTCCTCATTGTTGAAATGGTGAAGCTGCGTTCCTCTGCTCTCAATTTACACTGCTTCCGGCCTGCTTTCTTACCCGTCTTCCGGCCCGTCTTCCGGCTTTCTCTCAGCGTTGTTCTCCGCGGATGGAGGGGTTTCGATGTCAGCCTCGGCGAGGGTCTCGGTGTCCAGCGCGTGCTCATGCTTGTAGTGCTCGACGGACATCTTGCCGTCGCGCCAGGCCCAGTTCATGGGATAGACATCGGGATCGAAGAAGACCTGGTAGAAGTGCCAGACCAGGATCGCCAGCGTGGCCAGGATGGCTTCATAGAAGTGGACCGCGGTGGCCGCATCCACCCACCAGCGCGCCAGCAGATTGCCGACCGAAATCTTGGCCCACATCATGACTCCGGTGATGGCCATGAGCGCGGTGCCCCAGACCAGCGCCCAGTACTCCAACTTCTCCGCGTAGCTGAAGCGGCCGAAGTTCGGCTTCCGGTTGCGCAGGCCGAGGTAAAACAGCATCGTTCCCCAGGCGTCGAGCGCGTCCTTCGGCGTGGGCAGCAGGTCGCGGAGCAGCCGCCGGCCGTCGCGGGTGAACGCGACGTAGAAGACGTGGTAGACACCATCGCCGATGAGCAACACTCCGGCGACGCGATGCAGGACCCCGCGCCAACGCTCGCCCAGGCCGAGGGCGACGGCGAACCAGGAGTCGGGATACTTCAGCGCGAAACCGGTGACGACCAGGACGAAGAAGCTGATGAGCAGGACCATGTGCTGCCAGCGCTGGTTGGGCGTCATGCGAACGATAGTGGGGCCCATCGCCCGGCGGCGGGCCAGGGTTTTGGCGCGCCACAGGATGACGTTGTGCGCGAACATTGCGCCGACGACCAGCAGGATCAGGGGAAGATAGAACCAGCGAATCCAGCGCACGGCGACCGAGCCCTTGTCCGATGCGCGCCCGCCCTGCACATCGACGTGGACCTTGTTGAGCGTGAACTTCTGCGTGACTCCCTTGTGGCACTGGCCGCAGGTGGCGTCCAGGTTCGCGGGATTGATGGTGGAGCGCGGATCGCTGGAGGGCAGGATGTTGTGCACTCCGTGGCAACTGGCGCAGTTGGCCACCACCAGCGAACCGCCCTGCGAGGCAAGCCCGTGGTAGCTGTCGAGGTAGGTGGAGACGCGGCCGCCAGCGACGCCGAACTCCTGCGTCAACTGCACGCCCTGATGGCAGCGCGCGCAGGTGGTGCGCGAGAGGTTCTCGCCGGAGACCGAAGAGCTTGGATCGCTGGGCGCCTTGATGGTGTGGATGCCGTGGCAGTCGGTGCAGACCGGCGCAAGGCCGTTGCCGCGTGCGATGGCCTGGCCGTGAATGCTCTCGATGAAGACGCTCTGCACATCTGCGTGGCACCTGCCGCAGGTGGCGGGAATGTTGAACTTGTTGATCGGCGAACGGGCGTCGTTGGCGGGAAGAATCTGGTGCGAGCCGTGGCAATCCGTGCAGACGGCGGCGGTCTGCGAGCCGTTCTTCACCGCGCGGCCGTGGACGCTGTCCTGATAAGCGACGAAGACCTGCGAGCTGCCTCCGGTGGACTCCATCAAAAACTTCTGGCCGTGACAGGAGCCGCAGGTGGCGGGGATGTTGGAGTGGCTCACCGGCGAGTTTGGATCGCTGGCAGGCAGAATTGTGTGCGCGTCGCCGTGACAGTCGACGCAGGTGGCGGCAGGCGTCCCGTCGGACTTCTTCGCGGTGGCGTGGAAGCTGTGCTGATACGCGGCCTGCGCGTCGGCGTGGCACTGGGCGCAGGCGATCTTCGCCGGTGTCTTCTCGTGCGGCGAGGATTTCACGTCCTTGTGGCAGTCGACGCAGGAGAACATGCTGCCGTGGATGGACTGCTTAAATTTATCGGCGTCGACGGTGAGGCTGACCGTCTTGCCGCTGGCGTCCGTGGTGGTGAGTGTGGGGTCCGCGTGGCAGGCCAGGCACTCCGCGTCCTTCGGCTTGTACTGGGCGCGGGCGAGCGTGGTCCAAGAGAGCAGAAGGACGAGCATCGCCTGGGCACAAAGCTTCGCAGCGAATTTCACGCTCGAAGTACACGACCGCCGAATCGACTTCGCCGTAACTGCCATCCCGATGTGCGCTCAACCAGTAATGTATCTCATTCCTGCGGGTCGAGGCTGCAATGTTTCGCGTCTTCGCCGAGGCGGCGCTCAGCGGGGGAGGCTGTCGGAGGCGGGACGGATGCGCTCGCGGAGTCTGTCGGCGCGATCCACGGGCAGCGAGCCGTCCAGCAGGAACTGGAAGGCACGGTTGAGAGCACGCAGTATGGCGCGGCGCTCGGCGAGGGGGCCAGGGCGACGGTTGGGGTGGTGGTAGTAGCAAAACTGCTCGCCGCGGAGGGCGGGCGAACCGCAGCGGCGACCGGAGGCATGGAAATGGCGGCAGAGAGTAAGCGTCCTTGTGATCTGGGTGAGTTCAGCGGCGTCGGTCATGAAGAATCCTTTGGGTGGAATTAAGTCTAAAGTCATCAATCCACGGCGGTTAAGTCGGGACATGTCAGGTAAATGAGTCATGACCTGTCATGACTTGGCCAGGTGGAACCGGAATTGGTAACAGTTAAAAGCAAAAGCCCGGCGCAGTGCCGGGCTTTGAATATTGATAACTACCTTAATTATACGGGTTGGAGGGAAACTAGTATGCCAACTATTTTTTGGAGGGAAGTGATTGGCACAGTGTGGGTTAGAGGGATTTTTCGGGGCGCAGGGGCTTGACACGCGAATTTGCTGGGGTTTTTGCGGAAAGATTTTCGGTGCTTTCCGGGGGGCTGCGTCTCCCACCCTTCCGCGATGAGACTGCGGGAGGAAGGGGCAGCCGAAACCCCACCCATGCCGCAAAGAACGCGGCATGGATGGGGCACCCAAATACCACCTTAGCGAAGACGAAGGCGGTCGTTCGCTACCGCGAACGATAACCCACCCTAACGGCGATAAAGCCGCCGTTAGGATGGGGCACCCAGTGCAATGGATGGGGCACCCGGCGATGAAGCTGCATGAATGGGGCACCCGGTTTATCGATTACTGTCTCCCATGGCACCAGCGGTACTTTTGTCCACTTCCACATGGGCATAACGCCTTACGGTTACTACGCAACCACATTTCTGAATAATCCTTGGGAGCAGCCAATAAGAGATTAGGTGGTCCAGCTCCTAATTGTTCAAAATTGACGATTTCTGAAAAATCATCCCGATATGCAGTTACTGCATCCCTTAGGACTTCTGTGGCCATTTCCATTGACATTGATATATAAGCCTTGTCAACAGGATTCTCAATTCCAGATCGACTATGTTCTTTGGTTCTATAAAAACTTAGAGGAAGAGAATGCACATGACTTGAAAGAAACTGATACACATACCAGAATGTTTCATCGCCAATATATTGTGATACGAGTTCGTTTAAGGAGAAGAGACTTGCACGATGACCTTGCAATAAATGTTTTTGGAATTTTGGATCAAGTGATTGAAAAAATGGATTTCGCAATAAACGCTGTCGCAGATCTTCTGCCTGAACCTTAAATCCATCCACTTCGTCAAGGTCGCCCATTATAGAAAACATCCTGATACGTTCTATACAATCGTGTAACTGCATCAGGTTTAGCCTCGCGAGCCATTCATTTTCGCCTACTCTCGTGGAGAAGTATCGAAAGAACATACAGCACTCAAAGAGACTTCTGGCAATTGCCGCTACGGAAGCAAAGTCCCAGTGGATAGCTTGATCTGGCTGCTCTATATCAGGACACAGGCGCAACATGCTTTGCCCGATTGAACAAATCCGCACGAGCAGAACAGAACTCCAGTACCGTCTCTCTCCGGCCTTAAGTTTTTGGCTTTGAATGGAGGTCCAAATAACATCCTTCAGAGCTTGCTTGAAATCAGTTAAGGCTTTGAGATATCGAACACCAATGTCGTCCGTAGTTACCTCACTCATCGGGAATTCTCTTATTAGAATATCGGCTAAGTGCCGAGGACGCGGGCGAAGATGGCGTCGACGTTGGCGAGTTGGCGGCGGAAGTCGAAGGCGGCGGCGAGCTGCGTGGGGGTGAGGAGGGCGGCGATGGCGGGATCGCGGGCGACTTCGTCGCGGAAGACGAGGTCTTCCTTCCAGGCGCGCATGGCGTGGGACTGGACGAGCGCGTAGGCGTCTTCGCGGGAGATTCCGGCGGCGGCGAGGTCGAGCAGGAGCTGGCCGGAGAAGATGAGGCCGCCGGTGGACTCGAGGTTCTTCAACATGCGCTCGGGGTAGACCAGGAGGCGCGCGATGAGCTGGTCGGTTTTGGCCAACAAGTAGTCAGCGAGGATGGTGGAGTCGGGCAGGATGACGCGCTCGGCAGAGGAGTGGGAGATGTCGCGCTCGTGCCAGAGGACGATGTCCTCGAAGGCGGCCTGGGCGTTGGCGCGGACGACGCGTGCGAGGCCGGAGATCTGCTCGCTGGTGACGGGGTTGCGCTTGTGCGGCATGGCGGAGGAGCCTTTTTGCTTCTCGCTGAAGAACTCCTCGGCCTCGCGGACTTCGGTGCGCTGGAGGTGACGGACTTCGGTGGCGATCTTGTCCAGCGTGGAGCAGAGGATGGCGAGCGAGGCGATGTAGGCGGCGTGACGGTCGCGCTGGACGATCTGCGTGGCGACGGCAACGGGTTTGAGACCGAGTTCTTTGCAGATTGCTTCCTCGTGCTCCGGCTTGAGATGGCCGAAGGTGCCGACGGCGCCGGAGAGCTTGCCGACGCGGAGGTCTTCGGCGGCGGCGTCGAAGCGGGCGAGGTTGCGCTGCATCTCGGAATACCAAAGCAAAAGTTTGAGGCCGAAGGTGGTGGGTTCGGCGTGGACGCCGTGGGTGCGACCGATGATGGGTGTGTGCTTGAACTCGATGGCGCGTTTTTTGAGGGTTTCGGAGAGCGCGAGGATGCCGGCGCGGATGAGCGCGGAGGCTTCGCGGAGTTGGAGGGACTGCGCGGTGTCGACGACGTCGGTGGAGGTGAGGCCGAAGTGGAGCCAGCGGGAGGATTTTTCGGCGGCGAAGGGCGGCGCGTCGATCTGCTCGGCGACGGCGGTGGTGAAGGCGATGACGTCGTGACGGACCTCGTCCTCGATCTGGTTGATGCGGGCGACGGTGAAGTTGCCGCGGGCGCGGATGGCGTCTGCGGCGGCCTGGGGGACGAGGCCGAAGCGGGCGAGGGTCTGCGAGGCGGCGGTCTCGACGGTGAGCCAGCAGCGGAACTTGTTTTCATCGGACCAGATGCGGCCCATGGCAGGACGTGTGTATCGGGCGATCATTTGTTTAGGTCCTAGGTGCGAGGTTCGCGGTTCGAGTTGAAAAAACAAATGCGGGGATTCTTCCTACCCCAGCCAGCAAGCTGGCCGGGGGCCCCGTTCGCTGCGCTCAGAATGACAATCAAAATAACAGGAATGGCGATCAGAAAACTGGAATGACAAACAAGAAGACTATACGCCGAAGAGGGCGGACATCTCGTCGTGGAGGAAGCCGAGGCCGGGACGGTAGGGCTGAATCCACTTGCCGTCGAGGACGAACTGGGGGATGGCATGTTTGCCGGTGTGGGCGAGGACCTCGTCCGCCGCGCCGGGGGTGGTGGAGATGTCGATCTCGCGGTATGGGATGGAGTGGCCGGCGAGGAAACGCTTGGCCTCGCGACAGTCGCGACAGCCGGGGGCGGTGTAGACGAGGAGTTCCATACCTTTATTTTACGTGAAGGCGCAACGGCTTAACACCGATTCTCACCGATGACACCGAAAGAAAAGGAACGGATCGAGAGCCGGGATGTAACCGCGAATGAAGAATAACGCGTCTAGAGAGATATGAATGGAATACGGATTGCGGGATGGATTCTTCGGGTTGGGTTGATAGTGGTGGTGGCGACGGGCGCGACGGCGCGGGCGCAGAGCGCGGCCCAAGGCTCGGCTTCGGGCGCGACGGGGGCGCAGAAGACGAATGGCCAGGACGCGCAGCTTCAGCCGCGCACGGCTGAAGAGCTGACGAGTGCGGGGACGGCGACGGCGGCGGGCGATACGGCGACGAGTGCGAAGCCGGAGTCGCTGCAGGTGGCGAATAAAGAGTACGACGCCGTGAAGGAGCTGGCGCGCATGGCGAAGCGCTACGGCCTGAGCAAGGAGCAGAAGGCGAAGATCGAGCCGCTGCTGCTGGAGCAGCAGAAGCAGGTGCACACGCTGGGCGAGGACGAGTCGCTGACCAACGCGGAGTGGGCTTCGGCGGTGCGGAAGGTGCACCAGGCGACGGTGCTGAAGGTGAGGAAGCTGCTGAGCGACGCGCAGTTGAGCAAGTATGCGCAGGACGAGGCGAAGCGGGCGAAGCAGGCGGGGAGCGACGCGGACGCGGACGACGATGGGCCGCCGGATGGGCCTCCACCGGATGGCGGGCCTCCGCCGGGTGGGGGCGGGCCTCCGGGCGGCGGCGGGCCGGGCGGGGGTGGCGGGCCTCCGGATTAGGCGAAGCTAGCGGCGGGCGCGGAAGAATGCGGTGAGGAGCTCGCCAGCTTCGCCGGCGAGGAGGCCGGAGGTGACTTCGACCTGGTGGTTGAGCTGGGGGTGGTTGAGGACGCTGAGGACCGAGCCGCAGGCGCCGGCCTTGGGGTCGGGTGCGGCGTAGACCAGGCGGCTGACGCGGGCGTGGAGGATGGCGCCGGCGCACATGGCGCAGGGTTCGAGCGTGACGTAGAGGGTGCAGCCCGGGGGCAGGCGATAATTTTCGAGGGCGCGGGCGGCGGCGCGGAGAGCGACGATCTCGGCGTGGGCGGTGGGGTCATGGTCGCGCAGGACACGGTTCTGGCCGCGGGCGATGATGTCGCCGTTGAGGGTGATGACGGCGCCGATGGGGACTTCGCCATCACGCTCGGCGGCGCGGGCTTCGGCGATGGCGGCGTGGAGGAAGTCGAGGTCAGTCATGCGGGTTGCTGCTGGGTGAGGCAGTGGAGGGCGCCGAGGCCCCAGACGAGGTCGACGGAGTGGATGCCGACGACCTGGCGGGTGGGGAAGCAGGCGGCGATGATGTCGAGGGCGCGGCGGTCGTTGGCGTCGTTGAAGGTGGGGACGAGGACGAGCGAGTTGGCGATGGTGAAGTTGGCGTAGCTGGCGGGAAGGCGCTGGCCCGCGAAGTGGACGGGCGCGGGCATGGGGAGGGTGACGATCTTGAATGGCTTGCCCTCTGCGCTGCTCTTCGCTTTACCGCCGGTTTTCTTTGCGCCGCTGTCGTTCTCCTTCGTGCTGCCGGGGGCGTGGGTTCGGCGGAAGGAGTGGAGGAGTTCGAGGGTCTCGGCCAGCGGGAGGTGGTTGCGGTCGGCGGTGTTGGGTTCGACGCAGGCGAGGATGGTGTCGGGAGCGACGAAGCGGGCGATGTTGTCGATGTGGCCGTGGGTGTCGTCGCCGGCGCAGCCGCGATGCAGCCAGAGGGTCTGGTGGATGCCGAGGTAATCGCGGAAGGCGCGTTCTAACTTGGCGCGAGTGGCGGTTTCGTTCCCCAGGCCGGGGTTGCGCTGCTGGACCTCGGAGAGGAGGCACTCCTCGGTGGTGAGGAGGACGCCTGCGCCGTTGACGTCGATGGAGCCGCCCTCGAGGACGAGGCGATGGCCGTCGATTTCGGGCTGAATTTCGGGGATGTTGTAGAGCTGGGCGACGCGGTGGGGGAGCTGGTCGTCGCGGCGGAAGTTGGAGTACTTGGCCCAGGCGTTGAACTTCCAGTTGGTGACGGCGAGGCTGGCGGAAGGGTCCTTGATGGAGCCTTCCGCTTGCTTGACGAAGCCGTCGGCTATTTTTACGAAGATGGGGCCGGAGTCGCGCAGCCAGACGCGGTCGGTGGGCCAGTGGTGGAAGAGGAGGCGGGCGAGGTTGGCACCGCCGCGGCGAAGGATGGAGGCGGCGCGGCGCTCGGCGGCGAGATCGTTGACCAGGATGTGGACGTCTTCGACGCGGGAGAGATGGCGGACGATCTCGGCGTAGACCCAGGGGATGGGCTGAAACTTGCCGGGCCAGTCGTCTGGGTTGTGGGGCCAGGCGATCCATGTGGCGGCGTGCGGCTCCCACTCGGCGGGCATGCGGCGGGTTGGGGGGGTGGACATGGTGCTACCAGAGTAACAAGGTGCGCGGTTCGAGGTTCAAGGTTCGAGGGCGCGGTAGGTGGTCGATCGGGTATTCTGTGGGCTGGAGGAAGTCATGCCGCAAAAACATACCGCCCATTCCGCTGCCGCGCCGCAGAAGGCGCAGGGCGCGCCGCCGAAGGTTGGCGCAGGCCAGCCGTATACCATCGAGTACTACTACAAGGTGCAATGGGGCCATCAGGAGGAGTTCCTGCAACTGTTTCTGAAGAACCACTACCCAGTGCTGGAAAAGGTCCAGGCGACGGGACGGATTCTTGCGCTCGAGATCGAGGCGCCGGCGTACCACACGACGGAGGACGGGCGATGGGACTATCGGGTGACCATCCGGTATAAGGACTCGACTGTGGCGACGACGAAGAACCCCGATGAAGCGGCGTTCAAAAAAGAGCTATGGCCGGACCAGGAAAAGTTCGCGAAAGAGGAACAGCGGAGGTTCGAGATCCTGCTGGCGCACTGGGACCTTCCGGTGACGGAGATTACACCGGGGAAGTAGGTTCGAGGTTCGAGGTGCGAGGCATCCCACCCATCGCAAAGTGCGCGTCGTGCTTCGCTCAGCATGACAGATTTATAGGTTCAATCAACGAAAGCCGTCGTTTGCTACCGCAAACGATACCCCACCCTGCCCGGCGATAATACTGCCGGTCGAGGATGGGGCACCCGGTGCGATGGATGGGGCACCCGGCTTAGGGCAAGGGCTCCATGACGACTTCGATCTGGGTGTGACTTGTGCTGCCGGGGATGTCCATGGAGCCGAGCACCAGGGGCTTGCCGGGAGCGAGGAAGGATTCACCCTTCAGCGAGGCCTGGCGAATGATTGGCTGGTGCGGGACTGAGTCGGACTTTTCCGGCGCGGCCCCGGACTGGTCCACGGAGGACTTCAGCATGGCGTTATTGCCCATCTCGGTCAGGGTTGCGTCGAAGTTCATGCCGACATCGATATAAGTGAACTGGGTCTGCTCGACAAGGTTGGCCGCGACGCCCGCGGTTGAGGCGCCGGTGGCGACTGGAACTCTGTTGCCCAGTTTGAGCGATGTTGTCTGACCCGATGTCATGATCATGGCGTAGTGCTGCACGCCGATCTGCTTGCCGCCGTCCATCTCGGTGACGGTGTAGGTGAGGCGGTAGTTCTTTTTGGGGCGATCGAGATCGTTGATGACCTTCTGCGTGAGCGCGAGATCTTCGGGAGTGCCGCGGACGACGATGGCGTTCTGGCTGGAAACCACGTAAATTCTATCGTTGTTCGGAAGAATGTTGCGGATCGAGGACACGATATCGTTGGCTTCGTATTGCTGGGCGACATTGCTGAGGTAGAAGGTGCGCACGGGGAGCGTGTCTGGATTGGGCTTGGCGGGCGGAGTCTCAGAGCTGGGCTTTGCGGCGGTTGCATCGGCGGCCGGCTTTGCGGCGGCGGGTGCACCCTGGGAGCGGGCAATGGGTCCGCATAAAAACAGCGCAAACGCGATGGCAAGAATGCTGGCGGTACGTTTCATATTTGTTCTCCTTGTTGCGGTGCGGTTTGTTGCGTATTGGTTGGGGACGGGTTATCTGAAGGCTGCGGCGGGGCGGGCGGCGGGGCAAAGAACTTGTTGAAGTCGTCGGCTTCCTGCGCGTCGAGTTTTGCCTGTGTCTCCGGCTCGAGAGAAGCCAGGAGTTTAGGGTCGGCGGTGCGCGCCAGTCGAACGAGGGCGCGCTCCTGCGCGGTGAGAGGCAGAACGGGTGCGGGACGCGATGGGGCAAAGCTGGCTAAGGGCAGGGTCTCAGCACGGTAGACGGGGACGGCGCGCGCAGTCCGGAGCAGGCGTGGAGTGGCGCAAGGATTGGTGCCTGAAGAGGCGTTCGGCGACGAGGCCGCGACCGGCAGGACTGCTGGAGCCAGATTGCGCGCGGCGGCGAGTTGGCTGACAGGATGCGCCGGACGGGTCCGCAGGCTGTGCTGGGCGAGCAGCAGCGCGCCGACGAGGAGCATTGCGGTTGCGGCCCCGCTGACGGCGCCGCGCCACCAGGCTGCGGCGAGCGCGGAGCCGGTGAGGAGATCGCGCCAGCGAAGGGGAGCAGCGGGCGCGGGTTTCTGTTGCAGGCGCTGCAGGATGCGGGCCTCCATGCCCTGGGGCGGCGCGGCGCGCTTCAAGGCTGCGAGGGTCGAATCGATTGCGTCGTCGTGATTGCGGTGTTCGTTCTCCATAGCTTCTCCTAATCTTCCAATCGCTGGCGCAGGCGAGTGCGCGCGCGAAAGAGCAGCGAGCGAACGCTGGATTCGCTGCGGCGCATAACCGCGCCGATCTCAGCCGTACTCAGTTCGTCCATCGCCGAGAGCAGCAGCGCCTCACGTTCGCGCCGGGGAAGTCTCTCCAGGGCGGCCAGCACCCGGCGAATACGGCCCGCCTCTTCCAGAGCTTCGTCTGCGGGTAGATCGGCGGAGACGAGGGCCTCGGCAAACGACTCGTCCATCTGCTGCGGGCGCGGGCGGCGGCGGCGGTCGAGCGCGAGGTTCCAGGCGATGCGAACCAGCCAGGGCCGCAGATCGACGATGGCGGCCAGCTCCGGCTGGCGCTGCAGGACGCGCAGGAAGACGTCCTGGACCACGTCCTCCGCCTCGGAGGGGTTGCGGACGAGCGAGAGCGCCACGCGATAGAGCAGGCCGGAGTAGAGCTGCACCAGCGCCGGCAGATCGGGTCCATCGTCCACCCGCTCTGCTGCGAACCATTGCAAGCTGTGTTCCCCGATCGCGTCCATTCATTCCTTCTACTCCACAGACGCGCGGGATGGCGATTCGCTCGGATTTATTTTTGCGGAGGTTAAACGACAGGCTGAGGATGACAGGCACATGGAATGGATTGCATCCCACCCATTTCGCAACGAACGCGGAATGGATGGGGCACCCGCTGCAACGCAAAAACGCGCCAAAGCCCGGGCTGTCCCGATACAATAGAGCGGCAGCGGCAGGAGTGCGGCGAGGGAAGCGCGGATGAGCTGGTTCAAGCGGGAAGACAACGAGATTGTCAACGAGGCGCAGAAGACGGTGCGCACCGAGGGGCTGTGGACGCAGTGCGGAAGCTGCCGGCAGGCGATCTTCAAGCGGGACCTGGAGGCGAACCTCTTTGTGTGTACGAACCCGAAGTGCAGACACCACTTCCGCATCGGCGCGCGGCGACGGATCGGGATGCTGCTGGAGCCGGGGTACGAACTGGTCGATCTGGAGCTGCGCTCGACCGACCCGCTGGACTTTACCGACCTGAAGCACTACCAGCACCGGTTGGCCGAGGCGCGCAAGAAGACCGGGCTGAATGACGCGATTGTGAATGCGGTGGGAATGCTGGGGCCGCACGCGGTGACAGTGAGCGCGATGGAGTACGGATTTATCGGCGGAAGCATGGGGGCGGTGGTGGGCGAGACGATTGCGCGTGCGGTGGACCGCTCGCTGGAGACGGGGAACCCGCTGATTATCGTGGCGGCGTCGGGTGGGGCGCGGATGATGGAGGGGATCGTGTCGCTGATGCAGATGGCGAAGATCTCGGCGGGGCTGGCGCGGCTGGACGACGCGAGGATTCCGTATATCTCGGTGATGACGGACCCGACGACGGGCGGGGTGACGGCGAGCTTCGCCATGCTGGGCGACCTGAACATCGCCGAGCCGGGCGCGCTGATTGGATTCGCGGGGCCGAGAGTGATTGAACAGACCACGCGGCAGAAGCTGCCGGAGGGATTCCAGCGGTCGGAATTTTTATTGCAGCACGGGTTCCTGGATGCGATTGTGGAGCGCAAGGACCTGAAGAGCTACCTGGCGCAGGCGCTGGGGTGGATGGGGGCGGAGGGGGCGAGTGGGGCGGAGCAGCAGGGTGAGGCGGTTGGGGCGTAGAACAGGTCGCTGATTCAGCCGTGCCGCAGGATGCGCCGGAGCCAGAGGGTGCCGAGGGTGCAGAGCGCGACGGCCATGACGACGAGGCCGATGGGCAGGCCGATGCGGCGATAGCTGAGC
>JBEKWE010000058.1:0-15674 GCA_049513335.1 Acidobacteriaceae bacterium | reverse complement strand
CACCCTCACCCACCCCAACCCACCTCCGCCCGCACCGAAGACCCCCTAGCCCATGTCCGACGCCACCCGCGAAATCTTCTCCGACTGGACCCTCCCTTGGGGATTGACGCTCTCTGTCGTCCTGCTCGCCGCCCTTTACATCCGTGGCTGGCTGGCCCTCCGCCGCACCCGCCCCACGCAGTTCAACGCCCTCCGCCTCGCCGCCTTCCTCTCCGGCCTCGCCCTCTTCTGGATCGCAACCGCATCCCCCCTCGACGGCTTCGCCGACGCGCTGCTCACCGCCCACATGGTCGAGCATCTCCTCCTCATGTCCGCCATCCCCATGCTTC
Organism: Acidobacteriaceae bacterium; assembly: GCA_049513335.1. Lineage (GTDB taxonomy): Bacteria > Acidobacteriota > Terriglobia > Terriglobales > Acidobacteriaceae > Edaphobacter. Next base: position 15,345 of record JBEKWE010000058.1, on the reverse strand, counting down.
TGCTCTACGCCCAGCCCGTCGTCCCTCTGCTGCGTGGTCTTCCCACGCCCGTCACCCGCTGTATCGTCGGCCCGCTCCTGTGCGTCTCAGCTCTGCGCCGCCTCGCAAACTGGCTCGTCTCGCCCGCCATCGCATGGCTTGCCATGAACCTCGCCTACCTCTGCTGGCACGTCCCCGCCGCCTACAACTTCGCCCTCGCCAACGAGACCCTCCACGGCGCAGAACACCTCTGCTTCCTCTTCACCGCGCTTCTTTTTTGGTGGACTATCCTTCGCCCCTGGCCCGCCGCCCCACGCCCCAACGACTGGGGAGCCATCGTCTACCTGGCGTTATCCGATGTCGTCATGACCCTGCTCTCGGCCTTCCTCGCCTTCTGCGACCGCCCCGTCTATAGCTACTACGTCGACCACCCCAACCCCTTCCACATCTCTGTACTCGACGACCAGGTCCTCGGCGCCGTCACCATGTGGGTCCTCGGCTCCTTCGCCTTCCTCATCCCCGCCATGCTCCTCACCCTCCGCCTGCTCTCCCCCTCCCGCAGGCGCGAATCGTAGCCCTCGCGCACGAACTACTCCCCCACCACCGGATTCCGCAGCTCCCCAATCCCCTCGATCGCAACCACCATCTCTTCCCCCGCCTTCAGCCACCGCTGCGGCGTCCGCCCCATCCCCACCCCGGCCGGCGTTCCCGTGCTGATCACGTCCCCAACCTCGAGCGGCACAATCCCCGAGAGATACTCAATCAGCGCGGGAATCTTGTAGATCATCTGGCTTGTGTTCGAGTCCTGCAATCTTTCGCCGCCAATCGTCAGTGAAATCCCCAACCTGTGCGGATCGGTAATCTCGTCCTTCGTCACCACCCACGGTCCCATCGGCGCAAACGTCGGGAAGCTCTTCGCCAGCGTCCACTGCGAAGTCGCCCGCTGCACATCGCGCGCGCTCACATCGTTCATCATCGTGTACCCGAAGACGTGTTCCTCCCACTCACTCGCCGCAATCCTGTGCCCCGCCTTCCCGATCACCACCGCCAGCTCCGCCTCGTAGTCCACCTGCGAACTCGCGCGCGGCAACACCACATCCGCCCCCGGCCCCACCACCGCCGACGACAGCACCAGAAACACCGTCGGCACATCGCGCATTCTGGTCCCCGACTCGGCCGCGTGCTCGGCGTAGTTCACCCCGATACCGAAGAGGCGCGGCGGGCGCGGCACCGGGGCCAGCAGCCGCACCTGCTCCAGCGCAATCCTCGTTCTTGATCGCGTCGCGGCCCCTGCCACGTCCGCCTGCACGCTCCCCTGCGCCCCAAGAAACGTAATCGCGTCCTGGAACCCCTCCGCGTCCAGATCGAAGACACCCCCATCCACCACCAGCCCGGGACGCGGCGCCTTGTCCCCTTCGACAAACGTCACCAGCCTCATCCCAAACGTCCTCCCCGCCCCCGGAGCCCCTAGCTCGCCAGCTTCTCGTAGAGCGCTTGGCCCGTCTTCTCCCGCCGCATCTCCTCGCGCAGCCGCTCCATCCCGCCGTCCTTCGCCAGTCGCTCGCGCAGTGTCTCGTACGGCTCGCGTGTCTGCATCGACAGCACCAGCACCTCCTGGTTCAGCTCCTCATCGCTGACAGTCACATTCTCGATCTCCGCGATCCGGTCCACCACCAGCGACGCCCTCACCTCGCGCTCCGCCTCGTCCCGCTGCGCCGCGCGCAGACGCACAAAATCCAGCTTGCGCATGTCGTCCGCTCTCATCCCCTGCTGCGCCAGCGCGCGCAACCCGCGCTCCAACCGCGCGTCCACCCTCTGCTGTACAAGCGACTCCGGCACCGGGAAGCTGTGCCGCGAGACCACCTCATCCAGCATCTTGTTCCGCGCGCGCGCCTCCAGCGACTCGCGCTTCTGCCTGTTCACGCGCTCCCGCAACTGCTTCTCGAACTCCTCCCAGCTCGCGCTATTACCTAGCTGCTTGGCCAGCTCCGCGTCGCGCACCGGAAACGTCTTGCGCTTGATCGCCTTCACCGTCACGTCGTAGCCCACTGTCTGCCCCGCCAGCTTCTTCTCGCTGTACTCCTTGGGATACTCCACCTCGAACTTCAGCTCCTGCCCCACCCTCGTCCCGCGCAGCGCATCGTTGAACGCCGCCAGCGTGTTCTTGCCGCCGATCTCTATCAGCACGTCGTCTCCGCGAATCGGCGCCTCCGCCGGTGTGGTCGACGTCACACCCTCCTCAGTCACCGTCTGCGCCAGCGGCTTGATCTCGCCGCGAAACTGGATCTCCGCCCAGTCGCCCTCCGCCAGCGCGCGCTCCTCCTCCACCGTCTCCACTGTCGCCTGGCTGTCCAGGATATAGCCCAGCTCCTCCTCAAACTCTTCGTCCGTCAGCTCGGTCTGCGGCCGCGCCACGCGCACCGTCTCATATCCCGCAACGTCGAACTCCGGCAGCACCTCGAACGCCGCCTTGAAGCGCAGCGGCTCGCCATCCGTCAACTGCAGGTCCAGTAACTGCGGCTCCGACACCGGCTGCAGCTTCTGCTCCACAATCGCCTGTCGAAAGCGCTCCGACACCAGCGCCTGCAGCACCTCATCGCGCAGCTCCTTGGCGAACTTCGACCGCACCAGCGACTCCGGCACCTTGCCCGCGCGGAAGCCCGGAATCCGCGCCAGTTTCTGGTAGCGCTTAATCACCGTTCGATAGGCCTTCGCAACCTCGTCCGCCGGCGCCTCCACCGCAATCTCGCGCGTCAACGCCGGATTTAGCGATGGCCCATGCTCATGGCCGTGCTCGTGCCCATGTTCGTGTTCGTCTTCGTGCTCATGGCCTCTGTCAGCTCTGGCCTCCATCTGCCCGTCCCCAGTCTGCTCCGTCGCACTTTCGTCCGTCGCCGTCTGGTTGGTTCCCGTACTCTCAGTCGAATTCAAATCGGTCCCTTCCGTCCGTGCCTTCCAGTATGTGCCCTTAGTCGGGCCGCGCCACCACTTCCCTGGGTGTCGTGCGCAGCCGTGGGCGTCGTATGCGCGCTGGCGCCTCTCTTCCACTCTACGGGTCTTGTTTGCGAAGGGTCAATCCACCGCGCCCACTGCATCGTCCCCGCACGCCGTTGCTCTACTTCATGGACTGGCTGCTGGCCAGCGAGAACAGCTCAAGCCGCACCTTCCACTGCGTCGTCTGCCCCGGCTGCAACACCACCATCCCCGTATCGTCGTCCTTCCCCCACTCCCGCCCGAACGGATCGTCGTAGTTAAACTGCGGCCCAATCGACACGTAGTCCCCATCCGCCGGCGAAACCACCCGAATCGCTCGGATCGTCGGGCTCAGCACCGTCAGCCGCAATCCGTAATCGTTCGCCGGATCAATCAACTCCGCGATAGCTCCGTTGTCCAGCATCTCCCGGCGCAGTGCGACGAAGTTGTCATCCAGCTCCAGCTTCCCCAGGGCCGCCCCGCCGCGCATCGTAAAGTCGTACGCCGTTCCGCTCACCGGAAGCAGGACTCCCGTCGGCACTCCGCTCGCCCGGTCGCGCACCTCCTCCCGCTTCTCGGCCGGAAGATGGAGCCGCAACTGCTCCCGGTTTTCATCGAAAACCACAAACCGCGGATGCCATCCGATGCCCACTGGCTCGGCCGTACCGCCCATGTTGCGCGCCATCACCGTCAGTTCGATCCACTGGCTGCCCAGCAGCACAGTCACGGTCACGTCCGTCTTCGACGGCCAGTGCGCCCCAAAGTCCCCCGCATGGAAGACCGCCTGAGCCTCTCCGCCATCCGGCAACGCCGACATCTCCGCGGAGTCCGCCCCTCTGGCCAGCATCAGTCCTTCCCGCGCCACCCCATTCGCGCCGCCGGGAAGCGTCATCGTATGCCCACGCCAAACCGCGCTCACGCTCCCCGCCGTCTGCGTCGCCACTCCCTCGATCCGGCCCGCCCACGGAGCCTCGAAGGCCCCGCCCATCGCCAGGCTCGCCGCACCATCCCTGTCCGCGCCCGTGCCGGTCATCGCGCTCTCCGCATCTTCCACCGGCGGAGAATCCATCAGGTTTACCTCGCCCTTGCCCGGAATGTAGGCCCCGATCTGCAGCACGTTCATCCCCCGCCCCGGCAGCACCGTCACCGAAAGAAACTCCGGCATCGAGCCGCCCGACAGCCGCATTCGCGTCAGCTCAATCGCCTCCTGGCCGCCCGGCCGCGGCACAGGAGCATACTGCTGGTCGGTCCCGATCTTCGCCTCCAGCTTGTGCAGGTTTCCGCGTCCCCGTTCGCGGTAGGCCAGGCTCAACCCCAACACCAGCAAAGCCAGGATCAGCGCCGTCACCATTCCCGAATGCATCACGCCCCGGCGCCAGAGACGGTGAATCAGCGACCGGAACCACCGCTCCACCATCGCCAGATACATCCTGCCCATCTGTGACTCGTCCACGTCGCCCGCCCCGTCTTTCTACTTGGATGTATTCTATCCACCCGGCGGCCACTTCTGTACACCCCCTTATGCCGGCCATTTCCATCCGGTCAATCCGCTCCTTCGCACCGGCTCCCCCACTTCCAAACGCAACCAATCCGCCGCCCACTGAATCTCACCCTCAGGCGAGCGGAATCTTTCCGCCGAGGAGACAGCAATGAGTGCAAAAGGAATCTGCATCGCTTTTGGCCTGGGCGTAGCCGCCGGAGCGGCCGTCGCTCTTCTCTACGCGCCTCAACCCGGCGTCAAAACCCGCCGCCAGTTGCGCCGGAACTTCGACGACGGCGTCGACTGCCTCGAGGACGCCGCCTCCTACCTCAAACAACAGGCCGAATCCCTCAGCAACGAGGCCCGCAAGACCTTCAAGCGCACCCGCGGCCAGGTCGCCGATGTCGTCGATAAGGCCTCCGAAGCCGTCTCCGGCGCAGTCAAAGGCGTCCAGTCCATGATGTAGCCCGCTCTACTCCGGCGGTCCCACCGTCACCACAAAGTACGCCAGCTCCGAATCCCCCGCATTGGCAATCCAGTGCTCGTCGCCCGCGCAGCACAGCCCCACATCGCCCGCCTCCATCCGGTGCTCCACCCCGTTCAGGTAGAGCGTCGCCACGCCCCGCTGCATCAGCCATATCTCGCTGTGCTTGTGCGTCCCCACCGCCTCATGCGGGGCCCCCGCCTGCTGCACCGACTCATGCATCTCCAGGCGAATGTTGCCCGCCTTCAGCATCCCCGTCAGGTACGAGTGCGACTCGTGCCCGCCCTGCATCCCGCGCCCCGCTATCGGCTTGAAGACGCCAGACGTCAGCTCCCGCATCGCGCCCGCCGGCCGCGCCCCCGCCGCCGCTTGCGCCGCCCCAGTCGCCTGCCCCGCTCCCTGCCCAGCCGTCGCCGCCGGCGCACTCCCCTGCCCTGCCGCCACCGTCCCCGAAGTCTGCCCCTCGGCCTGCCCAGCAAACCCGCCCGCAATCGCCAGCAGCCCCGCCACCATCCCCGCAAAATCCCGCCGGCTCATCCCATCCCGGTTCATCTCATTCTGATTCATCTCATCCATCGCACTTCTCCTCCGTCCATCACAGGTTCAATCGCAGCCCGAAAGTCGCTCCATCCTACACGTTTCCATCCCCCGCCGTCAGCCACCTGAGCGAAGTCGAATGGATGCCGAATGGAAGTTGGATCGGAAGGGCACGGCTGCAGCCGTGCCGAATAGCGTGCTTTTTAAAGATTCGCGTCTCTTGATCGCTCCGCGATCAAGAGACGCAAGAGCGGCACCTGCGCAATTTGAACTTCCACTGCCCCGGCATCGGAGTTAGACTGTCGCCATGGGAAACAAAGACAAAGGCAGAAAAGAAAAGAAGAAGCAGCCCAAACCCAAAGCCCCTCCCGCGCCTCGCCACGAGGAGTTCAGCCAGCTCGCCACCCGCTTGGTCAAGGAAACCCCCGAGAAGAGCTAGCTTGTCGGCCGCGCCATCTGCTTCATCAGCCGGCCTGCGCCGCTGCCGCCGCCGGGTTGCTCTCTCGCCTGCAATCCTCTATCCTTGAAGAGTTGCAGACGGAGTGTGTCCCCGCGGCAATGTGCGCCCGTAGCTCAGTTGGATAGAGTATTTGGCTACGAACCAAAGGGTCGGGAGTTCGAATCTCTCCGGGCGCACCATCCCTTCCTTCTGTCACCGCACCTCCTCGTTCTCATCGCCACGGCCCCAAACGAAGCGCACCTTGCCCTTCCGGCAGGATTGCTCCTCTAACCTCGCCCCTCGAACCTCGCACCTGTCCTACAATGTTCCTAGCCCTATGAACCTCTACATCCTGCGTCATGCCAGCGCCGGCACCAAGCGCGCCAACCCGGTTCTCGACCACAAGCGCCCCCTCGACAAGGACGGCAAGCGTCACTGCCTCCAGCTCGCCCATGTCCTCAACGCCATGAAGCTCCAGTTCGACCTCATCGTCTCCAGCCCCTTGAAGCGCTGCATGCAGACCGCCTCGCTGGTGGGCACCGAAATGGGCTACGAGGCCAAAATCCTCACCTCCGCCGCGCTCGCACCCGACGCCACCTTCGCCCAGTTCCAGAAGCTGTTGCGCGAGTACTCCGGCCACGAGAATCTCCTGGTCGTCGGCCACGACCCCAACTTCACCGCCTTCCTCGGCTCGCTCCTTGTTCCCGCCGCCGCCTGTCCCGCCAGCGGCCTCGACGCCTGTGCCGCAGCCGCCTGCGTGCGTCTGCGCAAGGGCTCGCTGGCCCGCGTCAACCTGGCCCGCGGCCCCGCCGCGCTGCACTGGCTGCTCGATCCCCGCACCGTCCGCGCGCTCTACGCCACCTCCACCGCCAGGTCCCGGCGAAAGACCTCGCGGAAGTAGTCCGCCTCTTTCCGCAGCGACCACGCCTCCAGCTCCGCACCACCGCGCCCCGCGAGCAGCTCCAGCAGAACGCGTTTGGAATAGACGTGCGTCCGCATCCGCACCGCCGCGCTGGCCCGGTCCTGGTTCAGCGCCAGCGCCAGCCGCAGCAGCACCACCGCCCGCACAATCTTCGGATGCTCCTCGATCGCAATCGTCCGCAGAATCCGGTCCACCGGGTCCGGCCGGCTCTTGCCCATGTAGCGAGCAATCGCTCCCACCACCCCGCGCTGCTCCGGCGAAAATCCAAAGATCTCCGAGTTCGCCACTATGTACTGCGTATGCCTGTGGTGGCCCTGGTGGTTCATGTACTTGCCCACGTCCTGCATCATGGCCGCGGCCTCCAGCCACAGCCTGTACTCCGGTGGAAGCTCATGCACCCGCGCCAGCTCGTCGAAGAGCTGCACCACATGCTGGCGCACCGGTTCGGCCTTCTTCACATCCACGCCGTAGCGCCGGCACACCTCCAGCACCCCCGCCCAGCGCTCGTTCTCGATCTTCCGGTGCACTGACGTGCGCAGATCGGCATCGGCCAGCATCTGCGCCAGGATCCCGTCCTTCAGCCCCAGCGGAGAGTAGCGAAATCCCCGCAGCCCCATCCGCTCCAGCAGGCTGGCATATACCATCGCCCCGCCGACCACAATCTCCGACCGCCGCGGCCCGATCCCCGGAATCGATGCCCTCTGCCCATTGTTCATCTTCGCCAGCCGCTCCGCCAGCCGCCGCACCTCCGCCGTCTTGGCCACGTTGGGCTTGATGCGCACAAAGCTCTTCGGCGCCGTCTTCCGCGCCGGCAGCTTGCGCGCCATCGCCACGCTCGCCTCGGCCAGCGCCGCCGCCGTCCCCGAGGTCGCAATCACCAGCCCCACCCGCGGACTCCCCAGCCTGCGCTCCGCCTTCCGCAATTCGCGGCCGATATACTGCTTCAGTCGCGCCACGTCCTCCTTCGCCGGAGGATCGCCGTGCAGAAACTCCTGCTGCAACCGCACCGCGCCCAGCGGCAGGCTCACCATCTGGCGGATCCGCCCCTCGTCGGAGAATGTAATCTCGCAGCTCCCCCCGCCCAGGTCGATCAGCAGGCACCGCCCCCGCGCGCCCGCCTCCTGCGACACCACCCCCAGGTGGATCAGCCGCCCCTCCTCCAGCCCCGAGATCACCTCCACCTGCCATCCCGTCGCCGACTTCACCCACGCAGTAAACGCCGCCGCATTCCGCGCGTCCCGCATCGCGCTGGTCGCCACCACCCTCACTCGGTCCGCCACATGCAGTTGCACCGCCTTCTGAAACCGCTTCAGCGCGCGGATCGTGTTCGCCATCGCCTCCGGAGAGATCACACCCGTCTGAAATACGCTCTCTCCCAGCCGCACCACCTCGCGGTCCTCATGCAGCATCCTGAGCCGGTGCCGTTCCACCGACGCAATCTTCAGCCGGACCGAGTTGGAACCAATGTCGATCGCCGCAAATGTCAGCATCCCCTAAACCTCTCCCAGCAAAGATACAACGCCCGCCACTGCCCACGCGCAACCTTTCTCCACGTATGCTGTTAGAGCAAGTACTCCTCATGTCAACCATCGCCTCCGCCGAACCCGCGACCACCCCCCACGCCGCTGCGCAATCGCGACACGCCCGCGTCCTCTCTCTTCTCACCGCGCTCTGGCTCATTCTCTTCTTCGCCTCGCTCTTCGCCCCGCCGGTGCTGGACGACGCCGACGGCACCCACGCCAACGCCGCCCGCCAGATGGCCCTCTCCGGCGACTGGGTCACTCTGCGCGTCAACAACGTCCGTTACCTCGAAAAAGCCCCCCTCCCCTACTGGATCGTCGCCGTCAGTCTCCGTCTCGTCGGCGTCAACGCCTTCGCCGCGCACCTTACGCAGGCCCTTTGCGTCCTTCTCCTGATGCTCCTCGGCGTCCGCTGGGCCCGCCAGTCCTTCGGCGAACGCGCCGCCCTCTACACCGGCCTCGGAGTCCTCACCTCCGCCGGTGTCTTCCTCTTCACCCGCGTCTTCATCCCCGACGTCCTCCTCTCCCTCCTCCTCGCCGCCGCCCTCTACTGCCTCCTCCAATCCCTCGCACCCGCGCAGCAAATGAAGCCCGCGTGCAGTAATGGAGCCACGCAAATAGATGAAGTTGTCATTCTGAGCGCAGCGAAGAATCCCCGCATTTCGACCGGAGCCCAAAATTATTCTGTCATCCCGACCGGAGCGCAGCGGAGTGGAGGGATCCCCGCATTTGTCTTCTTCCGCAGCACCACAAATCTCTACCCCTACGCCCTATGGACCGCCCTCGCCCTCGCCGTCCTCACCAAGGGCCTGGTCGCCATCGTCTTCCTCTTCGCCATCGCCATCCTCTTCCTTGCGCTCACCGGCGAACTCCGCAACTGGCGTCGCCTCAAACCCTTCACCGGCGCGCTCCTCTTTCTCGCCATCGCCGCCCCGTGGCATATCCTCGCCGGTCTGCGCAACACCGGAGGACTGAACGGCCACGGCTTCTTCTGGTTCTACTTCATCAACGAGCACGTCCTCCGCTTCCTTGGCCGCCGCATCCCCCGCGACTACAACAAACTCCCCTCCACCCTCTACTGGTCCCTCCACCTCGTCTGGCTCTTCCCCTGGGCGCTCTTCCTTCCGCTCGGAATCACAGGCCTCCATCGCCGCTTGTTGAAATTAGGGCAGGCCAACCCGGAAAAATTGACCTTCGCCAGCCCATGGATCATCGGTGCCACTGGCCTGCTGCTGGTCGGCTTCTTCGGCACTCACTATGGACTCTTTGTTTTCCTTATTTTCGCAGTCCTTGTCTGGGACAGCACACGCGGCTCTAACTGGCGCAATCGACGACCTCTGACCGGCCTTAACTGCGCTCAGCGCACCATCCTCCTCCTCACTCTCTTCTCCGCCCTCGTCCTCCTCTTCTTCTCCCTCTCCACCAATCAGGAGTACTACACCTTCCCCGCCTACCTCCCGCTCCTGATGCTCCTCGCCGCATCCCTCGCCCGCGCCGAGCAAACCTCGAACCTCGAACCGCGGACCTCGAACCCAGCCCTCACCTTCGCCCACGCCGCCTTCACCGCCATCGGCCTCTCCGTCGCCGCAGCCCTCGCCTATGGCCTCTACACCTCGCGCCATCTTGCCTTCGTCCCAGACATCGGAGAACTCCTCGCCCATCGCGGCGTCGGCGACTACACCCTCTCGATGTCCTCGCTCTTCGACCTCACCGGCCCCGGCTTCGCCGCCCTCCGTCTTCCCGCCTCGCTCGCCCTCGCCGCCTTCGCCCTCGGCCCCGCAGTCGCCTGGGCCTTTCGCGCCAAACTCCTGCGCACCCGCGACCGCCATCTCGCTGCAACCACCACCATCGCGCTCACCGCAGCCGTCTTCCTCATCGCAGCGCACATTGCCCTCGTCCGCTTCGCCCCCATGCTCTCCTCGCAAGACTTCGCCGCACGCATCCAGCAGCTCGAATCCTCCGGCGCCATCTCCCGCGACAACACACTCCTCCTCTACGGCGACCAGGCCTACGGCTCCTCCATCCCCTTCTACTTAAATCGCCCCCTCGACCGCCCCGCCCTGCTCGTCGATGGCCGCTCCTCCTCCATGCTCTTCGGCTCCACCTTCCCCGACGCGCAAGGCCTCTTCCTCACCCCCGCCCAACTCCTCGCCCAGTGGGGAACCGGCCCGCGCAAGATCCTCTTCGTCCCACTGGAACGCCGCGACGAAGTAGACCGCCTCCTCGGCCCCCGCGCAATCCTCCTCAAAGAGACCTCCGGCAAGGCCCTCCTCACCGACCGGCCCTTGTACGTTGATTCAGTCCGCCCGCTCGAAACCAATCTCACTCCGCAGAAGGACCAGCCGCCCCAGCCGTGATTCAGCCCCCGCCCCAATCCGCGAATCCATCCCCCGGTCTTCCGCCCGGGCCGCTTGCAGATCAGGTCGCCCAGCGCCCGCCCGCCCGCTGGAACCCGCGCTCGGTCTGCATCATCGTCTTCGCCTGGCTCGTCCTGCACATCGGCTGCCTCTTCACCCCCGGACTGCTCGACGACGTCGACTCCATCTACATCGAGATCGCCCGTTCCATGCTTCTCCGCCACGACTACGTCACCCCCTTCATCGACGGCATCCGCTTCTTCGACAAGCCGCCCCTCATGTACTGGCTCGCCGCCAGCTCCATGCACCTCTTCGGCCCCTACGACTGGGCAGCCCGCCTTCCTCTCGCTCTCCTCACCCTCGCCCTTCTGCTCGCCACCTACGCTCTCGGCCTCCGCCTCTTCGCCGCCGTCTCACCCGCCGCCCATCCCGACCGCGCAGCCCTCTACTCCGCCCTCGCGCTCGCCACCTGTATCGGCCCCTTCCTCTACACCCGCTTCTTCATCCCGGACATCGTCATCTGCCTCTGGATGACCCTCGCCGTCCACGCCTTCCTCATCGCCCTCGACCGTGTGGCAGCTAAATCGAGTGCCCCATCCATGGCGCAGTCTCATCGCGACATGCCGGGGCCCCCGCCAGCTTCGCTGGTGGGGTGGATGGGTGGGATCGTAGAAACCCAATCCGCCCTGGTTCCTTGCTTGATCTTCGCCGCCGTCACCGCTCTTAACCTCCTCACCAAGGGAATCATCGGCGTCATCTTCCCCATCGCATTCGTCCTGCTCTATCTCGCCTTCACCCGCCAGCTCCGCCTTCTTCTCAAGCTGCATCTCATCCCATCCACGCTCGTCTTCCTCCTCATCGCCGCCCCCTGGCACATTCTCGCCGCGCTGCGCAATCCCGCCATCGCAATGCCCGCCGGCCTCGGCCTGCCCGCCCGCGGCGGCTGGGCCTGGTTCTATCTCTACAACGAACACATCGCCCGCTTCCTGCAGCGCCGCATCCCCCACGACTACGGACAGGTCCCCATCCTCCTCTTCTGGCTCCTCGCCGCCCTCTGGCTCTTTCCCTGGACGGCCTTCCTCCCCGGCGCAATCCTCCGCCACATCCGCGACCTCCGTAACTCAAAATTCTTCTCCAACCCCAAAAAGTCGGGTGCCCCATCCATGGCGCAGTCTCACCGCGACATGCCGGGGCCCCCGCCAGCTTCGCTGGTGGGGTGGATGAGTGGGATGGACCGCGAAGCAGCCCTCGCCCTCCTCCTCTGGGCCGGCGTTGTCCTCGTCTTTTTCACCTTCTCCGCGCGTCAGGAGTACTACTCGCTCCCCGCAATCCCCGCCCTCGCCCTCATGGCCGGAGGCCTCCTCGCCCGCGCCGACCGCGACCCATCCGGCCCCGCAGCCCGCAGCGCCCTCCTCGGTCATCGCTGGTTGCTTATCCCGCTCTGCTCGCTCCTCGCCGCCGTCGCGCTCTTCTTCGCCATCACCGCGCCCCACACCGACCCCCGCACCGACATCGCAACCCTCCTCTCTCAGGGCGGCAACTACAACCTCTCACTCGCCCATCTCTTCGATCTCACCGGCCGCGCTATGGGCCTCTTCCGCGCCCCGCTCACCTTCGTCGCTCTTGGCATGATCGTCATTGGCCCGCTGAGCTACATCCTGCGTCGCCCCCGGCGTAACGGCCCGGCCCACACCTACGCGGCGAATCTTACCCTCGCCGCCGCCGCCGTCTGCCTGCTGCTCTCGATGCACGAAGGCCTGGTTCGCTTCTATCCCACCATGGGATCAAAGGGCCTTGCCCAAGCCATCGTCGCCGAGCAGACCCTCCACCCGCGTCCCCCAAACCAGCAACCCGACCTCATCCTCATCGACGGCGAGCTCACCTCCGGCTCCACCCTGCTCTTCTACACCCGCCAGCCTGTGCACTTCGTCAACGGCCGCGTCAACGGCGCCTGGTATGGCAGCTTCTGGCCCGACGCTCCCGCCGTCTTCGACGACGACGCCTCGCTCGACCGCCTCTGGTTCGGCCCCCGCCGCATCTTCCTGCTCACCTACACCCCCGCCGCGCGCACCGCCAGCCTCAGCCCCTTCGGCCCCGTCCGCACCCTCGCCTCCGCCGGAGGCAAATCCATCCTCACCAACCGCTGACTACTTCCGCTCCACCGGCTCGAACCGCCCGCCCGCGCCCAGTACGTACGCCCCGCCGTGGTAGTGCATCGTGCTCCCCATGTAGCTCGCCACCCACACCGCAAATCCCAGCAGGTCCCGCAGCGGATAGATCAGAGTCGGCCAGCCCGCCTTCTCGTCCTCAATCGCCGCAAGCACTCCCGCCGCCATCGCCCAGCGATTCACGCACGTTCCCAGCAACCACAGCGCTCCCATCGCCGGATGCCCCGCCAGAATCCCCCACGCCAGCCCCAGCAGCCCGAACGGCACCGCGTACGTCAGCCCCGTCCCTAGGTGTCCCGCCGGCCGCGACCGCCGCGTGCTCTTCATCCATCGCAACTGGTCGCGGAACGACCCTCTCAGCCCCTGCGGCATCACCATCAGCCGCACCACATAGTTCGCCATCCGCACGCCGTATCCCGCCTCCGCCAGCCGCTGCCCCAGCACAAAGTCCTCGGCGTAGTACTGCCCTAGGTCCTCGTATCCTCCGGCCTTCTCGAACGCGCCCCGCCGCAGCACCATGCTCACTCCCAGCGCAAACCGAGTTCCGCCCTCCACCATATCGGCGACAAGAATCCCGCCCGTCATCTCCACGCTCTTGCCCACCGCGTCCAGTTGCGCCGCCAGCCCGCCCGTCGTCCGCCCCACATACAGGCACGACGCCAGCTCCCGCTTCGGATCGGCCAGCTCCTGCGCCATCCGCCGCAGATAATCGCGCGACACCCGCGCATCCGCGTCGCTCGTCACCAGCGCCTCATAATCCGCCGCCCGCGCCAGCGCGGCCATCGACCACATCTTCGCATTGGGAAACTGCGGCTCGCCGCACGTCAGGAACCGCGCCCTCACCTCCGGGTGCTCCGCTGCAATCCGCCGCGCCATCTGCAACCCCGCGTCGTCCGCGTGGCGCGCGCAGAACAGCAACTCATACTCCGGATAATCCAGCGCAAAGAATCCCCGCAGGTTCCCTTCCAGGTCCGGCTCCGCGCCGTGCAGCGGCTTCAGCACGCTCACCGGCGGTAGGTAATCCACCGCAGCCCGCTCCTCGCGCCGCTTCCGTTTCGCGAAGCGAAACGCCGCCACCAGCACCATCCCGCAGTAGATCGCCGACGTCACCGTCCCCGCCAGCGCACAATAAAACAAAATCTTCAGCAGCAAACTCATCGCATCGAGTCTACTACTTCCCCTTCGCCACTTTCCCCGCGCTCTTGCCGCTCAGTACTGTCCCCTTCAGCGCCGCAGCCTTCCCCGGGATAGCCACGCCCTTTCCCGCCGCCGCTCTCTGCGCCACAATCACCGGCCGCGGCATCGGAACCAGCCCCGCCTGCGGCTGCTGCTGCATCCGCGCCAGCATCTCCGTCCGCACATAGTCCACGAACCCCTGCATCTGCCGGTTCATCTCCTCCATCCGCTCGCGCATCTGCAGCACAATCGCGATCCCCGCGATGTTCACCCCCAAATCGCGCGCCAGGTTCAGGATGAACTCCAGCCGTTCCAGGTCCTCGTCGGTATACAGCCGCGTGTTGCCCTCGCTCCGGCTGGGCAGCAACAACCCCTCGCGCTCATACAGCCGCAGCGTCTGCGGATGGATCTCATACATCTCCGCCACCGCCGAGATCATGTACGCGCCCTTGCTCTTCCGCTTCGTCGCCATCGTTCTACACCTCGCCCAGCAGCTCCGTCCTTGGGTCCTGCGGGTTCAGCTTCGCCAGCTCCCTTAATATCTCCTTCGACCGCTCGTCCTGCACCCGCGGCACCACGATCTTCACCTCCACAATCTCGTCCCCGCGCATCCCCTCCCGCGATGCGCTGGGCACACCTTTCTCCCTCAGCCGCAGCTTCTGCCCGCTCTGCGTCCCTGGCGGGATCTTCAACTGCGTCCGTCCCCCTCCCTCGTGCGTGTCGATCGTCGGCACGTCAATCTTCGCACCCAGCGCAGCCTCCGTCATCGTCACCGGCACCGTCACATAAATGTCGTCCGCAACCCGCGTAAACACCGGGTGCGTCCCCACCTTCACAATCAGAAATAAATCTCCCGCCGCGCCGCCGTCCGTGCCCGCGTTCCCCCGCCCGGCCAGCCGGATCCTCTGCCCATCGCGCGTTCCCGCCTTGATGCGGAACTCCAGCGGCTCGCTCCTCACCACCACGCCCTCGCCTCTGCACATCGGGCAGCCATGCTGCAGCTTGCCCGTCCCGCCGCAGCGCGGACACTGGATGTTGAACTTCATCCGCCCGCCCATCTGCGTCACCTGGCCCGTGCCGTGGCACTCCGGGCACTCCGTGCCTCCGTTCGTGGTCGACTTGCCCTTGCACGTCGGGCACACCTCCTGCCTCTGGATCTCCAGCCGCGCCACCCCGCCGCGCACCGCCGACCAGAAGTCCACGCTCACCTGGTATTCCAGATCGGTCCCCGGCCGCGGTCCGCGCGCCGCCTTGTGCCCGCTGCTGAAGATCCCGCCGAAGATGTCCTTGAAGCTCCCGCCAAACCCGCC
>JBEKWE010000057.1:0-15813 GCA_049513335.1 Acidobacteriaceae bacterium | reverse complement strand
GCCGTCCTCGACCTCTTCAAACTCCGCCGCTGCACCGAGGACCTCGCGCCGTATCCCGAGCACCCCGGCTGCGTCTACCAGGAGATGAACAAGTGCCTCGCGCCCTGCAATCAGGCCTGTACGCCCGCAGGCGCAGCCGCCTACGCAGCCGAAGCCGCCGCCGTCGAGGCCTTCTTCGCCACCCACGGCGAGTCGCTCCTCGCCCAACTCACCGCCGAACGCGAGCAGGCCTCCACCGGCCTCGACTTCGAGCGCGCCGCCCAGCTCCACGCCCAGTTCCTGCGCGTCAAATCCGCCGCCGCCCTCGCCGACCCGCTTGTCCAACCCATCCCGAATCTCCGCGCCGTCATCCTCCAGAAAGCCGTGGCCGAACCTCGCAACCCAGACCCTGTCATCCTGAGCGAAGCGCGCAGCGCGGAGTCGAAGGACCTGCGGTTCGCCGGGCCCGACACCGAAGCCGAACCCTCCGCCGCTATCTTCCTCATCGAAGCTGGCTCTCTGGTCGGCCCAGCACGCCTCGCTTCCGCTGGGCAGACGGACTCCGCCACAGCATCCGATCCCGCAGTCCCTCCCACGCCGAACCCCGAAGAACGTGTCACCGAACTCCTCGCAGATCTCGCGGCCCGCGCCAAGCCCCACCCCAAATCAGCCCCCGATCTCGCCACGCTCTCCGACCATCTCTCCCTCCTTCGCCGCTGGTACTACCGCCCGGAGAAGCAGCGCGTGGGCGAAGTGTTTTTCCCGAGAGAAGGCGCGACCGATAAACCCTCCTGGCCCATCCGCCGCATCCTCAACGCCGCTGCCCGCATCTCCCTCGGCGACACCAAACCCACCGCCGAAGCCCAGCATCAGCCGCCGCAATCACCAATCGAACCAGTCCACTGATACACTTCCCCCAGCGCACCTTTCACCTCGAACCTTGCACCTCGAACCTGGTCCCCATGATCGAACTCGCCTTCTCCATCCTCGCCTCCGACTTTGCCCACCTCGCCGATGAAGTTGCCGCAGCCGAGCGCGGCGGCGGCACCATCGTTCACATCGACGTCATGGACGGCCACTTCGTCCCCAACATCACCTTCGGCCCGCCCGTGGTCAAGGCGCTGCGCCCCATCACCAAGCTCCCCCTCGACTGTCACCTCATGATCGAGGACCCCGACGACTACATTCCCGCCTTCGCCCAGGCCGGCGCCAACATGATCTCCGTCCAGCAGGAGGTCTGCCGCAACCTGCATCGCACCCTCCAGCACATCACTGAACACAAGGTTCTGCCCGGCGTCGTCATCAACCCCGCCACCCCCGTCGATACGCTCATCGAAGTCCTCCCCATGGTGCACTTCGTCCTGGTGATGAGCGTCAATCCCGGCTTCGGCGGCCAGCAGTTCCTTCCCCTCGCCGTCGAGAAGATCGCCTATCTTGCGGCGCTGCGCAAAGAGATGGGCCTCAACTTCCGCATCGAGGTCGATGGCGGCGTCGCTCTCGACACAGTCGCGTCCGTGGTCCAGGCAGGAGCGGAACTGCTCGTCGCAGGCTCCGCCGTCTTCGAGAAAGGCCGCACCCAGCAGAACGCGGCCGAGCTGTTGCGCGTCGCCCGCGCCGCCGCCTCGGCGGGTTAGCGCAGCAACTCCGGATGCCTGGCGAACCCCCCGCAGTGCCACGGCCAAGGCAAATCTGCTCTAGAATAGAATCCAGCCCGCATACCGCCGAGTGCGTGCCCGCCAGAACGCCCAGCCTGTGGCAGACGGAGTTCCAAGCATGACCGAAAGCACCACCTCCAGACACATCCAGATCTCCACCATCAAGGACCGTTCCCTCTTCCCCAACCTGCGCGCCGCGCTCACCGTGGCTGCGCTTCTGGCGGCAACCATCGGCGCACGCGCTCAGGCCGCGCCTTCGGCACCGGATGCCTCTGCTCAGACCGCTGCGTCACAAGCCGCTGCGTCGCCCCCTGCTGCAACACAGACCGCTGCGACGCAGGCCGCCGCTGCCCCGGCAAAGCCCGGCATTGCCCTCAGCAACAAGAAGGCCCCCAAGGTTCACAAGCAGAAGAAAGATGAGAAGGTCGTCCTGTCCAAGGACACCAGGCAGGAGGACAAGAAGGCCAAGAAGGTCAATCCCATCGAAGTGCAGGACGCCAAGCTCCCCGACAAGGCGCTCTACGACAAGGCCGAGGACGCCGTGAAGCACGGACGCTACGACGTGGCCCGCCTCGACCTCCAGACCCTGCTGAACACCTATCCCGATTCGCAGTACATGATGCGCGCCAAGCTCGGCGTTGCCGATAGCTGGTTCAAGGAAGGCGGCACCGCTGCCCTCACTCAGGCCGAGCAGGAGTATACGGACTTCATCACCTTCTTCCCCAACTCGCCAGAGGCGGCCGAGGCCCAGATGCGCATTGGCGACATCTACTTCCGCCAGATGGACAAGCCCGACCGCGACTACTCCAACACTACCCACGCCGAAGCCACCTACCGCCAGATGCTGCAGCAGTTCCCCGATTCGACGCTGGTGCCCCAGGCCAAACAGCGTCTGCGCGAGGTGCAGGAGACGCTGGCATCGCGCGAGGCCGATATCGCGGCCTTTTACGCCTCCCACTCGAACTGGTCCGCGGTCATCGCACGTTATCAGACGGTCGTCGACACATATCCGCTCTACAGCCATATGGACGATGTGCTGGTCGGCCTGGGCGATGCCTATGAGGCCGAGGCGACCATTACCCGCTCGATGAAGGCTCCCCCGGGGGCGAGCAAGGCACAGCTGGAGATGTTTGAGGCCGGGAAGGCGCGCCTCTTGAAGATCTACGACGACCAGGCCTACGCCGCATACAGCAAGGTCGTGCTCGAACACTCCGCTGCGGCGCACGTCGAAGACGCGCGAGACCGCCTTGTGGGCATGGGACTCCCCATCCCCACACCTACGCCGGACCAGGTCGCAGCCAGCGCCGCGCTGGAGAACAGCCGCGGACAGTACACCTTGAGCAACCGGGTCGAGTTCTTCGTCCTGCACAAGGCAGACACGGTTCCCGCGGCTACCCTCGGCGATCCGCCGCTGGAAGACGCCAAGCCCACCCTCGCGCCCGATGTTTTGCGCAAGTCTGTGAGCGACTACTACGCCGCGATGCTCCCGGCGGCCAACCCGCCGCGGACGTCTGCGGGTGCTGCCCCGCTGGTTCCGTCCGAGCCCGACTCCGCTGCCACCGCGCCGCCGCCGACAGCCGCCGCGCCGCTCGCACTGCAGGACGTCCCCGCCGCCGGTGCTGATGCAGGCAGTGGCTCCTCCGCCGTGCTCACCAGCATGCCCGAGGCATCCCCGGCGCCCACCTCCGGTGGAACTGCGATGGGCATCGAAATCGTGCAGCCCTCCTCCGGTTCGCCCGCGCCGCTGGCAACCGCTCCGGCCTCGCCGCCGGTCTTCCCCGGCTCTGAGTCCCCTGCGCCCGCCTCTGTCGCGCCCGCGCAGTCCGAGCCCGCCAGCAACTCAGCCCATCCCAACCCGAACGACAACATGGGAGGAATTCAGCCCGCCGGCACGACGCATGCGGCCATTACCGCCCCGATCGAGAAGCCCGCCGCCGCTCCCGACGCCATCAACGAAGCTGTTCCCGGATCGCAGCCTCCCGCGCAGATTGCCCCCGCCAGCGGCAAGAATCCCAAGCCGGCCTTCGACAAAGCCAACGACTCCTCCAGCAAACACAAGAAGAAAAAGGGCCTGGCCAAGCTGAATCCCTTCTAATCTGCGCTGGATCAGTCTCGGTTTTTAAAGGGCGGGACTGGTAGCCCAAGGCTTTAGCCTAGGGTCTTCCCGCAGTGAGTGCTGCAACAGCAATGGGGCTTTAGCCCCCGAGGAAAACGCAAAAGCATTTTCAGGCATTCCCCGGTGAAATATCTGGTTTGCCCAGTTTGTAACGAATTGAATTCAGCGACGGAATAAAGCCGGGATTTCAAGGGTATATTTCAAAACCGGGATTTCGGGTTTAGTATTTCAGTCTCGACTGCAACGGAGGGTTCGGGTCTGGCCAATGGGACACAACCAGCCAATCCGCAGGATTACGCATGGCTCTGGCGCACAGGCGTCCGAGATCCCCGACAAGCTCTACTTCCGCATCGGCGAGGTGGCCCGGCTCTGCGAGGTTCCCGCCTATGTCCTGCGCTTCTGGGAGAGCGAGTTCCCGCAACTCAAGCCCAACAAGGGTGGCACCGGCCAGCGCCTCTACCGGCGCCGCGATGTCGAGATGGCCATGCGCGTCAAGTGTCTCCTCAAGGACGAGGGATATACCATCCCCGGTGCGCGCCAGGTGCTGAAGGCCGAGTTCAGGCAGAAAGGGCCGCAGCTCTCCCTGATCGAATCCGGTCTGCCCGACACAAAGCAGTTGCGCAATCTGCGCCGCGAACTCGCCGCCCTCGCCACCATGCTCTCCCAGCCCGTTGCCGCCCGGAGCTCCGCCGCGCGGAAGTCCACCCAGAAGCTCCCGCCCGTCAACGGCGACCTGGGCAACCGCACTCCGCGCCGCTCCTCATCGCCAGCCGAGCCCGGCCCGGCTCCATCCACTCCTGCGCGCGCATCCGGCCGCACTCCATCCGGCGAGCTCCTCTTCGACTCTCTCGCCTCCAAAGACGATGGGCGCTAGCTTGACCCCCCAGCCGCAGCCAGACCCTCCCCCGGCCCCCTCCACGCGTCTCACCGGTCGCCACACCGCGGGCTCCGCCGCCATGCTTCTTATGATCAGCGCGCTGCTCTCCGGCATGCTGGGCCTGGTCCGCATCAAGTACGTGAACTTCCTCTTCGGCGCGGGCGTGGAGCAGGACGCCTATCAAGCAGCCTTCGGCCTGCCCGACTTCATCTCCTACTTCCTCATCGGCGGCGCAGCCTCCATCTCCGTCATCACCATCCTCAACCGCTATCGCGAAGCCGGCGACGAGGAGGGCGGCGACCGCGCGCTCTCCGTCATCCTCACCACCATGCTGGTTGTGCTCGGAATCGGCGTCCTCCTCGGCGAGCTCTTCGCTCCCGCCTATGTCTGGCTCTTCTATCAAGGCTTCCGTACAGACCCCGTCCGCTTTGCCCTCTGCACTTCACTCACCCGATGGATGCTTCCCGCACAGCTCTTCTTCTTTGTCGGCAGCGTCATCAGCGCGCGGCTGCAGGTGCGCAAGATCTTCCTCTATCAGGCCTTCACCCCGCTCATCTACAACGCTGGAATCATCCTCGGCGCGTTGTGTTTGCATAAACAGCACGGTGTCTACTCGCTGGCCTTGGGCGTGCTCGCCGGGTCCTTTATCGGCGCGGCTCTATTGAACTCGCTGGGCGCATTCCGCACCGGTCTGCATTACCACCCCGTCGTTAACTTCCACTCGCCCGCCTTCCGCGAGTGGTTCCGTCTCTCGCTCCCGCTCATGATCGGCGTCACCCTGGTCATGTTCGATCGCTACTTCCTCCAGTACTTCGCCTCCGCCCAGGTCGGCGGCATCACCCTCATCACTAACGCCAAAAGCCTCTTCAACGCGCCCTTCAACGTCATCGGCCCGGCTGCCGGGGCCGCCTCGCTGCCCTTCTTCGCCTCGCTCTTCCAGCAGAACCGCGCCCATGACTTTTCCGCTTCGGTCGGTCGCTCCGTCTCCCGCCTCTTCGCCGTCGGAATGATCGTCTCCGCCTGGATGATCGCCCTCGCCCCCTGGCTCATGGACCTCCTCCGCGGCGGCAAGTTCAACCGTGCCGACGCTGGCGTCATCGCGCAGCTCTTCTCCATCCTCGCCATCACCCTGGCCCTCTGGGCCGTCCAGGGAATCTATGCCCGCGCTTTCTATGCCGCCAGCAACACCCGCACCCCCATGATCACAGGCTCCCTCATCACCATCCTCTCCATCCCCATGTACTGGGGCCTCTTCCACGCGCGCGGCCTCATGGGCCTCGCCATCGCATCCGACATCGGGATCCTCGTCCAGACTGCCTCCCTCGCGTTTCTTCTCCATCGCAAGCGCCTGGTCTCGCTCTCCCATCTGGAGTTCGGCGAGCTGGCCCGCGCCCTCGCCGCCGCGCTCGTCGCCTTCGCCGCCGCCGCAGCCGCCGCGCACATCCTGCCGCCCGTCTCCACCCACGCCAAGGACCTCCTCACCATCGCCCTCGCCAGCATCGCCTGGATCGCCGCCGCAGCCCTCACCCTCTTCGCCACCGGCTCCAAACTCCCCGCCCAAATCCTCCGCCGCCGTTAGCGTCGGTCGGGTGCCCCATCCTCGACGCGCGCTCCCCGCGCGGCAGGGTGGGGTATCGCACGCGGTAGCGCGCGACCGCACGCGTTTCCGCGCAATGTATAGAATCAGCCTATGAGCGAAGGCAGCAAAGTTCACGAAGCATTGGATCGTCCTGCCTCTCAGCAGGAACGCGAGATCGTCCGATGGCTCCTGGAGCACGGTGATCCAAAGTATTTGCCGCTCGCTTCTCAGATCGACGCGCTCCGAGTGGTCTCCAAATGCACCTGTGGCTGTCCGACTGTGCACTTCGCATTGGAAGGCGATCCATCAGTGCAAGGCACACACCTTATCTGCGACTGTGGAGCGACTGTAGACGATCAGGAAGTTGGAGTTCTGCTCTTTGCGTGTGAGGGCAAGCTGAGCATGTTAGAGGTATACTCCTATGCAGACAATGACAAGCCCTTCGGGCTTCCCAAAATCGAATCCCTATACACTTATCAAAAGGAGGAAATAACTCGGTATGTGGGTGGGCGCCTTACAACGGTGACGTTGCTCAAAAGACCGAATGATAAGGAACTTCCTCGCGCCAGCGATGCCGACGACAGTTCAAAAAGCTAATCATCTGACACGCAATTAACAACCAACAACCTTCTTTACCTACCCCCTGGCGTCTTCATACTCCTCTCGCCAAGCCTTCTGGATCGCCTCCAGTATCCCCTCCGTCGACTTCATCGGGTCGCCCACAAAGTCCGGCAACTGCACCACCCACTTGTGCAGATCGGTGAAGCGTACCGAGTAGGGATCGGTCTCAGGAAACATCTCCTGCAACTGAATCCCAATCTCCTCCGCATCCGTCCAGTCCAGTTCCCGTGGCATCTCCGCTTGTCACCTTTTGCGGTGTCGAACTTACTCTCCCCCTGATTTGGCGCAGTGTCAATGGTAGGATGACACTTTCCTGTGCAAATGGTGTCAGGCGGTCACCGCCGGACACCGGACTCTCGGTTTTTCACTTTCTCGCCTCGAGGATCCGGCGCGTGTCTTTTGCCCTGCCAACCCGGACGTGCAGCCGAGGGAGGACGTAGGCCGCTGCTGCAGCCGCGCCGTTTTGCCTTGCCCACGTTCCCGACCTCTCAGGGGAATAGCGCGTCGGTCAAGGCTGGCCCGTCCTGAGACTGCGATGGTGCGTCCTCTTTCTGGGCACTCACTGATTCTTTGGGGTTTGGGTCGCCTGGGCTGCGGATGTTTTGACGCGGGGGCGCGCGGCGTTCGTGTTCCATGCCACGCGGCGGAGCGCAGAGCCGCGTGAGGCGGAGCGACGCGGGGACGGGCGGCGACAAAGCCCGCGCTACAGACCTGGCACCGTAAAATACATCAGACACCTGATCCAGAGTGATTGTCCTGAACAATCCATGGACGAAAGGCAAGGATTGAAGTTTCTCATTACCCTTTTGCTCATTGCGCTGGCTGTGGCTGCGCTGGCGGCCTGGGAGATCTATGCGCCCATCGGCCCGTCCGCGGGCACCACCGACGAGGCTGCAACCTACGTCGATATCGCCCCCGGCAGCGGGACGATGGCCATCGCCGCGCAACTGGAAGAGGCCGGAGTGCTGCGCAGCCGCTTCGCATTCGACCTGCTGCGCGTGGTCAAGGGCGGCAAGCTGATGGCCGGGGAGTACCGCTTCAACCGGCCCGCGACGGCCAGCGAGGTGTACTCGCGCATGGTCCGCGGCGATGTCTACTTCATCCCGCTCACCATCCCCGAGGGCTACAACATCTTCGAGATTGCCCAGGCCGTCGAAAACACCCACCTCGGCTCGCGCGACGACTTTCTCGCCGCCGAACGCACTGACACCTTCCTCGTCTCCGACCTCTCGCCCAACGCGCCCTCGCTGGAGGGCTTCCTCTTCCCGGACACCTACCGCTTCAGCCGCCACGCCACGCCGGAGCAGATCCTATCCACAATGGTGGGCCGCTTCCGCGCCGTCGCCATGCAGGCGGGCATCAGAATGCCCTCCGGCGCGCAGCAGGTGCTTCAGGGCGAGGTCCCCAAGGGGTTCATATCGGAGATCGCCCAGACCGTCACCCTAGCCTCGCTCGTCGAGAAGGAAGTTAACCAGGACTCCGAGCGGCCTCTGGTCGCCGGAGTCTTCGTCAACCGGCTGGCCAGGGGGATTCCGCTTGCCACCGATCCCAGCGTGATCTACGCGGCGCTGCTGGAGGGGCGGTATCGCGGCGCAATCTACGCCTCGGACCTCGAATCCACATCGCCGTACAACACCTATCGCCACGTCGGACTGCCTCCGGGCCCGATCGCGAACCCCGGGGTTGCCGCGCTGAAGGCGGCGCTGGCCCCCGCGCGCACCGACTTTCTCTACTTTGTTGCCGATGCCCAGGGCCACAGCCGCTTCTCCGCCACGCTGAAAGAGCACACCCAGCAGGTACAGAGCTACCGCCGCGCCCTGCACCAACCTGCCGCTGCCCAGAGCCGTCCGACCCACTCCCGTTCCCGCACCCACACCCACGCCAGCACCCGGTAAGTTGCGTCGCAGACTCCGTTCTCACGACCGCATCTAATTCATATTGCAGATCATTTTGCCGTTTTGGACGCATCGGAACGCGCCGCCGGATATACTAGGAGTTTGTGCGTATAACGATCCGACAAGCCGTCGCTACAGGGCTCCTCGCGATGACTCCGGCCCTCACCGGATGTCTTGTGCATACCCGCAGCGTCCTGAAGACGCGGCTTCCGGATGTCGTATACAACTCGACTTTAGACCAGTTGCTGAAGCAGGTGGACGAGCGCAACGCCGCCATCCAGAGCATGACCCTCTACGTCCAGATGTCCACCAGCACCGGCGGCAGCCTGCAGGGCAAGGTCAAGGAATCCATCAGTTTCAATGGATTCATCTTTATCGGCAAGCCGGAGCAGATCAACGTCATTCTGACAGTCCCCATCCTGGGCAGCCAGGCACTGGACATGGTTTCGGACGGCAAGACGTTCAAGATGCTGATTCCGCCCAAGAACTGTGCCATTATCGGGTCCGACGTGGTGACCAACAGCTCGCAGAAGGGACTCTACAGCCTGCGCCCGGCGGTCATCCTGGATTCGCTGTTGATTCAGGGGTTGCAGCCGGACCAAGTCGTCTCCATGACGCAGGACAGCCGTGTTATCGAGAATCCGAAGAAGCGGAAAGACCTCATCCAGGACCCGGACTACGACGTCGAGTTTCTCTCCCAACCTCAAGGGCAGATTGCCCGCACGCTGCACGTTGTCCACATCGACCGTATGAACCTGCTGCCCTGGCGGCAGGACATCTACGATGCCGACGGCAAGGTGGCGACGCAGGCCTTCTACAGCAACTACCAGAAGTTCGGTGACATCAACTTTCCCACCAAGATCGTGATTCAGCGGCCGCTGGATGAGCTGGGCCTGACCATCACCATCACCAAGGGCACCACCTTCAACCAGCCGCTGCTGGAAGACCAGTTCAAGCTCGACATCCCCGATACCACCGCGCACGTCACCAACATGGACGACCCCGCCAACGCTACGATCAAAGACCCGTGCGCCGCGCATGAGCCGCAATCGCAGCATTGATCTGGAGCGCCAGGGCCAGCGCGGCACGGCCATCCTCCACCGATACCACCGGCCCGGTCCAACTGCGCACCGCATCCAGGAATGACGCGAGTTCCAGCCGCAGCGGCTCGCCCGGCTCGACCGGCACCTTGCGCAGCGACATCCCCGGCGCAGGCTGCCCGCTGGCCGCCGCGGCGGTTGCCAGCGCGGCCAGTTGCGCTGGATCGAGACCAGCCGCAGCCGATACGTCGATCAGCAGGAGGTCCTGGCGCGCGAAGTCCAGCGAGAGGTACTGGTGGGGCTGGAAGAGGCGCATCTTGCGCACACGCTCGGTACTGACGCGGCTGGCGGTCAGGTTGGCCACGCAGCCGTTCTCGAACTCCAGGCGCACGTTGGCGATGTCCACCCTGGGCGAGAGCACGGGCAGCCCCACGGCGCGCAGCTCGCGCAGCGGCGAACCGGCCAGCTTCAGCACAATGTCAAGATCGTGGATCATCAGATCCAGCACCACGTCCACATCCAGCGAGCGCGGGGTGAAGACGCTGAGGCGATGCACCTCGAAGAACATGGGCCGGGTGAGCAGGCCACGCACCGCGCGCACCGCCGGGTTGAAGCGCTCCAAGTGTCCAACCTGCACCGTGCGGCCCAGTTCGTGGGCCAGGCGAATGATCTCGTCGGCCTCGGCGAGGCTGGCCGCCAGCGGCTTTTCGATCAGCAGATCGACGCCCGCGGCCAGCAGTGGGCGCGCGCACTGGGCGTGATGCACCGTGGGCACGCAGAGCGAAGCCGCATCCAGCTGAACCGCTGCTATGCACTCATCAATGGAAGCGAATCCGGGCAGGGCGTACTTCGTCTGGGCAGCGGACCGAGCGGCTGCATTGGGATCGACGACCGCCGCTAGTTCGACCGCCGCACCCGCCTGCTCCAACTCGCGATAGACGCGCAGGTGGTTTCGCCCGAACGCTCCCACGCCCACCACGGCTACGCGCAGCGGTTTGGCAGCTCGCTCTGGCTTGGCAGCGTCCACTACTTCACCGGAGCTTCCACCGCCTGGCGGCAGCGCGCGTAGAGCTCGAGCAGCTCGGCCACCTGTTCCTCCGGCTTGGCCGAGGCGGTGACGCCGAATCCGGTGGCGCCGGCGGTCTTGTTGCCCACATGCGCCTGCGATGCCACAAACTTGAGCAGATCGAGCGCAATGTCTTCGGTGCGGCGGGCCGTGTTGATTCCTTCAGTCATCAAAATGCCCCTCTCATTCCAGACCCGATGTTAACGGCCAGACTCATCGCGAAGCAAATCGCGACCGCTTCCGCGACACCATGCATCGAGCAAAAATACACCGTCCCGTTTCGATCGACCGGCTGCAGGAGTAGACTGTGGCGAGCCCACTTCAGCAGGAATGAGGCCTAGATGAGAAGACTTGCAGTCAGCGCGCGGTTCACTTCGGTTTTACTGGTCCTATTGGGAATGACATCCGTCGTCTGGGGGCAGCAGAAGCAGACGATCACCGACGATGCGGCAGCTTCGCGTATTGCATGGTGGCGCGATGCCAAGTTCGGCCTTTTTATGCATTGGGGGGTCTATTCCATTCCCGGCCGCGGCGAATGGGTGCAATGGAACGAGCAGATTCCGGTGACCGAGTACGCCAAACTGGCCGGCCAGTTCAATCCGGACAAGTTCGACCCGGACGCCTGGGCCGCTATCGCCAAAGCGGCCGGCATGAAGTACACCGTGCTTACTGCGCGCCACCATGATGGATTCGCATTGTTCGACGATCCGGGCAGCGATTTCACGGCGATGAAGTCGGCGGCCCACCGGGACTTTGTCGCCGACTACGTTAGTGCTGTGCGCAAGGCCGGGCTGCGTGTCGGACTTTATTATTCGCCGCTGGACTGGCGTTACCCCGGCTTCTTCTTTCCCGATCTCTATCAGGCCAACGCCGTGGAGATGCGCGAGCAGTATCACCGGCAACTGAACGAACTGGCCTCCCACTACGGCAAGATCGATATTCTGTGGTTTGACGGTGGCGGCGAGGATTGGCTTGGCTTCGGCGGCGTCCGCTTCAAAAGCGGCTGGCAGGCGCGGCCAAAGGGCCAGCACTACAGCGGGAGTTTTTCCTGGCGCGACGAGGAAGCGGTCGGCGATCTAAGAAAACTTCAGCCGTCGATCATCGTGAACGACCGCACCGACGCCCCGGCGGATTTTCTGTCGCGCGAAGGGGACAGGGCCATGGGCGATTTCGACAACCAGCATCCGTGGGAACTTTGCACGACCCTGACTACTGGGGCCTGGGGCTATCAGCCGAACGCGAAGGTCAAGTCGCGGGACGACGTGATTCGGCTGCTGGTTGGCGCTGTCGGACGCGATGGGAATCTGCTGCTCAACGTGGGCCCGCGTCCAGATGGGCAGATTGAGCCGGAACAGGCGCAGCGACTGCGCGAAGTTGGCGATTGGCTGAAACAGTATGGGCAAAGCATCTATGCCACGCGCGGCGGGCCCTACCTGCCCGGCGATTTTGGCGTTTCCACCTATCGCGACAACACGATTTATCTTCATATCCTCAATCCCACCGGCAATCCGCTCATGCTGCCTGCTCTTCCGGCAAAAGTATTGGGTTGTTCGGTCCTCACAGGCGGAAAGGCCGCCTGCACGCAGACCGTTGCGGATGTGGATGTGACGCTGAACGGAAATCCACCGGATGTCGATACCATCGTTGCCCTGTCGCTGGCATCGCCGGCGGCAGAGATCAAGCCGATCGCTACTCCAGTTACTGTCAAGAAGTAGCGGCGGCGCCTGACGTGTCCTCTTATGGCTTCCTGCCCAGCGCGGACGGCGCAGAGTATCTCGTAGGGGGATGGTTTCAGGATGGGATTCTGAGCCGATACAACCTGGGCGCCCTTTGCTGCTTCTAAGGGTTAGGAACAAGGAGAATCCATGACGTACTTTAAATCTCTCGCTATTGCGGCGATCGCGGCCGTGCTACTCAGCGCTGGATCCGTGGCACCTGCCGCCCAGATCGGAATCAGCATTGGAGTGGCGCCTGTGTGCCCTTACGGGTACTTCGACTATGCACCATATAACTGTGCACCCTACAGCTACTATGGCCCGGACTGGTTCGTTGGCGGGTTGTTCATCGGAGCCGGGCCATGGTTTCATGGCCCACGCGGCTTTTACGGCCACGTCGACAACCGCTACGATCCCCAACACGGTTACGTTGGGCCGATGCCGAACCGCGGCGAGCAGCCGTTCAACCACTTCCACGCCAACGAAGCGCGCGACGGGCAAGGCCATGTAGGCCAAGCCAACCACGACGCGGGGAACGAACACAGCGGCGGATTCGTGGGACGCGGACGTGCCGGGGGCGGTCGCCGCTAGAGAACGATTCGATAGCAAAAAGGGCCCGCTTGCAGACCGGCGGGCCTTTTTGCGTGTGTGATAACTAGCCTGCCGGGGCGTGATTCCTAAAACGGCGCTTGCGCGAAGCGCGGCCAAGCTCAACCGGCCGCCAAGCCACTCACCCAGCGCGGACGGCGCAGAGGATCTCGTAGGGGATGGTTGCGGCGAGACGGGCGTGGTCGTCGGCGGTGATGCCGTCGCCGAGGACAACGACTTCGTCGCCGACGCGGACGCCGGGGATGGCGGTGACATCGACCATGGTGAGGTTCATCGTGACGCGGCCGACGATGGGAGCGCGATGGGCCGATCCGTCGCGCGCGGCAATGATGACCCAGCCGCCGGGGCGGGCGTCTGTGCCGGAGAGCTCGCGGCGGAGGCCGTCGGCGTAGCCTACGGGAAGCAGAGCGAGGCGCATGGGGGCGGGCGCGGTGAAGGTGGCGTTGTAACCTACGGTTTCGCCGGCGGGCAGATCGCGCAGGTCCATCACGCGCGTCTTCCAGCTCATGACGGGACGAAGCGCGGGGCGGAGCTTCGGGGGCACATATCCGCGACCTGCGGTTAATGAGGCAATGTTCTTGTGTTGCTCAATCTCGACGCAGTAGCCATAGAGCGCGCAGCCGCAGCGCACCATTGCGTGGGCGCCGACGGAGTTGGCGAGATCGACCAGCCAGGGGGAAGACTGGGCCGGATTGTCCACCGACGACGAGCTGCCCGCGTGGACCCACTTGGGCGCGAGGCCCTGCCTGCGCACCTGCGCAATCGCCGCCTCGAACCTCCGCTCCTGCCTCTGCGTCAACTCGGAGTGGGCGACCTCGGCGGCGCAGAAGTGGGTCAGCAGACCATCGAGCGGGAGCTCGGCGGCCTCAATCTCCGCGAGCAGGTCGTCCAGCTCCGCGCCGGGGTGGACCCCCTGCCGCGCCATGCCGGTGTCCATCTCGACGTGGACGGCGAGGCCGGAGCCTTCCAACCAGCCCACCTGCTGTGGAGTCCATACGACCGGGGTCAGCGCGTGCTCGGCGAGTGCCTCCACGTCCTGCTGCGTGAAGCCGCACATCACGAGGATTGCGGGCTGGCCGCTGCGCACGATGCCTGCTTCGGTGAGCGCGCGGCGCACGCGGGCGCCCTCCGCGGCAGAGGTGACGCCAAGCCACGGCGCTCCGGCGCGTGCCAGAGCCGGCGAGCAGATTTCAATCCCGTGGCCGTAGGCATTGGCCTTGACTACGGCAAGCACCGCGGTTTCTGCACCGGTCGCCTGCTGAATGGCGCGGAAGTTTGCCGCCAGCCGCTCTTCGGAGATCTCAATCCAACTGGTTGTCGCGCTTAAAATCGGAATCGAAATTGCCGTCTCCATTCCCTGCCATCCGTAGAGCTGTTCTCTTTTAGGTGTACTCCACTACCGTCCCAAACGAAATACGGGGATTCTTCCCCTGCCCCTTCGACTACGCTCAGGGTCAGGGTCAGAATGACAATCTGGGCGGTGTGCAGCGATTGTGAAGCAGACTTAGAACCCGACTGCGGCGTCTGGCGCGAGATTCTCGAAGCGGGTATAGTCCGCGCGGAAGGCGAGCTTGATGCTTCCGGTGGGGCCGTTTCGTTGCTTGGCCACGATGATCTCGGCCTGGCCTTTCACATCTTCGTTGTCGCGCTCGTAGTACTCCTCGCGGTGGATGAAGGCGACCACGTCGGCGTCCTGCTCGATGGAGCCGGACTCGCGCAGATCGCTGAGCAGGGGCTTCTTGTCGCCGGCGCGCTGCTCGCTGCCGCGGGAGAGCTGGCTGAGCGCAAGCACGGGGACGCGCATCTCCTTGGCCAGCGCCTTCAGGCCGCGCGAGATGGAGCTGACCTCCTGGGTGCGGTTCTCGAAGCCGCGTTTGCCGGAGGTGTTGGTTCCGGTCATCAACTGCAGATAATCGATGACGATGAGGTCGAGCTGGCCCTGTTGCTGCTTCAGGCGGCGGGCCTTGGCGCGCATCTCGGGCAGGGTGATGCCGGGCGTGTCGTCGATGAAGAGCCGGGCGTCCATCAGCCGCTCCAGCGCCTTCATCAGCTTGCCGCGGTCCTCGCGCAACATGGAGCCGGTTTGCAGCTTGCGCGATCCGACCAGGGCCTCGCTGGCCAACATGCGGCGCAGCAGGCTCTCCTTGGACATTTCGAGCGAGAAGACGGCGACGACTTTTCCGTCCTGCACGGCGGCGTTCTGCGCGATGTTGATGGCCCAGGCCGTCTTGCCCATGGAGGGACGCGCGGCGATGATGATGAGTTCGGAGTCCTGCAGGCCGCTGGTCATCTTGTCGAAGTCGGTGTAGCGCGTGGCCAGGCCGGTGACCTCGCGGCCCTGCTCGTAGAGCTTGTCGATGGAGACAAAGCTGCCGGCGACGATCTCTCCGATGCCGGCGAGGCCGCGCTGGATGGCGGAGTCGGCGACATCGGCCAACTGCGCCTCCACGTCGCCCAGCACGGTGATGGCGTCTTCGCTCTGGTCCGCGGCGCGAATGCCGCCATCGTGGAAGATGCCCATCAACTGGCGCAGCAGGCTCTTGTCGCGGACGATCTGGACGTAGCTCTCGATGTTGAAGTTGCGCGGAATACCCTCGGTGAGGAACGCGAGATAGGCCGGGCCGCCGATGGAATCCAGCTCGCGCCGCCGCGCCAGCTCCT
>JBEKWE010000056.1:0-16005 GCA_049513335.1 Acidobacteriaceae bacterium | reverse complement strand
CGCAAGCACCCGGCCTGCCGCGGCGACGCATGGCTGCTCTTCCACATCTGGATTCAGCGCTTCACCTACCGCCAGGTCTTCTCCATCGTCCTCTTCAAGACCATGAAGCGCGCCATCGACGGCAAGCCCTTCGCCTGGGACAAGCTCGACCGCACCGCCACCATGTCCCCCCAAACCGAAAAACTCACCGAACTCGGCTGACCCTCCGCCTTACCGGAGGGAGCGTGGGCTT
Source organism: Acidobacteriaceae bacterium (assembly GCA_049513335.1). Classification (GTDB taxonomy): domain Bacteria; phylum Acidobacteriota; class Terriglobia; order Terriglobales; family Acidobacteriaceae; genus Edaphobacter. The sequence continues at coordinate 15,773 of JBEKWE010000056.1, read as the reverse complement.
CAGAGGATGCTGAAAAACTCCGCCTTGCTTAAGGGCACGGCTTCAGCCGTGCCGTAAGCGCAGCAAAATCAACGGGGCTTTAGCCCTGGGCCTTGTCCTTGCTTTTGCTTCTGAGATAGGCCCAGGCTTTAGCCTGGGCAAATACCATCCCCCGCCGAGGAAACGGGCTTCAGCCCCTGGGATATGCCTTTCTGTTTGGCGGGTGGCCCCACAACCCCATCCTGGGTGCCCCATTCATGCGCGGTCTCATCGTGCATGAGTGGGATGAAACAAAGTCTGTCATCCTGAGCGGAGTTTGGCGCGGCGGGTGGCCCGACAACCCCATCCCGGGTGCCCCATCCATCGCACTCTCACCGCGATGGATGGGATGCAATAGACTCACAAGCTCTCGCCGCTCTGAGTCCCGGCCTCCGCCGCCGAGGGATCATTCGCAGTTGCGGGAGGCTCAGGCGTCCCGTTCCCCATCGCCATCTCCTCCTGCTCGGCCAACTGCCCCGCCATCTTCTCGAACTCCTCGATCGACGGCAGCTCGGAGACCTCCTTCAGCCCGAACTTCAGCAGAAACTCGCGCGTCGTCTTGTACAGGATCGGCCGCCCGATCACATGCTTCCGCCCCGCCGTCGCAATCAGCTTGCGCGCCAGCAGCGAGCCCAGCACGGCGCTGGAGTCCACGCCGCGAATCTCCGAGATCTCCGGTGCCGTCACCGGCTGCTTGTACGCCACCACGGCCAGCGTCTCCAGCGACTGCATCGTCAGCTTCAACGGCGGCTTCAGGGTTTTGATGAACCCGCGCACCGCGTCGTGGTACTCCGGCTTGGTGGCAAACCGGAAGCCTCCCGCGACCTCGCGAATCTCCAGCCCGCGCTCCGGGCTGGCGTACTCGGCAATCAACTGGTCCAGCAGCACGCGAAAGTGCGCGCGCAGCCGGGCCAGGCGCGACCGCTCCGCCCGCGCCGCAGCCGCAGTTGCCGCGGCATCTACCGTAGCCCCAGCTTCGAGTGCCCCATGCATGGCGGTTTCTTCGCCATCATTGGCTTGGGTTATCTCTTCGCCAGCCGCCGTTTCGTCCTGCGGCTGCCCCGCCTGCCCGGCCTCCAGCTCGTTCAGCGAGAGCGTCTGCTGCGCCGAGACCGCGCGGTCCAGCTCCGCCTGCGCCTCATCGCCCAGCAGGCCCACCAGTTGTGCCAGCGTCACCGGCTCTTCGCAGGCGTAGATTACAGCTTCGATCTTAGCTTTCAGGCTCATGGTTAGTGTCAGACGTAAGCATATCAACCCAGCGGCCTGTGCGCAGGGACAAGTGGCCCGCGCACAGAAAATACCCGCGTCTTCCTGCTCACAGAAGGGTGTGTTCTCAATGGAAATCGGTGTTACGCAACTCCTCAGCCTCGCCTGCCCTCTACCTTGCCAGGGTGTTGAAGAGCCAGAAGAGCCCGCCGGAGAGCAGCGCCGCCGCAGGCAGCGTGAAGACCCACGCCGACGTAATGTTGCGAATCGTGGCCCGTTGCAACCCGCTGCGGTTGGCCGCCATCGTCCCCGCCACGCTGGAGCTCAGCACATGCGTCGTCGACACCGGAAGGCCGAATGTCCCCGCCGCCAGAATCGTCGCCATCGCAACCAGTTGCGCCGATGCCCCCTGCGCATAGGTCATGCGCGCCTTGCCGATCTTCTCGCCCACCGTCACCACAATCCGCTTCCAGCCGATCATCGTGCCCAATCCCAGCGCCAGCGCCACCGCAACCTTCACCCAACTGGGAATAAACTTGGTCGACTTGTCTAGGAACCACGTGTAGTTGGCAACGATCTTCGCGTCCGCAGCCGACATCTGCGGCCCGCCGCTCTTGGCCATTAAACGCAGCGTCTCGCTGGTCAGGTACATCTGGTTGCGCACGTTGGCCTGCATCGTTGTCGGCACCCCTTGCAGCGACCCGTACTGCGTGGTCTCGTTGCGGATCTCCAACACCATCTGTTGCAGCGCCAGCGTCACTCCCGGCTCATACTTCTTGGAGCTGACAAAGTTTGTCAGCTCCGCTTCGGTGTTCTGCGCCGCCGTCCCCGGCTGCACATAGTGGTCCAGCGCACCGGCCACCTGCGTCGAAACCACCGCAAACGTCTGCACCTGGCTCGCGCCCATGGTATGGTTCAGTGCATAGGCCGTGGGAACCGTGCCCACCAGGATCAGCATCATCAGCCCCATGCCCTTCTGACCGTCGTTCTGCCCGTGCGCATAGCTCACCCCGCCGCACATCAGAATCATCAGACAGCGAATGTAGAACGGCGGCGGCGCGGTCCCTTTCGGGGCCTGATTCAGCCGCGGGTCCTTGGCCACCAGCTTGAACAGAAGAAGCACCAGCCCCGCCGCCACAAATCCCACCGCGGGCGAGATGCACAGAGCCGCTATCACCTTCTTCACCTGCTCCCAGTCCAGGCCCGAGGTTCCCGTCTTCCCGATCATCACCTGGTATGCCAGCCCCACGCCCAGGATCGAACCGATCATGGTATGCGAACTGGACACCGGCAGTCCGCGGTACCACGTCGCCAGGTTCCACAGGATCGCCGCCACCAGCAGAGCAAAGACCATGGCGAAGCCCGAGCCGGTGTTCCCCTTCAGAATCAACTCCACCGGCAGCAGCGAGACGATCGCCCAAGCCACCGCTCCCGTGCTCAGCAGGACCCCCACAAAGTTCAATATCCCCGAATAAACCACCGCAATATGCGGCTCCAGCGAGTGGGTATAGATTACCGTGGCCACTGCATTCGCCGTGTCGTGAAACCCGTTCACAAACTCGAACCCCAGCGCAATCAGCAACGCCAGCCCAAGCAGCAGGTATGGAAACAGATGTACCGTATGGACGACCGAAAGGTCGCCCCACACCTGCGCCCCGATATAGATCAGTCCACCCGCCAAAATCAGCCCAAACACGCCTACGCCGATCTTTCCAGCGGACGACTTCTTCAGATTGTCTTCGAGTATTGTGGGCTGGGGCAGCGTGGCTGGCGTGGCCATGAATCACCTAACTTGAATTGCTGATCCATAGCTAACGCTACTCTATTCACACGCCAGAAATGTTACAGTTCCGTGAAAGATTCCGTCGTTCCGCACCCTCCGCTCGCCCCAAACGCATATCCAGACGCAATCTAACCCGCATATTAATCAATTGCTTATAAATGAACCGAACGGGCCGGCGAGCTGTGGACAACAGGGCATGAAGAACGAATATCGCACAAAAGTAAGCGAATATCGCCCAGAGTAATTACCGCCAGTCGTCCCGCGCCGGCGCCTCACCGGCAAACACCAGGTCGAAGCTGTCCGCCTTCTTGATCAGAATGTCGCCCAGCTCGCGCGGCTGGTGCAGCAGCACCGCCTGCAACCGCACCAACTCCAGCATCGCCAGAAACATGCAGATCAGCGCCCGCTCCGAGTGCGTGCTGTGCAGCAGCCGCCGCAGGCTCACCGGCCGGTCCTCCATCATCAGCCGCTGCTTCACATAGTCGATCATCTGCGCCACCGTCACCGACTCCTCGTCCACGTCCAGCACGGGCCGCTCGCGCAGCCGCTCCAGCACCTGCTGAAAGACGCGCACCAGGTCCACCGTGTCCGCGGCAATCTCCTGCTCGTCGCCGGCGCGCGCCTCGTCGCCGCCCGTCTCCTCGCGCAGAAACGACCTCATGCCGGGGTTCGACCAGGTCGCCTCTTCGATCTGTTGCTTCTGCATCAGCATCTGCGCGGCAGCCTTGAAACGCTCGTGCTCCAGCAGCCGCTCCACCAGCTCGCGGCGCGGGTCCTCCGCGTCCGCCCCTGCCACATCCGATGGATCGCGCGGCAGCAGCGTCCTCGACTTGATGTGGATCAGCAGCGACGCCATGTAGATGAACTCGCCCGCCGCGTCCACGTCGGTCTGCCGCAACTGATGGCAGTAGTCCAGGAACTGCGCTGTAATCAGCGCGATGGGAATGTCGTAGATGTCGATGTTCTGTTTGCGGATCAGGTCCAGCAACAGGTCCAGCGGCCCGTCGTACACCTGCCCCACGGTCACCGAGAACGGCGACTGTGAAGCCTCTTCCTGCAGCGCCGCATCCCCGGTCACCGCCGCGCCAGCGCGCTTCGCCTCGTCAGCGGGAACGACCGGCCCCGTTTCGAGCGCAAATGCCTCAGGCAGCGGAGCGATCGCTTCGTCCTCCACCGCGCCGCTTGGCTCGCCTGCTGTCGCGTCGCTCTGCGTCTTCTTCGCCATCGCTATTCGAGCCCCACCGCAGCGCGCACCTGCTGCATCGTCTGCTCGGCGCGCTCGTTGGCCCGCACCGCGCCATCGTCCAGGATCGCCTTCACCTCTTCGGGGTGCGCCTCGAAGTGTTGCCGCCGCTGCTGGATCGGCGCGAGTTCTTTGACCACCGCATCGGCCAACCAGCCCTTGCACTGGATGCAGCCAATCCCCGCCGAAGTGCATCCCGCGCGCACCTCTGCCTGCGTCTCGCCCGTGGAGAAGACCTTGTGCAGATCGAAGACAGGACAGACGTCCGGGTCTCCCGCGTCCGACCGTCGGATGCGCGCCGGATCGGTCACCATGGTCTTCAACTTGGCGCGCACCTCCGGCTCCGGGTCGCTGAGCAGGATCGTGTTCCCGTAGCTCTTGGACATCTTCCGCCCATCGGTGCCCGGCAGCTTGGGCGATGGCGTCAGCAGCGTCTGCGGCTCTGGAAGAATTTCCTGATCGTCGCCGCTGTAGAAATTGTTGAACCGTCGCGCAATCTCGCGCGTGATCTCCACGTGCGCGGCCTGGTCCTGCCCCACCGGCACAAACTCCGCCTGATACACCAGAATATCGGCGCTCATCAGCAGCGGATAGCCGAGAAATCCAAACGTTCCGAGGTCCTTCTCCTTCAGCTGCTCCTGCTGGTCCTTGTAGCTGGGCACGCGTTCTAGCCAGCTCAACGGCGTAATCATTCCCAGCAGCAGACTCAGCTCGGCGTGCGCCGGAACATCGCTCTGCACAAAGATCGTGCAGCGCTTCGGATCGAGCCCGGCGGAGAGAAAGTCCAGCGCCACATCCCGCACGTTCTCCTTGAGCCCGCTGGTGTCGGCGTAGTCGGTGGTAAGCGCGTGATAGTCCGCGATGAAGAAGTAGCACTCGTACTTCGGCGCGCCGCTGGCCTCGGTCGCGTTCTGCAACTCCACCCAGTTCTTCAGCGCGCCCATATAGTTGCCCAGGTGCAGCTTGCCCGTGGGCCTCATGCCGCTCAGCACGCGCCGCGGCGCCGGTTGTTTTGTCTCTTCGCTCATCTTCATCTCAATCGCAAGGGTAACAGGATTCGCCCCTTCTACAGCGACAGCAGCAGCCGGTCGTAGAGATTCATCAGCGGGGAATAAAAGCTCCAGATCCAATGTCCGCCAAAGAACAACAGGACGATCAGGCCGTACATCCCGATCTGGTTGTACACCTGCTCCACGCGGTAGGGCAGAAAGTGGCGCAGAACGTGGCTCCCGTCCAGCGGCGGAATCGGAATCAGGTTGAAGACAAAGAGCAGCAGGTTGATGAGTACGCCGTAGTAGAGCAGCATCGCCACCGGAAACAGGGGCAGCGCGCTGGTGTCCACCGGAATGTGGTTTGCCGTCGCCATCGCCGAGAAGATCGCCGGGGGGCCGGCCGAAAACGCGTGCTTGAAGACGATCAGCAGCACGAGCGCAGCGGTGGCCATCGCCAGGTTGCTGGCCGGCCCCGCCAGCGAGGTCAGAATGTCGTCGCGCCGGATGTGGCGGAAGTTGCGCGTGGTCATCGGGCAGGGCTTGGCCCACCCAATCAAATAAGCGCCATGAGAAGAGAACAGACAGAATAGCGGAACCAGCACCGAGCCCACTGGGTCGAGGTGCTTCATCGGGTTCAGCGTCACGCGCCCCAGCATGTAGGCCGTCGGGTCGCCCAGGCGCATGGCCGCGTAGGCGTGCGCGCTCTCGTGCACGCTGAACGCCAGCACCAAGACCACCACCTGGAAGAGGATCAGGACGAACTCCTGCTGACTCATCCCTCCAGTTTACAGAATCGCGGCGCGGGTCATCCTTCGCTGCCGTCAGAATTGCCGCTCAACAGATCGGCCAGCGTCTTCTTGTGCTTTGGTTTGGCGGCGGCCTTCTGTTTCGGGTCGGGGATGACGCGCTCCGGCGGCACGGGGCCGACGCGGTCCCGCGCATTCTGCTTGACTGCCTTGACCACCGAGAAGACCCGCTTCTTCGCCTTGCTCATTCGCAACACCCTGTGCCCGCGCTCACTGCGTCACAGCTCCCAATTATGCAATACTTCCCATTGCAGCAGTATGGCCAGGATTGCCGCGCCGGACCAGCGGGCGGCCAATCCGGAGGGTTCCAGCATGGAAGAACGTGACTTTTTCGACGAAAGCCCCGAGCAACGCACCCACACCATGACCTGTCCCCACTGCGGTCAGCCGGGCGAGTACCAGATCGGCTGGCTTGTCCGCCGCAAGAAGGCCCAGCTTCCGCGCGGCGCCGACGAGCGCGACCGCGCCCGCTTCGCCAAGGCGCAGAGCTACATGGTGCGCACCGACGACCTGGTCGGCTGCAAGAACATCCGCTGCCGCAAGCGCTTCGACGTCGCCGGAATCCAGTCCGTCGCCTTCCTGTAGATTCCGGCTCAACCGTTGCATCTTCGCGCTCCGGTCTGCGATCTAATCCTTGTACGCCGGCAGACGCACGGAGGCAAACCTTGGCCAACACCCTGGTCCCCATTGAGGAACGCACGCTGACCCCGCAGCAGGTCGAGGCCCTCGATCGCCGCCGCCGCCGCGGCCATCTCTTCCTGGTCCTCTGCTTCCAGTGCCTCATCGTGGCCACGCTGGTCACGCTCTGGAGCGGGCAGGACCTCACCTACTCGCCCGGCTGGGTCCGCCCCATGTTCTACTGGAACGCCGCGCTGTTTCTGTTGGCGCTGGTCTTTGGCGTGGCCGGCGTTCGTCTGCGCCGCGGTTCGCACGAGTTCCTCAGCTACTAACTTCATCCAGTCCCAATGACATGCGCAGTCCTGCGGCCTCGGTTCCGGTCGCACGCCACACTGGCTGAGCGCGATGCAGAATGCCGCCGGGTTGTCTGTAGGACAATAGACAATGGAGCCTGGCGCGGAATCGGTGACGGCTGAATCACATCCAATGAGTGAAGCGCTGGGCAGATGTGCAAAGGATCTGAGGCAACGGTAAGGAATGGCGGAAGCAACTCCATCGCAGGGCGAATTGAAGGCCGCGTCGAGGGTGGTTGGCATCGACCTCGGCACCACCAACTCGCTGGTCGCGTTCATGCAGGGCGATCAGCCGACGATCATTCCCGGCGAGGACGGCGACCGGCTGGTGCCGTCCGTGGTGGCCTTCGACGCCAATCAGCACGGATTTGTGGTGGGCAACGGCGCACGGGCGACGCTGCTGAAGGACGCAGCCAGCGTGGTCTACTCCGCCAAGCGCCTGATGGGCCGCGGCGTCGAAGATGTGCAGGAGGAGTTGAAGCTCTTCCCCTTCAAGCTGGTGGAGGGCATCGCTCCGGGCGATGTGCTGAAGCTCGAAGTGGGCGGGCTGCAACTGACGCCGCCGGAGATCTCGGCATACATCCTGCTGCAGTTGAAGAAGAACGCGGAGCGCTTCTTCGGCGCGCCGGTCACCCGGGCCGTCATTACCGTTCCCGCATACTTCAACGACGCGCAGCGCCAGGCCACCAAGGACGCGGGGCGGATCGCCGGCCTGGACGTTCTGCGCCTGGTAAACGAGCCGACGGCGGCCGCGCTGGCCTACGGGCTGGACAAGCAGCGCGACGGCCTGATCGCGGTGTACGACTTCGGCGGCGGGACATTCGACATCTCCATCCTCAAGCTGCACGAGGGGATCTTCGAGGTGATCTCGACCGGCGGCGACACACACCTGGGCGGCGACGACATTGACAACCTGCTGATCGCGATTGCGCTGGACGACATCGCGGGCGACGCCGACCTCTCCATCGACAAGGACGCGGTCCCAACCGGCGAGCTGGTGCAGGCCGTGCGCAAGGCCGTGATCGAAGCGAAGATCGCGCTCTCCGAAGCCGGCGAGACCAAGCTCGATGTGATGCTGCCCAATGGGAAGCAGTACACGCGCAAGATTTCACGCACGCAGTTCGAGCAACTGATCGCGCAGACGATTCTGCGCACCGCGCGGCCCTGCGTGCAGGCGCTGAAGGACGCGCACCTCGCAGCCGAGGAGATCGACGAGGTGGTGCTGGTCGGCGGATCTACGCGCATTCCCGCGGTGCGCGCGCTGGTCGACGAGCTCTTCAGCCTGAGCGCGCGCGGCAAGAAGCCGCACACCGAGCTGAACCCCGACGAGGTGGTGGCGCTGGGCGCGGCGGTGCAGGCGCAGGTCCTGGCCGGCGCCAACACAGGCTCCGCGCTGGACGACCTGCTTCTGCTGGACGTGACACCGCTGTCGCTGGGGATCGAGGCGCTGGGCGGCGTAGTTGCGCGGATCATCGAGCGCAACTCCACCATCCCGGCCAGCGCGACCCAGCACTTCACCACCGGCGTCGATGGGCAGACCAACGTCGCCATCCATGTTGTCCAGGGCGAACGCGAGCTGGCCAAAGATTGCCGCAGCCTGGCGCGCTTCGACCTGAAGGGCATTCCGCCGATGGTGGCCGGAATGGCGCGCATCGAGGTCAAGTTCCTGATCGACGCCAACGGCATTCTGCACGTCAGTGCCCGCGAGCAGCGCAGCGGCAAGCTGGCCGAGATCGAGGTGAAACCGGCCTACGGCCTGACCGACGAGCAGGTGGAGAAGATGATTCTGGCATCGTTCGACCACGCCGAAGAAGACCTGGATGCGCGGCAGCTCATCGAGATGAAGAACGAGGCCGAGACGATCCTCACTGCGGTGGAAAAGGGCAGCAGCCACGCGGCGTGGCAGCAGTTGACGCCCGACGAGTTGGCCCAGATTGCAGCCTGCGTAGACGAGCTGAAGATCTCTGCCGCGGGCAGCGACTACAAGCTGATTCGCCAGAACATCGAGCAACTCGACAAGGCCACGCGCCGCTTCGCCGAGTTGATGATGGACACCGAAGTGATGGCCGCGGTGAAGGGCCAGACGATGGACGCGGCCCGCGCCAGCATGGGCGCAGACGTTACCGCGCCGCACGCCTTCGCCAAGGCCGAGTTTGAAGAGGATTCTGTGGCCGAGGAAAAGACCTAACGCCGATCAACACCGATGGTACCGATTAATTACAAGAACAAATGCGGATTGAGAGCAAATCGGTTTTGCGTAAGATCAGGATGAATGCACATGATTCACAGTTGTTCTCTTTTGTTCTTGATGTTTTTCTTTTTCTCAATCGTTATTGTTTTCGATCGGTGTTCGTCGGTGTCAATCGGTGTTAAGGTTTTGGAGGGCGTATGTCCGATCGCGTTGCCGATTTGCCTGAAGTCGATCTCTCGAAGCCGCCCGCCGAGGGCATGGTGCGGGTGACGTTTCTGCCCGAGGGCCGCACGGTGGAGTTTGCCTTCGACACGCTGCCCTATGAGGGCCACGGCCAGCCAATGTCGTTCCTCGACGTGGCGGAGAACTATGGAATTTTCCTCGACCACGCGTGCGGCGGAGTGTGCGCCTGCACCACATGCCACCTGCATGTGAAGCAGGGGGCGGAGGGGATCAGCGAGGCCGAAGACATGGAGCTGGACCGGCTGGAGACGGCGGCGGGCATCGAGCTCAACTCGCGGCTGGGCTGCCAGGCCGTGATCGAGCGGCCGGGGACGTACGTTGTCGAGATTCCCAAGTGGAACCGGAACTATGTGCAGGAAGGCAAACCGGCGCATGGGCCGGGCAGCTAGGGCGTGTCATCAAACTCGATAGATGCGCGGGGTCGCTGATTTCATAGGCTGATGGCATGGGCCAACGGCGTTATGGGTTGCCCGATGATCGGTGGGAGCGGATCGAAGGCATGTTGCCGGGCGGCGAGGTTTGGTAGGCCGTCTCGCCGAGAACAATCGGCTGTTTGTGGAGGCCGTGCCGTACCGCTATCGAGCCGGGATTCCGTGGCGCGATCTGCCGGAGCGCTCAAAAAATGTGCTCCGATCAGGCGATCGGGCGCACCAAGGGCGGACTGAGCACCAAGATCATGCCACGGTTGATGCTCTGGGAAACCCGACGCGGTTTCATCTCACCAGCGGACAGGCCTCGTCCCCGCGTGAATCGCTCGAACATGCCGCCTCCAACCTACGCCCGAATCTCCTTCACGCCGTTCTCTCCCGCCACCAGAGCCAGCGTCGCCATGCCGAGAAATAGTCCATGCTCCACCACGCCGACGATTCCGCGGATCGCCGCCGCCGTCTTCTGCGGATCGTCGATCCGTCCGCACGCGCAGTCCAGGATGTAGTTCCCCTCATCCGTCAGATACGGCCCGGCAATCGTACTTGGCGCGCCGCCGCTCTTCGCTGGTCGCAGCTTCGGGTTCAAGCCCAGCGCCGCCAGCCGCGGCCCAACCAACGGCAGCGCCATCTTGACCACCTCCACCGGCAGAGGAAACTTGCCCAGCACCTCGACCAGCTTCGTCGAATCTGCCACAACGATGAAGCTCTTGGCCGCGCTGGCCACAATCTTCTCCCGCAGCAACGCGCCGCCTCCGCCCTTGATGAGCCCAAAGCCCAGCCCGGGAACGCGCGCAATCTCGTCGGCCCCATCGATGTATACGTCCAGCTCAGGCAGCTCTACCAGTGTCGCGACGCTCATGCCCAGAGACTCCGCAAGCTCATGGCTCGCGTCCGACGACGCCACGCAGCGAATCTTTCGCGCGCACGCCGCAAGCTCGCGAATGAAGAGCGTCGCAGTCGTCCCCGTGCCCAGCCCGACCACCATCCCGTCCTGTACGAACTCGACCGCGCGCTTCGCGACCAGCCGCTTCGCCTCATCCTGCGTCATCGTGGTACCTCAACCAACAATTCGCGTCGTCATTCTGGTGCAGCCAGAATCTCCGTATTTGTCTTGTCCGCGAAACTTGCCTGTAGCACATGTCGTCGCGCCGCTCTACTACGAATCCTCGCACTCCCAATCGCTCTCGGGAGCCACGCTGTCCTCGTACGTCGCCTGCAGCGAAGAATCGAACGGCGTCCGCTCGCCGAGCTTCGCCTCCTCATTCTTTTCGCGCAGAATCTCGCGTTCCGTCTCGACCATCTCGAACCTCGAACCTTGTACCTCGAACCTGGCCTACTTCTTCACCAGTCTCTTGGCGTGCTCCACAACATTGGCCACGCTGATTCCCAGCTTCTCCATCGCAATCGGCCCCGGTGCAGACGCCCCAAACCGGTCGATCCCGATCACCGCGCCGTTCGTCCCGACGTACTTCCACCAGCCCATCGTCGCGCCCGCCTCCAGCGAGATCTTCGGCGTCCCCTCGGGCAGCAGCTCAGCCTTGTACACCGCACTCTGCTCGTCGAAGATGCGGAAGCTCGGCATCGACACCACCTTCGCCGTAATCCCCGCCGCCTTCAGCTCTGCCGCCGCCTTCAGGCAGGTCGTCACTTCAGAGCCCGCCGCCAGCAGAATCACGTCCGCCTTCGTCACCTCCGGCGTCCTCGAATACGCGCCCTTCGGCACTCCCGCAATTGCCGGCGCCGCATCCAGCACCGGAAGGTCCTGCCGGCTCAGCGCCATGAAGCTCGGCCCTTTCCGTTCCAGCGCCAGCCGCCAGCAAACCGCCGTCTCATTCGCGTCTGCCGGACGAAAGTCCGTCAGGTTCGGCATCGCGCGCAGGCTCATCAGTTGTTCGATCGGCTGGTGCGTGGGCCCGTCCTCGCCCAGTCCCACCGAGTCGTGCGTGAACACGTACAGCGCATGCACCCCCATCAGCGAGCCCAGCCGGATCGCCGGCCTGCAGTAGTCCGAAAAGACGAAGAACGTCGAGCCAAATGGAATCAGCCCGCCGTGCGCCGCCATTCCGTTCACCATCGCCATCATCGCGAACTCGCGCACGCCGAAGTACACGTTCCGCCCCGTCGCGTCCACATGGAAGCTGGGCGAGTCCTTGAAGTTCGTCTTGGTGGATGCCGAAATATCGGCCGCCCCGCCAAACAGCTCCGGCACCGCCTTCGCAATCGCGTTCATCACCACATGTCCAGCGTTGCGCGTGGCCACAGCCTTGGCCTCCGGCCCTGCCGGGAAGCTCGGAATCGCCTTCTCCCAGCCGTCCGCCAGCTTGCCCGCTACCACGCGCTCGAACTCCGCCGCCGGCTCTGGGTACGCCTTCTTGTACGCGGCAAAGTCCGCGTCCCACTCCGCGTGCAGCTTCTTGCCCTTCGGCTTCGCGGTCTCCCAATTCCTGCGCGCCTCCTCGGGAACATAGAAGCTCTTGTCCTCGGGCCAGCCCAGATTTTTCTTGGTCGCCTTTGCATTCTCCGCGCCCATCGCCTCACCGTGGACCTTGTTTGTCCCCGCCCTCGGGCTTCCGTATCCAATCACCGTCCGCACCCGGATCAGCGTCGGCCGCGTTGTGTCCGCCTTGCCTGCGTTGATCGCGTCCTCAATCGCCACCAGATCGTTGCCGTCGGCCACGCTCAACACCTGCCAGTTGTACGCCTCGAAGCGCAGCGTCACGTCCTCCGTGTAGCTGAGCGAAGTAGGCCCATCCAGCGAGATCAGATTGTCGTCGTACAGCACGATCAGCTTGCCCAGACCCAGCGTTCCCGCCAGCGAGGCCGCCTCATGCGATACGCCCTCCATCAGGTCGCCATCGCCGCAGAGCACATAGGTGTGGTGGTCCACCACCGCGTGCCCATCGCGGTTGTACACCGCCGCCAGGTGCTTCTCTGCCGCGGCCATTCCCACCGCCATGCCGAAGCCCTGCCCCAGCGGCCCGGTCGTCACCTCCACGCCTGGCGTCTCGCCGTACTCCGGGTGCCCCGGCGTCTCCGATCCCCACTGCCGGAACTGCTCCAGTTGCTCCAGCGGCAGGTTGTATCCAGACAGGTGCAGCGCGCCGTACAGCAGCATCGAGGCGTGCCCATTCGACAGCACAAACCGGTCGCGGTCGATCCACTTCGGCGCCGCCGGATCGTGCTTCATCAGCTTGTGATACAGCAGATACGCAATCGGGGCGCAGCCCAGCGGCGCTCCAGGATGGCCGCACTTCGCTTTTTCAACCCCGTCCAACGCCAGAAAACGCAATGCATTGATGGAAAGCTGGTCCAGTTCGTTCTGCCGATCGCTCATTCTCTTCCCTTTTCCCTTGTCTTGATCTATTGGCGCGCCTCTCTATAGTGTACTAGCCGAGTGCCCCATTCATCGCGGCCTTATTGCGATGGGTTGGGTTCTTGTCTTTCCGGATTAGCAGGGGGCTTCAGCCCCCTGAAAGAAACCAATGGATTCAATGGGGCTTTAGCCCGGGCCTTTGATCGTTGCGCGAAAATCCTGGTCGCACAACAATCCCCTGGCCAAAACTCGCCGAACCGTCCCCCGCTCCCTTGCATCCAATACTGCGGATAGCAGTTCTTTGATTCGCCCCATCACCGATAGGAGAAACCACCGTGGCCTACGAACTTCCCCCTCTTCCTTACGCCTACAACGCCCTCGAGCCCCACATCGACGAAGCCACCATGAAGCTGCACCACGACAAGCACCATCAGGCCTACGTCACCAACCTCAACGGCGCCATCGACAAACACCCCGAGCTCGCCGCCAAGTCCCCCGAAGACCTCATCAAGCACCTCAGCGCCATCCCCGAGGACATCCGCAAGGTCGTGCAGAACAACGGCGGCGGCCACGTCAACCACACCATGTTCTGGCAGATCATGAAGCCCGCTGGCGGAGGCGATCCCAATGGCGCCATCGCCGCCCAGATCAAGGCCGACTTCGGCGACTTCGAATCCTTCAAGAAGCTCTTCAACGAGACCACCGCAAAGCAGTTCGGCTCCGGCTGGGGTTGGCTCGTCTTCCAGGCCGGCAAGCTCAAGATCGTCACCTCCGCCAACCAGGACAATCCCCTCTCCGAGGGCCTCTATCCCATCCTCGGCAACGACGTCTGGGAGCACGCCTACTACCTCAAGTACAACAACCGCCGCCCAGACTACCTCGCCGCCTGGTGGAACACCGTCAACTGGGACGAGATCAACAAACGCTTCGCCACCGCCCAGGGCAAATAACCCACCCCAGGGCTCACCACACTCCAGGCTCGTCATTCACCCCTGGGCTCGTCATTCACCCCTGGGCTCGTCATTCTGACTCGAAGAGTCAGAATCTCCGTCGTTGTCCTTCGGGTGCCCCATTCATGACGCGGTTTTATCGCGGCATGAGTGGGTTTTTTGTCTTTCCGGAGGGAGCAGGGGCCTTCAGGCCCCTGAATCTTTTCCCGCGAAGAACCGGGCTTCAGCCCCGGCCTTGTCCTGTCATCCTGAGCGAAGTTGCCCACCGAACAGTGGGCAACGCAGTCGAAGGACCTGTGGTTGGGTACTGAAAATCGTTGCCCCAACCGCAGCTCGGGACCTCCGTATTTGTCTCTCGCAGTCCGGCGTGTACCATTCTACCGAGGAGAAACCCGTGCTCCGGAGAGTCGTCACCACCGCCCTGCTGACCTGTGGAATCGCCCTCGGCCAGTCAACCCCCGCTCCCGCACCCGCCAAACCCCTCGCCTTCGATGTCGTCTCCATCCATCCCGCCAAGTCCAACGGGGGGTTCTTCTGGATGACCACACCCGACGGCTACAGCGTGCCCGGCCAGTCGCTGTATTACACCATCATGATCGCCTACTTCCCCCAGGGCTGGTTCTACTGGTCCAGAGAGCGCCTCTCCGGCGCGCCGCCTTGGCTCGGCGATCCCTACGCAATCGACGCTAAAGTCTCCGAGGCAGACCTCGCCGAGTGGCAGAAGCAGGGCCTCACCCTCGACAAGAAGCCAATGCTCCGGCAGATGTTGCAGACCATGCTCGCCGACCGCTGCCATCTCGTCGCCCACATGGTTCCTGGCCCTCCCATCTCCGGCTGGTCCATCGAACCAGGCAAACGCGCCCCGCGCCTCACTGAATCCAAACCCGGCACAACCCTCCCAACCGGCGTCCAGCTCGCAAGCGGTGGAGTTTTGGTGCCCCAGGGTCGTTATGGAGAGATCCAGGCCTTCTTCAACGCAACCATGCAGGACTTCGCGCAGTACCTCTCCACCAACTCCGCAGGCCATCCCGTCCAGGACCACACCGGCCTCACCGGCCACTACGACTTTGTTCTCAACTGGGTCGACGACCCCGACTCCAAGCTGCCCGAAGGCGTAATCTCCACGGACGATCCCGACCCGCTCTCCCACTGGGACATCAATGCCCTCGGCCTCCGCTTCACCCCCATCAAAATCCCCGCCCAAACCCTCGTCATCGACCACATCGAGAAGCCCTCCGAAAACTAACCCCCTCACCTTTCCGTCCGCCGACCGTTGCCTGTTCGTCACTACCCACTACCCACTGTTTTTCCTGTCAACCCCATCGACCCTCCAAAATCCCCATAACCCACACCCCATCAACCACTTCCCCCCGTAAAATAGTTGGCATACTAGTTTCCCTCCAACCCGTATAATTAAAGTAGTAAGAAACAAACACAGAGACCCGCGGGTGCCGGGTGCCCCATCCTCGCGCCAGCCTTATCGGCGCAGGCCGGAGTCCCCGGCGAGCTTGCTCGCTGGGGTGGAGTGTGGGGTATCGTTTGCGGTAGCAAACGACCTGCCGTTGCCTGTTTTTGCCGGGTGCCCCCACATCCGGGGCCCCGGCGAGCAGCCTTTGCTCGCTGGGGTGG
>JBEKWE010000055.1:0-17437 GCA_049513335.1 Acidobacteriaceae bacterium | reverse complement strand
CGGCCTGCGTCGAAGATCTCGGCCTTCGAGGTGATCCGCGCCATCGATGGGCCGCTGTTTATCACCAGCTGCATCACGATCCACGGATCGTGCGACCTGGCCGGGCACTGCACCATCAAAGAACCGCTGCGCAAGGTGAACGACAGCATCAAGGAGCTGCTCAGCAACATCCACATCAACGACCTGATCGAGACGGCAGAGGCCGCACGCGGCGACGAAGCCGTCGCGCTGCGCGGCAGACTGGTGAGCATCCTGGAGTAGATCCAGGTTCGAGGTTCGAGGGATTGGAAGTACGGAGGAGTGACGCAATGAGTCTTCAGAATGCGATCAGCCACAACGGGAACGGGAACGGCCGCAACGGCGCGGTCCCCGGCATGAATAGCACCGGAGTCGTCATCACCCATTCGACGACGCCGCTGCCCGAGGGCGTGCATCTTCCGCTCTACATGGACAACCATGCGACGACGCCGCTGGACCCGCGCGTGCTGGAAGCGATGATGCCGTACCTGACCGGCAAGTTCGGCAACGCGGCCAGCCGCAACCACCAGTTCGGCTGGGAGGCGGAGAAGGCGGTCGAGGTCGCGCGCGAGCAGATTGCCCGGCTGATTGGCGCGAGCGCGAAGGAGATCATCTTCACGTCCGGCGCGACGGAGAGCAACAACCTTGCGCTGAAGGGCATCGCCGAGATGTACCGCGAGCGGGGCAACCACATCATCACGCAGGTGACGGAGCACAAGGCCATCCTGGACACATGCAAGAAGCTGGAGAAGCAGGGCTTCCGGGTGACGTATCTGCCGGTGATGGCGGACGGGCTGATCGACCTTGACGACCTGAAACGCGCCATCGTCACCGAGGGGCCGGAGAAGACGATTCTGGTTTCGATCATGTTTGCGAACAACGAAATTGGCGTGATCCAGCCCATCGCGGAGATCGGCAAGATTTGCCACGAGAAGGGCGTCCTCTTCCACAGCGACGCGGTGCAGGCCGTGGGCAAGGTCCCGGTGGACGTGCAGAAGATGAACATCGACGTGCTGAGCATCTCGGCGCACAAGCTCTACGGGCCGAAGGGCGTGGGCGCGCTGTACGTACGCCGGCGCAACCCGCGGGTGCAGATCACCGAGCAGATCAACGGGGGCGGGCACGAGCGCGGAATGCGGAGTGGCACGCTGAACGTGCCCGGAATTGTCGGCCTGGGCGCGGCCTGCGAGATATGCATGAATGAGATGGCCGCCGAAGCCGTCCGCGAGCGGGAGCTGCGCGACCACCTGCGCGCCAAGCTGGAAGCCGCGCTGGACTACGTTCAGGTGAACGGCAACATGGAGCATCACCTGCCCGGCAACCTGAACATGAGCTTTGTCTATGTGGAGGGCGAGAGCCTGCTGATGGGCATCAACGACATCGCGGTTTCGAGCGGCTCGGCCTGCACCTCGGCCACGCTGGAGCCGAGCTACGTGCTGAAGGCGCTGGGCCTGGGCGACGAGATCGCCCACAGCTCCATTCGCTTCGGCCTGGGCCGCTTCAACACCCGCGCCGAGGTGGATTACGTGGCGGACAAGGTGATCGACGTAGTGCGCAAGCTGCGCGAGCTGAGCCCGCTCTACGAGATGGTGCAGGAAGGCATTGATTTGACCAAGATTGAATGGGCCGCGCACTGAGCATCGTTCGTTGGACGAGAGCATCGAATAGCAAGCGAAGTTGGGCCGGGAAGGGATTCAGATGGGGCCGGAACCGCCGGCCAGGAGGATGAGATGAGATTGAGACTTACGTGGTTGATTGGCGCTCTGCCGATTGCATTGCTTTCGATCCTGTCGCTGGCGCTCAGCCGCAACCCGCATTCCGGCTACCAGATCGCCCGCTTCGCCTGCAACCTGCTGTTGTCGCTGGGCGTATATTCGGCGATCTATGGAGCAATCGACTATTTCGCAACCGGGGCCAGGACACGGCGCGCAGTCTTGTAGCGGACCCCGACGCCGTAGGAAGTTGGCAAAGCCTGCTGCCTGCGGCCACACAGTAAAGATTCAAGGAACCAAGGAGAGACACAATGGCATACAGCGATAAGGTACTAAGTCACTACGAGAATCCGCGCAACGTGGGCACGCTGGACAAGGCGTCGGAGTGCGTCGGCACCGGCCTGGTGGGCGCGCCGGAGTGCGGCGACGTCATGCGCCTACAGATCAAGGTCAACCCCCGGACGCAGGTGATCGAGGACGCCAAGTTCAAGACCTTCGGCTGCGGCTCGGCGATCGCCAGCTCGTCGCTGGCCACCGAGTGGGTCAAGGGCCGCACCGTCAACGAGGCGCTGACCATCTCCAACACCGATATTGTGAAGGAGCTGGCGCTGCCGCCGGTGAAGATCCACTGCTCGGTACTGGCCGAGGACGCGATCCGCGCGGCGATTGGCGATTGGAAGAAAAAGAACGGCGTGGCCGAAGAGGCTGTCGTTGCAGTTGCGGCAGCCAGCTAAGAAGCAGAAAGAAGAACCATGGCAGTCGTAGCTCTACAAACCGCAACCCCAACCGGCGCAGTGGCCGCGCCGCCGCCCGCGCCCGCTCCGGCGCAGCCCGCGATCGCCGCCGACGGCGAGGCGGACGGCTCCAAGGGAATCCAGGTGACGGCGCGCGCGTTGAAACGCATCCGCACCGCCATGGCCAAGGAACATATCTCGCCCGCTGCCGGCGGCCTGCGCGTGGGCATTACCGGCGGCGGCTGCTCGGGGCTGAGCTACAGCATCCGCTTCGACTCGCAGCCGCGCGAGCGCGATCGCATCTACTCGTTCAGCCAGACGCATCTCGACCCAACGGCCACCGGCGAGCCGCCGCTGCGCATCTTCGTCGATCCCAAGAGCTTCATCTACCTGAGCGGCATGACGCTGGACTACGAGGAGACGCTGCTGCGGCAGGCCTTCAACTTCATCAACCCGCACTCCACCAAATCCTGCGGCTGCGGCTCCAGCTTCTCAACGTAATGGGCCACGACGGACCACGCACCTACTTCGAAATATTCTCTCTTCCCGCGAAGCTGGGCATCGACACCGCTGCGCTGGAGAAGAGCTTTTATGCGCTGAGCCGCAGGCTGCATCCCGACCGCTTCGCCGCCCGTTCCGCCGAGGAGCAAGAAGCGGCGCTGGTCGAAAGCTCGCGGCTCAACGACGCCTATCGCACGCTGAAGGACCCCATCGCGCGCACCGAGTACCTGCTGAAGCTCGAAGGCGTGGAGCTGGAGGAGCAGTCGAAAGCCGCGACCGAGGCAGCGCGCACCAGCGGCACGGCCAAGAAGCAGATCGTCCCCGAGGACCTGCTGGAAGAGGCATTCGAGCTGAACATGCAGCTGGAAGAGATGCGCGCCGCGAAAAAGATGGGCGAGGACGATCCGCAGTTGCGCAGCGATCTGCTGGCCGCCAAGACCGGCTTCGATACCAAGATGACAGAAACGCAGGAGGAGCTGGAGACGCTGTGGGCGAGGTGGGACGCGGCCCTGGACGCGAGCGATGCGCCTGCAAAGCTGGCCGCGCGCGATGCGATGGTGGCGCTGCTCAACCGGCGCAGCTACCTGCGCAACCTGGTCCGCGACGTGAACGACGCGCTGGAAGGCTGACGATTAAAGCACTTTCAGCGATTGAGTAATGGACCGCGCTGCGAGCAAAATACGGGGATTCTTCCCCTTCGGCAAGCTCAGGGTCAGAATGACAATACATCGCGGCATTGCGATAACCGTGAAAATGCCCTAACGCAAGAGGGGAAGGCCACCTGGCCCTCCCCCCGATAAAACGCATCCGCGTCGGTGGCAACCGGCAGGCCTTAATGGCCGGCTTCGACCTGCGGGGTAATCAGACCGATGTTGTCCACATCCGCCTGATGGCCGAAGTCGATCACCTCGGCGACCTTGCGGAAGTCGAGCGACGGATCGCCTTTGACAAACATGACCTTTTCCTGGCGAGTGGCGAAGATCTCGGCCAGCTTGGGCTCGATCTCAGACTTGTTGAAGGCAGTCTCGTTGATCTTGTAGGTGGGCTCGCCTGCGCCGTTGGCCTGCACCTGGACGACGATCGTCTGCTCGGGCGGGGGAGTATCCAGGTTCTTGGGCGGCTGCGGAATCAGCGTGTTCAACCCCTTCGGCGTCACCGGCACGATCACCATGAAGATGATGAGAAGCACCAGAAGAACGTCGATCAACGGCGTAACGTTGATCTCCGACATCGCATGGTTTGTATCACCACCACCGCCCATTCCCATAACAATCTCCTTAGACCATCTGTTGCAATCGACCGATGTCTGCCGGTCTGCCTGCCCTGGAACGGCAGGGGTTGCTGCTGCTTACTTCTGAACGGTATCTTCCGAATCGCGCTTCTCTGTGAGCAGTCCAAGCTCGCTGACTCCGGCCGTGCGGATCTGGTCGACAGCGTTCATCACCTTGCCATAGTTGGCGCGGATATCGGCCCTCAGGAAGACCTGTTTGTCGGTCTTGTTCTCCAGCTTGAGCGCGACCTTCGCACCCAGGTCGTCGGGGTTCACGGGGTCTGCGCCAAGGTAGGTATGGCCGTCGCGCGTGACGGCGACAGTGACCGCGTCTTCCTTGTTGGCGTTCTCCATAACGACCGCGGCCGTGGCCACCGGCAGGTCAACATAGACCTTGTTGTTGAGCATGGGGGTAATGACCATGAAGATGATCAGCAGCACCAGCATCACATCCACCATGGGCGTGACGTTGATGTTGGAGTTGACCTTTTTGCCTTCTTCGCGCTTGTTGATACCCATATGAGTTTGTCCCGTTCGGTCGTTCGCGGCCTGGGCCGTGGTTGCCGTCATGGTCACGTCAGGCGGTGCGCCTTCGGAGGCAGTCCGCTTGCCGGCCTCCGAAGGCCATTCCGTCCCAGTGAATTGCTCCCCTGCCCATCAGCAGGGCGACCTTGCTAGCGGTGGCTCTGCTTGATGAAGTAGTCCACCAGTTCGCTGGAGCTGTTGTCCATCTCGACGTCGAACGACTCCACCTTATTGGTGAAGAAGTTGAATGTCATGACGGCGGGGATGGCGACGAAGAGGCCGAACGCGGTGGTGACCAGGGCCTCGGAGATACCGCCGGCGACCGCGCCAATGCCCGAGGTCTTCTGCAAGGCGATCTGCTGGAAGGCGTTGAGGATACCGATGACGGTCCCGAGCAGACCGATGAAGGGAGCTGTGGAGCCGATGGTTGCCAGACCGCCAAGGCCTCGCTTGAGCTTGGCATGAACGATCGCCTCGGCCCGTTCCAGGGCGCGCTGCGAACTCTCAATCTGCTCCTCGGAGATATTGCCACCCGAGCCGAAGCTGCGGAACTCCTGCAGGCCGGAGGTGACGACTTCTGCGAGATGCGACTTCTTGCTGCGGTCGCCGAGCTTGATTGCCTCGTCCAGACGGCCATCCTTCAGCGCGCCGGCAACCTTGGGGGCAAATTCGCGCGACTGCTTGCGCGCCGCGTTGAAGTACAGCCACCGGTCGATCATGACGGCCAACGACCAGATGGACATGATGAACAGGATGATGGCGATGATGCGCGCCGGCCAACCCATGTTGGAGATCAGACCGGAGGCGCTGAAGCTGACTGTTCCGCCGGTGTCCTGAAAGAACATGGCGAGCGGCGCGGGAAGGTAAGCGAAGTTTGCGAGATGAGCGAGAATCACTGGAATCTTTCCTCCTGGTTTCTATACGACATTGGACTGGACCGAACTAAAAAAGCCGAACTAAAAAACTGAACCAATAACCTTAGATGCAAAATCCGATCTACGACCGCAACCAGCCGGCTGCGCTGACTCATTCGAAGGTAAAGTTGACGGTAATGCTGGTCTCGACCTCGGTGGGTTCTCCGTCCAGAATATAGGGTCTGTATCGCCAGCGGCTAACCGCATCCCTGGCGGCGTTGACCAGCATGCCATTTCCGCTGACGACCTCCAAGTGCTCGATGGTGCCCTGCTTGGAGATGACGGCGTGCAGGATGACGGCCCCCTGAACGTGAGCGGCCCTGGCGATGGCCGGATATGTGGGCTCGGGCTTAGAGATGATCATGCCGGCGACCACTCCGCTGGAGAGATGCACCGGCCCGGTCGGCTTTGCAACGACCCTGGGGGTAATGGGCACATTGCTGCTCAAGGAATTAAAGAGGTTGCTTCCGACGGCGCCTCCTGGGCCTCCCATACCTTGCCCCATCCCGACAACTCCGGTACCGGTCACCGGGGCTGCGTCTTCCTTGATCATCTTGATCTCTTTGGGGATTTTGGTTGGGGCGTGCAGGCCGGAGTCGATCTCGGAGACAAGCTTCACCTGTTCAACCTTGACCTGGGGCGGCGGGGGCGGCGGGGGCGGGGGCGGCGGGGGCGGGGCCACCAACAACGCCGTCAGGGCCATCCTGGGGAGGGCATCGGGCCACATCAGCGGAATCAGCATGATGATGGCCAGGATGGTCAGGTTGAATGCGCCGGTGGCAATCATCCACCGACTTGTCCTGGTCTTGAGCTGACCGCCGGATTCCATCAAAGCGCTTTCAAACATGACAGCCTCGCAAAAAAGTTCTACCCAGCTTAGACACCGCGCCGGGCTACATTGTTCCCGGGGCCGCAATGCCTATCTGCGAAGGGGCCCAGAATCCTGAAACCGGCCCCAATGAATCTTACACAAAAACACACACAGCTGAAAACCCGGGCGAGCCGATCAGGCCGATTGCGCCCGGGGGCGCTTGGCCGGCAGGTTGGAAATCTTGCCCCGGCTCTTGCGCCAGTCCTGATAGGCCACCAGCATGGGCGCGGCGACCGCGATGGAGGAGTAGGTGCCGATGAGGATTCCGACGACCAGGGCGAAGGAGAAGCCGTGCAGCACCGCGCCGCCAAAGAGATAGAGGCTCATGACGGTGAGGAAGGTGAGGCCGGAGGAGATGACGGTCCGGCTGAGCGTCTGGTTGATGCTGCGGTTCACGACATCGGTCAGGGATTCCCTGCGCGAAAGCGAGAGGTTCTCGCGGATACGGTCGAAGACGACGATGGTGTCGTTCATGGAGTAGCCGATGAGGGTGAGGATGGCGGCGATGACGGTGAGGGTGATCTCCTGGTTGGTGAGGCTGAATGCGCCCACGGTGATGAGGGTGTCGTGAAAGACGGCGACCACGGCGGCGACGCCGTAGATCAGCTCGAAGCGGAACCAGAGGTAGATGAGCATCCCAATCAGCGAGTAGGCGGTGGCCAGCGCCGCCTGCTTCTGCAACTGCTTGCCCGCGGTGGGGCCGACGATGTCGACGCTGGGCTGGCTGAAGCCGGAGTCGTGGTAGTTGGCGCGCAAGGCGTCTTCAACGGCCTGACGGCCCGCGTCGTGGTTCTGGTCGGCGGCGGTGGATTGGGGCAGAGAGATCACCACATCGTTGCGCTGCTGTCCGGTGGGGGAGGAGATGCGCTGGGTGGTGAAGTCCTTGACGCCGGCCCGATCCAGCGCCTGACGGATGTGGTCCTCGTTGGGCGGGGCATCGAAGGGAACCGTAATCTGCGTGCCTCCCTTGAAGTCCACGCCACGCGGAATGCCGTGCCAGAACAACATGCTGAGGATGCCGGCCACGGAAAAGATAAGCGAAAAGCTCAGGAAGTACCACTTCCTGCCCAGCCAGTCGATGTTTACATCACGAAACAGTTCCACGAAAAGCTCCAGTTATCCGGTGTTCGTTGTCCGTTGCTCGTTTCGTCCTTACGGAGAAGGGAGAACGGAGAACGGAGAACGGACAACCACGTTCCTAAATCGACAAAGCCGCGCCGCGATCCTTGCTTGCCAGGATTGCGTCGAAGATGGTGCGCGATACGAAGACGGCGGTAAACAGGTTGGCCAGCAGACCGAAGGTGAGGGTGACCGCGAACCCCTGCACCGGGCCGGTGCCAAAGAGGAAGAGGATGGCGGCCGAGACAATGGTAGTGACGTGAGTGTCCACAATGGTGATCCAGGCGTGGCCAAAGCCCTGCTGCACGGCCACGGCCGAGGTCTTGCCGGCGCGCAACTCTTCTCGGATGCGCTCGAAGATCAGCACATTGGAGTCCACGCCCATACCGATGGTCAGGATGACGCCGGCAATGCCGGGCAGGGTAAGCGTGGAATTGGTGTAGCCCATGAAGCCGAGCAGGATGATGAGGTTGAGGAACAGCGCGAGGTCCGCGTTGATGCCCGCGCCGCGATAGTAGATCAGCATGAACACGAGCACCGCCATCATGCCGGCGACGGCCGCAATGATCCCCTGCCGGATGGACGCCGCGCCCAGGCTGGGGCCAACCGTGGTGGTCTCCAGCGTGTCGATGGAGGCGGGCAGAGCGCCGGTGCGCAGCATCAGCGAGAGGTTGTCGACCTCGTCCTTGGTGAAGGAGCCGATGATCTCGCCGCGGTCGCGAATCCCCGTGTCGATCGTTGCCACCTCGCGCACCCGGTTGCCCAGAACGATGGCCATGGAACCCGGGTTCGCGCTGTTCTTGGAGTGGGCGGAGGTGTACTTGTAGAAGCGGTCGCCGGCCTCGGTGGTGAGCGTGAAGGTGAGGTTGGGACGGCCGTTCTGGTCGGTCGAGGGCTGCGCATCGCGGAAGTCCGTTCCCTCCACCACGCTGGCCCGCTCCAGCAGATAGACCTGGTCGGGAGAGTTTGGCGAGGTGTTGCCATGCAGCAGTTGGTCATCCGGCGGGACCACCCCATTCAGCGCAGTCATCGCTGCCTGGTCACTCTCCCACGGCCCCTGGCCGCTGACCACGGCGAAGACGGCCAGCTTGGACTGCGACTTGATGGCGTCCTCGACCTTGCCTGGATCGGAGATGTCAGGCAGCTCGACCAGCACCTCGTTGTCGCCCAGTCCATACTGCTGGACCGTCGGCTCGGTGACGCCAAGGGGGGAAAGGCGCGCGCGGATGGTCTCGATGGAGTGCTCCAGCGTGGATGCCTCCAGACTGCGGATGGCGCCCGGCTTCATGGTGAGCTTCTCGCTTCCGTCGGGAAGCGATGTCACGTCGTAGCTGACATAATCGTTGCCGTCCATCACGGAGCGGGCGTCGCTCGCCTTGCCCACGGGAATGCCGCTGACCGTGATGGTCTCGGGATGGGCCGGATCCGGCTTGCGCACCGTCTCGCCGGTGACGCCAGCCTTCTCCAGATCGTCCTGCAGACGCTGCACGTCGCGGTCGGTGGTGTCGGTGACTGCCTCTTCCACGTGGACGACCAGGACGAGGTGCGTCCCGCCCTTGAGGTCGAGCCCGAGGTTGATGTGATCGGTCAGCGCCTGCTTCAGCGCGGCCGGGGTCAATCCACGGGGGATGCCCAAAAAGCCATAGCAGAACACCACCAGGATGGCTACGATGAACGCCGTCTTGCCCTTCAGATTCTTGCCCATTGCTTCCCTTATCCCAGTCCCGCGGCGGCGGCCCGGGCCGCCTTACCCCTTATCCCTGGTGCCTTAACTCTGCTTCGTATCCTCTGGCAGCGTCACCGCGGCGATGGCGCTCTTCACAAACTCGAGCTTGACATTGTCCGGCGGGACGCGCAGTTGCACGGTATCGTCTTTGACCGAGATAATGACTCCGCGAATGCCTCCGTTGGTGGTCACCCGGTCGCCGTTCTTCAGCTTGCTCAACATCTCCTGCCACTTCTTCTGCTTCCTCTGGTTTGGCGCGATCATCAGGAAATACATCAAGGCGACGAAGACCAGCATCAGAAGAAGCGGCTGCGCGGAGAAAGCGTTCGGTGCCATCTGATTCCATCCTTCCAGCTACCAATGATTCGTCGCCAAACACATCTTCAAACCGTCGCACACCGACCATCGCCGGAGCATGCCCCGGAGTTGCGATTGGACCCGCAACCTGGCCTGGAGGTGCTTGAGGTGAAAAGCTGCCGGCGGCGAACGGAAGACCCCTGCCTAGCCACGCGCAGATGCGCACACAGGAAGCCGCCGAGGGCCTGCAGCACAGGCCCAGCCCTATAAGCATCGCGTAAGCGTTCGCCCGCTGTCAAGAAACCACCCGCAGGGGTAGTGACGCATTTTGCTTGAGCCGCACTTGCATCTTTCGTGGGATGGACGGCATAATTGATGAGTGAAACGATTACGAAAGATGCCTTCCGACCCGAACCAGGCTGCCGCGTTGACGGTGAAACTCGTCACCGAACGGTTCGAGATGTCCAGTGCCGGACAAACTGCCGTTTCTCAATATTTAGCGGCGATTGGCCGGAAAGGTGGTATAAAGGGCGGCAAAGCGCGTGCCGAAGTTCTCACCGCAGAAAAGCGAAAAGAGATCGCAAGGAACGCAGCGAATGCCCGATGGCAGAGCGAGAAACAGTAATGAGCACATACATGCAGACGGACGACGCTACCCCCCAAGAAGGGTTTGTAAAAGTTCCTGATCGGAAGCAGGTTCTTTCAAACGTGCTCGATGAGCACGATGTTGGGGCGACGCAAAGAGAGAAGCGGAAAAAGCTACTGGAGGGTCTTGAGTCGAAGGCCCCTCAGGGGACGAAAACCGCATACATCTCGTTCTTTTGCTCCGACCAAGCCTCAATAGATAGCAGCGATATTCCAGCACTTGGCGACATCCTCCTCTCCGTTGGGGATGTAGATCAGTTGAACCTGATTATCAGCGGGCCAGGCGGAGACGGCACTGTCGCGGAGAAGATAATCGAACTGTGCCGAGCTTACTGTAAGGAATTTCGGGTGATCGTTCCAAATCGGGCGAAGAGCGCGGCCACTATCATTGCCCTCGGCGCGGACGAGATCATCATGGGATACTGTTCCGAGTTGGGGCCTATTGACGCCCAAGTCCCCGTGGTCGTTGGCGGACTAATCCGATGGATTTCGGCGCAGTCCTTCATTGATTCTCGGTCTTCTCTGCTGAAAAACTACGCTGAAGCGGTGAAGAAGAAGGAAGACGCCAAGGCGATTTTGCAGCAGATAGCGGTGCTCGACGCTCCGTTTATCGACCATTGCGAAAAATTGATGGATTTCAGCCGAACAGTGGCATCTAAATACCTAGAGCGTTACATGTTCTCGGCGCTCAAGCCCGCGAACGAGAGGAACAAGGCCATACAAAATGTGCTCACGAGACTATCGTCGGTTGGTCTGTTCAAGGTTCATGGTCGGATGATTGATGGGAATGCCGCTAAGACTGACCTGAAGCTCAAAGTTCGGCTCTTGCCGAAGGACGATCCGCTGTGGATTGACGTTTGGCACTATTACATTCGAGCCGATGTGTCTCTAGCGTCTGGCAACATTGCTAAACTGCTAGAGTCGCGTTGTGAGGCGCTTATGAGCCGCAGGCGCACAGAATAAACCAAGGAGGGAACCCAATGGCGACTAAGAAAGTTTCAAAGAAGGCAGATAAGAAGTGGTCCCCTACGGCTGAGACCGCCCTTGCTAAGTACATGGAAGAGAATAAAGAGATCGCCGAAGCGTTGGACGTAATGAAGCAAGCGCAACTGATTCGTCTACGTCCCCTTTCTCTGGATAGATTCTCTTATCAATCAGTAGAATAACGGTTGACATGCTTGAGCGGCTCATGCATAATACTTGTATGAACCGCTTGAGTACGTCCGACCGCGCCCGCATTATTGCCGCTCTGGTTGAGGGAAACTCGCTTCGCTCTACGTCGCGGATGTGCGACGTAGCCTTCAATACCGTCCTAAAACTCTTGCCGAAGATCGGCAATGCCTGCGCCGACTATCACGATGCCCATGTCCGCAACGTGCGCGTCCGACGCTTGCAGTGCGATGAAATTTGGCAGTTCGTAGGGGCGAAGAATAAGAACGTCACACCGGAACAAGCACAGGCAGGCTGGGGCGATGTGTGGACGTGGACAGCCATCGATGCTGACACGAAGCTCTGCGTGACATATCACGTTGGGGATCGTGGCCGACACTCCGCCCATGCATTCATGCAGGATTGCGCAGCGCGGATCGTCGGTAGGCCACAGATCACGACGGATGCCCACTCGCCTTATCTCCGTGCCGTGGAAGACGCGTTTGGCGGCGATGCGGACTATGCGATGCTGCACAAGGTTTACGGCGCATCTGGCGATCCTGAGACGCGCTACAGTCCCGCGCAGTGCATCGGGTCTGTGATGAAGACTGTTAGCGGCGTGCCCGATCCGGCGCATGTCAGCACGTCGTTTGTGGAGCGTCAAAACCTCACCATGCGAATGTCTATGCGCCGCTTCACACGGTTGACCAACGGCTTCTCAAAGAAGGTGGAGAACCACGGCCATGCCGTCGCGCTCCACTTCATGTGGTACAACTTTGTGCGGATTCATAAGACGTTACGGGTGACACCAGCAATGGAAGCGGGATTAGCGGGTCACATTTGGAGTCTGGAAGAACTTGCCGGATTGCTGGATCGGGCTGCTTTTGCGGAGGCGGCCTGAAAATGCGTCACTACCCCCGCAGGCAAGCGCCCTGGGCTGGGACCCGGAGCGGTCAACTGCGGCGAAAGAGTTTGCGGAAGAGACGGCCAACCAGATGCACCAGATCGTTGGGCGGCGGAGCGGCGGAGGACGGCGCACCGGCTGCCGCGTCCGTGCTGGGCGGAAGACTGGGCTGGGCGTTGTAACTCAGCGTCTCGCTGACCTGGGCATGGACCTCGCCCGGCGGGGCCTGGGGGACCTCGGGCACGGGCGCCAATCCTTCGCTGATGGCGACCGGGAAGGGGTGCTCGGCGGCTGCGGGGGGCGCAATGGGGGCGTCGGCCAGCGGCAGGCCCTGCGCGTCCGGGCATCCGCAGGGCGAGGTCTCGTGGTCCACCACCTCGCGCAGGCTGCCGTGCTCAAACAGGACGTGCTGGCCGGCCGCCAGCTCATAGGTTGCATCGCCGAAGGGGTCGGAGACGGTGAGCATGGGAGCGCCCGCACCGCGATTGTCGACGCATGTGTCGCCGTTGCCGGCCACCCTCAGGCGCAGGTCGAGCGGGCCGGGGGAGCGCACCGTGAGGCGCAGGTCGGGGGTCATGATGGAGTCGGTCGCGGTTGCGCCGGTCTGGATCTCGATGGCGCCGCGGTCGAGCGAGAAGAGCAGCGGCGCGGCCACCATCATCTCGCGGCTCTCGCTCAGGTGCAGCACGCTGGTCTGGCATACGCGCACGGTCCCGCCGCGGCCCAGGCTGATGGGCGCGGTGTGGTCCCTGGCCGCCACGCTCACCGACCCCATCAGCACGGCACGGCCGTCCAGCACGTCCCTGGCGCCGACGACGTCCGCATCGCGCGTATTGACGTAGCCGATCAACTGCTGCGCGCGCACCGGCGCGGCCAGCGCGCACAGCATCGCGCACACCGGAAGGAGCAACGGCGGAAGTGAGCGCACAGATGAAATACGCAGCCTCATGCGTTCAGCCTACAACTTCAGGAAGTTTGCGATGATCTTCTTGCCATGCACGGTGAGAACGCTCTCGGGATGAAACTGCACGCCCTCGATGGGCAGCACGCGATGGCGCAGCGCCATGATGGTGCTTCCCGCCGGGCCGGGCGTACGCGCCGAAACCTCCAGCTCCTTCGGCAGTCCCTCCTCGGCCACGATCAGCGAGTGGTAGCGGGTGCTGGTCATGGGCGAGGGAATCCCCGCGAAGATGGTGCGTCCGTCGTGCTCCACCTCGCTTGTCTTGCCATGCATCAGCTTGGGCGCGCGCACCACCTTGCCCCCAAAGGCCGCGCCAATGGCCTGATGGCCGAGGCATACGCCGAGGATCGGCACCCGCCGTCCGCCCGCACGCGCCAGCCGCGCGAAGTGGCGGATCAGCTCAATCGAGATGCCTGCGTCCTGCGGCGTGCATGGGCCGGGCGAGATGACGATGTGGGTCGGCCGCAGCGCCTCCACCTCGGCGGGCGTCAGCTCGTCGTTGCGGCGGACAACCATCTCCGCGCCCAGCTCGCCCATGTACTGGACGAGGTTGTAGGTGAACGAGTCGTAGTTGTCGAGGACAAAGACCATAGCTGTGCCGATTTTATCCTGTGCTCTCCTGTCACTGTTGCCGCGCGCGCTCGATGGCGCGGACGACGGCGCGGGCTTTGTTGGCGCACTCGATGAACTCGTTTTCGGGCACGGAGTCGGCGACGATGCCTCCGCCCGCCTGGATGTGGCCCTGCTCGCCGTTCATGAACAGGGTGCGGATGGCGATGCACGAGTCTAAATTGCCGCTAAAGTCCGCATACAGGATCGAGCCGCCGTAGACGCCGCGCCGCGCCGGTTCCAGCTCTTCGATGATCTCCATGGCGCGGATCTTGGGCGCGCCGGAGAGCGTTCCCGCGGGGAAGCAGGCGCGGAGGGCATCGATGGCTTCGAGTTCCGGCTTGAGCCTGCCCTCCAGCGCGCTGACCAGGTGCATGACGTGCGAATAGCGCTCCACGAACATCAGGTCCTTTACCTTGACGCTGCCGTACTCGCTGACGCGGCCCACGTCGTTGCGGCCGAGATCGACCAGCATCACGTGCTCTGCGACCTCTTTTTCGTCGGCGCGCAGGTCGGCCTCCAGCGCGCGGTCCTCCACCTCGTCGGCGGAGCGCGGACGCGTCCCGGCAATCGGGCGGTACTCCACCGTGCGGCCATGCACGCGCACCAGCAGCTCCGGCGACGAGCCGACGATGTGCGCCTGCGACGAAGCGGGTGCCCCACGTTTGGCCTTTGCAGACGTGGGTTTGCTGCGAACGGCCTCCATGCCGAAGCGCAAAAAGTACATGTAGGGCGACGGGTTGACGATGCGCAGCGCGCGGTAGACATCGAATGCGTCCACGCCGGGAACGCAGTCGAAGCGCTGCGAGAGCACGCACTGGAAGATGTCTCCGGAGGCGATGTACTGCTTGGCGCGCAGCACGGATTTGAGGTACGCGGGCTTGGAGGTGCGCGCCGTGAGCTTCAGCGCACCGAGCTTTCCCACGCGCGGCTTGCCCGGCTTGGGCAGAGCGCGCGCGAGCCGCTTCTCCAGGCGGTCGAGCCGCTGGACGGCGCGGGCATAGGCTTCGGCACTGTGCGCCGACCCACCCATGCGATGAGACCGCATGGATGGGGCGCCCGGCTTGCCCGGCGCGGCATCGCGCGTGAGGTCGGCGGTAACGATGAGGTGAATCTCTTTTTTGACGTGGTCGAAGGCGAGCACCTGGTCGAAGAACATGAGGCAGGCGTCCGGGACGCCCAGCTCGTCGGTGGCCAGCGAGGGCAGGCGCTCGATCTGGCGGAAGACATCGTAGGAGAAGAAGCCGACGGCGCCGGCGGTGAACGGAGGCAGGCCGGGCAGACGGGCCGGGGTGTGGCCGCTGAGCGCGCGCTTCAGCTCGGCGAAGATGTCGCCCTCGAAGCTGCGGCGCTTTCCGCCCTCCTCGACCGTGATGGATGTGCCGCGCGAGACGATCTTTTTGTATGGCTCGATGCCGATGAAGGTGTAGCGGCCGACGTGCTCGCCGCCCTCGACGGACTCCAGCAGGAAGGCCTCGGGCTCATCGCGCGCGATGCGCAGGAAGGCCGAGACTGGCGTCTCAAGGTCCGCGGTGAGGGTGCGGTAGACGGGGACCAGCGTGTGCTGGCGGCCCAAGCGGAGGAAGTCGCGGGCCGAGGGGTGGGCAGACTTGGAGGGCTGTGCGGATCGGGCGGACATAACGTGTGCATCCATCGTACAAGGTGCGAGGTGCATTCCTCGAACCACGAACCTTGAACCTCGAACCTTGAACCTCGAACCTGATTTCAAATCGTGAGGTTGAGGGTGACTGCCTGCGACTCGACCTCGGAGCTGCCTGCGGCGGCCGCCGCCGTCACCTGGAAGGCATAGGATGCCGGACGCGTGCCCAGGTCGGTGCATGTGCTGCATCCGATGAGATGCGTGGCACCCGCCGCCAGCAGCACGGCCAGCAGAGCGCGCAGCCAGCGTCGCTTGCCGGGAATGAAGATCGCGAGCAGGCCCGCCAGCGCAGGCAGAGCGAGGGGAGCCAGGCCCGGGCCGCCGCGGTTGCCGCCCAGGAAGTAAGGCTGGGTGGTGCCGCAGCTATGCGGCGCGGTCGTCACCACAATCAGCGTCGCCGAGCCCGCGCCGCCGGCAATCGCCGAAGGGGTGAAGATGCAGGTTGCCTCGGCGGGAAGATTGCCGCAGGCCAGATTCACGTTCTGCGCAAACCCGTTCAGCGGAGTCACCGACACGCTCAGGATGGCGGCATAACCCACGCCGACGCTCACCGGGTTTGGCGTCACGGTGACGGCGAAGCTGGGCGCGATCAGCGGGGTGATGGTCTCGGAGAATGAGGCGGAGGGCGCCGGGAGGAAGTTCATGTCTCCCGCATAGGACGCCGTGATTTGGTCTGTCCCCGCGGGCAGGGATGAGGTGGTGCATGTGGCTGTGCTGGAGACGCCGGAGGAGTTGGGAACCAGGGCCAGGCTACAGAGCGTCGTGCTTCCGTACATGAAGGCGACCGGGCCGTCCGGCGGCGCGAAGTTGCCGGTGAGCGTCGCGGTAAAGGTGACGGGCTGGCCCTGCGGCGACGTTGCCGGCGAACCGGTGACAGACGCACTCGTCGTGTCTGGACTTACGGTGATAGTAACTGGGGACGACGTTGACGACGCGTGGGTCGCATCGCCGAGATAAACCCCGGTGAGGATATTTGTGCCGACCGAAGTTCCCTGGGTGGTGCCCACGCTGTTGGGACACGCTCCGCCAGTGACCGGAAGCGTGCATAGCGGGGAGGGCGGGGGTGGGGCTGCGCCGGTGTAGTTGTGGGGGTGGGGCTGCGCCGGTGTAGTTGTCATTGAGGTTAACGTTCCCTGTAAGCGCGACGGTATCGTTGGAGGAGGTGTTGATGGTGCCGTTCCAGTACTGGCCGTAGTACATGGACAGGCTGGACGCGGCGGGCGGCGTGATTACGGCGGGTGGAGCGGGGCAGCTCGCGGCCGGTGGTCCAACGCAGAAGAAAATCTGCGTGGTGGTCGTGACACCCGTAATGTCGTGGGTGCCTGAGAGATTGACAGGAGAATTGTGGCCGTCTCCGCTATAGATGGCAGTCAGTGTATGCGGTCCGCCCCCGTAGGTGTTGCCTGCCGGAACGGGGCAGGTTGCGGTGGAGGAGGTTGTGCCTTGAGTGACGTTGACAGAGGAGCAGCCAGACACCGCGGTACCGTCGATCTCGAAGTTCATCACCGTGCCGGTGGGCAGCGCTACTCCTGCGCTCGGGGTCAGCGTCGCGGTAATGGTGAATGAGGCGCCAAAGTTGCTCGGTTCGGGCAACGCCGTCAGCGTTCCCGACACCGGCTGGGTGCTGATGCCGTTCAGCAGCACCGTGATGCCGCCGGTGTTCACGTCCGGGTTGACGGGGAGGGTGGCCGAGGTCTGCGCCGCTCCGCCAAGCACAATGGGATTGGAGATGGTCGCGCCGCCGTTGGCCACGACGACGTCGGGGCTGCTGCCGCCGCGCACATTCTGCAGCGTGAGCGAGTTGATGCCCTGCCCGGCCAGG
>JBEKWE010000054.1:0-16903 GCA_049513335.1 Acidobacteriaceae bacterium | reverse complement strand
TTCAGGAAGGTGAAGCGCGGCTGGGCGGCGAGGTGGGCGAGGTTGGCGAGGTTGCCGGTGGAGAGGTTGTCGACGCCGAGGACGGAGGGTGAGGCGGGCCGGGCGAGGAGGGCGTCGGTGAGGTGAGAGCCGAGGAAGCCTGCTGCTCCGGTGACGAGAATTTTGTTCATTTGTCGGCTGAGGCGGCGAGATCGAGGTCGCGGACGGGATTGACGGCGGGTCGTCCGATGCTGATGTAGGTGAATCCGTGTTGCTGCATGGTTATTGGGTCGAAGAGGTTGCGTCCATCGACGACGATGGGGTATCGCATGGCGGCGTAGAGGCGCTTGAGGTCGAGGGCGGCGAACTCTCGCCAGTCGGTGAGGACGAGCAGGGCGTCTACGTCGGAGGCCGCGGCGTAGGCGTCTTCTGCGTACTGAAGCTGAGAGCTGGCGGGAAGCTCCTGCTGGGCGCGCTGGATGGCGGCGGGGTCGTAGGCGACGATGGAGCATCCTTCGGCGAGCAGCATCTCGACCAGATCAATGGCGGGGGACTCGCGGATGTCGTCGGTGCCGCCCTTGAAGGCGAGGCCGAGGACGGCGAGGCGTTTTCCGCGCAGCGTCCAGAGGGCAGAGCGGACCCTGGCGAGGAAGCGCGTCTTCTGGTCGGTGTTGATCTTTTCCACTTCGGTGAGGAGGCTGAAGTCGATGCCAAGCTGCTCGGCGACGGAGCGGAATGCGGCGACGTCCTTGGGAAAGCAGGAGCCACCATAGCCGATTCCGGGGCGGAGGAAGCGCGGGCCGATGCGGGTGTCGAGACCGATGCCGCGGGCGACCTGCTCGATGTTTGCGCCGGTGGCCTCGCAGAGGTTGGAGACGGCGTTGATGAAGGAGATTTTGAGGGCAAGAAATGCGTTGGTGGCGTGCTTGATGATTTCGGCGGACTTGGTGGAGGTAAGCAGCAGGGGCGGAGGGGCTGCGGCGGAGCAGCGGCCGGGAATGGCGCCTGGCTGCGCGTAGTAGGCGCCGGAGGTGAGCGGGGCGTAGATGCGGCTGAGGAGGCTGGCGGCGGGCTCGGAATCGGCTCCGACGACGATGCGGTCGGGGTGCAGGAAGTCGGCGACGGCGGTTCCCTCGCGCAGGAACTCGGGGTTGGAGACCACGTCGAAGAGGCTGCGGGCGACGCCGTTGCGCTCGATGGAGCGGCGAATCCACTCGTTGGTGTAGACCGGGACGGTGGATTTTTCGACGATGACCTTGTAACTGGAGAGGGAGCGGGCGATCTCGCAGGCGACGGATTCGACGTAGGAGAGGTCGGCATCTCCGGTCTCGGACTGGGGCGTGCCGACGGCGATGAAGATGGCGTCCGAGGCGCGGGTGGCCTCGTGGAGGCCGGTGGAGAAACGGACGCGGGTGTTGCGGTGACGCTCGAGGAGCTGCGGGAGGTGGTTCTCGTGGATGAGGGTGTCTCCGGACTGGAGGGCGGCGACCTTGCGCTCGTCGTTATCGACGCAGACGACGTCGTGGCCGATCTCGGCGAAGCAGACGGCGGCGACCAGGCCGACGTAACCCGATCCAACGACTGCGATTTTAATGGGTTTGCTCACGGTCAGCGGCGACGAGGTCCTCGGCAATGCATTGATTGCAGTCTAGTGGATTTCCGGGCGAAGCGGAAATCGTTCTCAGGCCGGTGGCGACGACCGTACCCAAAGCGGGGCTAACTGCGAGGTTCCCGAGGGCACGATTTGCTTCCTTGAAGTAAGGAGGGTCGAGTAGACTAGCTGGAATGGGTCCCACGAAGTCACAGTACCCCGCCCCCGTTGGCTTGACCGATCTGCCGGGCCCGGGGTCCGAGATTGGCGACACATCGTTGACCGAGGCGGTGGTGACACTGCGCAAGCGGCGATGGGTGCTGATTGTGGCAGTGGTGCTGGGCGCGATCTACGGCTCCTACAAGGCGTTTACGCAGCCCAAGTTCTATGAGGCGGCCGGTACCATCCAGGTCCACAATGGGGCGTCGAACGAGTACCGGGTGGACCTGTATTCCGAGTACGGCGACGCGGACACCAGGATGAACACCGAAGCCTCGATCCTGAAGAGCGACGCGTTGCTGGCGACGGTGGCGAGCGAGATGAATCTGGCGAACAACCCGGCCTTCTCCGGAGTGCCCCCGGGATCGCATCTTTCGCTGGACGACCCCAACGTGCGCGCGAGAGTGGTGGGCGCGCTGCAGGGCGGTCTGAATGTGACTCTGGTCCCGCATACGGAGATGATGCGCATCAGTTATTCCAGTCTGAGTGCGAAGTTGTCGGCGGACATTGTGAACAAGGTGGTCGACGACTACATCCAGCGGAGTTACCAGACGCCGGTGGAATCGACCATGAAGGTCTCGCATTGGCTTTCCGGCCAGTTGGAGGAACTGAAGACGGAGGTCGAGCAGTCGCAGCAACAGATGATGGAGTTGCAGCGGAAGCTGGGGGTGCTGGGGTACGATTCGACACACAGCGAGTTGGGGACGTCGCTGGAAGGGCTGCTGGCGGCGGAGGGCAACGCGAAGGTTGCGCGCATCAACGCCGAATCGCGCTACCGGATGATCGCGGGGATGGACCCGAATACGATCGAAGGATCGATCGAGACGACGCCTGGCACCATGCCGGGCGAGCTGAATGCGCTGCGTGGGCAACTGGCGACGGCGAAGGCGACCTACGCCGAGCTGACGGCACAGGACGGCCTGGGGCCGAACAATCCGCGGGTGAAGTCCTTGCAAGCGCAGATCGGCGAGCTGACCAAGGAGATCGACACCGAGCAGAACCGGCTGGAGCTGCAAGCCAAGGAGAACTATCTGGCGGCCAAGGCTGCGGAAGACAAGACCGAGCAGGAGCTGGACGCGCGCAAGGCCGAAGCCTACCAGCAGGGCGACGATCTGGTGAAGTACACGATTCTGCAGCGCGAGTACGAACAGAACCGCGCACTGTACGACGGACTGGAGCAGCGGCTGGAGACGGCCAAGGTGCAGGCGGGCCTGGAAGCCCTGGAAGTGGACGTGATCGACCAGGCGCTGCCGCCGGTGAGTCCCACGATGCGATCGCCCTCGTCGATCATTTTGTCGACGACCGTATTTTTTCTGCTTGGCGGCATCGTGATTGTGTTCATTTTGGAGGGCCTGGAAACGGGGCTGCATAACATCCAGGAGATCGAGGCGGTGATGGAGATGCCATCGCTGGCGATCATTCCGCAGGCCAAGCGGGCGAGCGTGGAGCAGATGGAGTCGATGACCACGGCACAGCGCAACGTCAATGTTCTGACCCAGCCCAAGTCTCAGTTTACCGAGTCGTTCCGTGCGCTGCGAACGTCGCTTCTGCTGTCCACCTCGGGGCAGCCGCCGCGGTTCATCCTGTTTACCAGCGCGATGCCCTCGGAGGGCAAGACAACGATGGCGAGCAACCTGGCGTGCATTCTGGCACAGAGCGACGTGCGCGTTTTGCTGATGGACGCCGACCTGCGCCGGTCGAACATGCACCACCGGTTTGGACTTACGGGAAAGATCGGACTGACGACCGTTCTGGCGGGCACGTCGACGCTGGAGGAGGCCCTGCAGCATGTTCCCGAGATCCCCAACCTGGACATTCTGCCCAGCGGTCCGCTGCCTCCGTTCCCGACTGAGATGCTGAGTTCGGAGGCGATGCTGGCTCTGATGGCGAGGCTGGGGAAGATGTACGCTCACATTGTGATCGATTCTCCGCCTGTGCTGTCGGTGACCGACGCCGTGGTTCTGGGGCGTATGGTGGACGCGGTGGTGCTGGTGATCCGGCACGGCAAAGAGAGCAAGAATGTGATGCGGCGGGCGCGCGACCTTCTGGCCCGCTCGGGGGCCCCGATGGCCGGGCTGGTGCTGAACGCGGTGGATGTGAACTCGCCCGACTATTACGGGTACTACGGATATCTGGGCTACTCGTACGGGAACGTCGATGCCGACACGTGGGAGACGGGCGCGGAAGGGAAGGCCAAGCAATGACCAGGGACTTCGCGACCAGGAACTTAGCGAGCGGGAGCCGGGCCCTTGCAACGGTCCTGGCCGCGTCTTTCTGGGCCGCGGCGATGGCCGGTCCGGCAGGCGCACAGACGAGCGTGGCGCCAGCGTCGAGCGCGGCTGCGGCGCAGGCCGCGACCACGGCGGAGACGCCTCTGGCCAACCAGTCGATGCTCTATCCGGGCGAGGATTTCAAGTTAAGCCCAGGAGACCTGATTTCGGTGCGGGTTTTCATGCAACCGGACTACCAGGCGACCGTGCGTGTGGGTCTGGACGGCACGGTGGAGCTGCCCTTTCTGGGCCGAGTTCCGCTGCAGGGCCTGACGGTGCGCGGGGCGCAGACCCTGATCGCGGACCGGCTGCGGACGGGAGGGTTTTATAAAGATCCCGAGGTCACGATCCAGGTGCAGGACACGGTGAACGGCTCGGTGCTGGTCACCGGGGAACTGCGCGCCACAGTGCCCGTCTCCACGGAGAGGAGCCTGCGGGAGGTACTGCTGATTGCGGGCGGCTTGCCGGCGACGGCGAGCCATACGGTGAAGATCGTGCGGCCGGGGTTGGCCGAGCCGATCGTGGTGGATCTGGGGACGGACCTGGCGGCCAGCACCACGGCGAACATTCCCGTCCGCCCGCACGACATCATCCAGATCACGCGCGCAAGCGTGGTGTATGTGCTGGGTGCGTTCTCGCACCAGGGCGCGGTGCCGCTGGACCAGGCCACACCGCTTACGCTGTTGCAGGTGGCGGCGCTCAGCGGAGGGATCAACTTCGAGGGCAAATACGCCGATCTGCGTCTGATCCGCACCGTGGGGACAGAGCGCAAGCTGGTCGATGTCGACATCAAGAAGGTGCGCGAGGGCAAGGCCCCCGACCCGGTGCTGCAACCCAACGACATCGTCTTCCTGCCGACCGACGCGATGAAGGCCACGCTGAAGAGCCTGGGCACCAGCGGCGTGATCGGACTGGCCACCCTTTTGATTACGATCCACAATTACTAGAGAAGACTGCTGGAAGCGGCGTTGGAGCGTGGGCAGACCTGCGCAAGCGAGCAAGGGGAGATGGGAGAGATGGATGACCTCCGGGCCTGAACGATCGAACCCACGCAGGGGCCGGCGGGTGCGTCTGGCCTACCTGGCGAGCCACCCGATCCAGTACCAGGCGCCTCTGCTGCGGCGGATCGCCGAGGAGCCGGACGTCGATCTTACGGTGTTCTACGGTTCGGATTTTTCGGTGCGTGGATACCTCGACGAGGGCTTCGGCGTAGGGGTGAAGTGGGACATTCCACTGCTGGACGGATACAGGCATGAGTTCCTGCCCAAGTTGCGCGACCGGGGAAGGGTGAGCGTGGCGAGCCCATTGAACTACGGCATCGTCGGCCGCCTGCGCGGACGCGGGGGCGATGCGGCGTTCGATGCGCTGTGGGTGCATGGATACGCGACGGTGAATGCGCTGCATGGAATTGTGGCGGCGAAGGCGCTGGGCATTCCCGTGCTGCTGCGCGCGGACATGTGGCTGCGCGACCGCGAGCGAAGCGGCTTCAAGCTGGCGCTCAAGAATATTTTTTTTGCGGGGCTGAAGCGCATGGTGGACGGTGTGCTGTCGGTGGGGACGCTGAACGCGGAGTACTGGCGTCACTACTTCGGCGACGACGTTGCGCAGTTTCTGCTGCCGTACGCGGTGGACAACCAATGCTTTGCCCAGCGCGCGCGCGCGGCCGCGGCAGGGCGGGCCGCTTTGCAGGCAGAGCTGGGAGTGGAGCCGGCGCGGCCGGTGATTTTGTTTGCCGGGAAGCTGCAGGCGCGCAAGCATTGCGACCACCTGATTGAGGCGTATGCGCGACTTTCGCGGCGAGCGGGCGAGGAGCCGCGCGCGGTGCTGGTGATCGTGGGCGACGGTGCGGAGCGGGCGGCGCTGGAGCGGCAGGCGGCGGCGACCGGCTTCGGCAGCATCCGCTTCTGCGGCTTTCGCAACCAGTCGGAGCTGCCGCGCTTCTTCGACCTGGCGACGGTCTTCGTGCTGCCCTCGCGGCACGAGCCGTGGGGACTGATTGTGAATGAGGTGATGAATGCGGCGCGGCCCGCGGTTGTTACCGACGACGTGGGATGCGCGCCGGACCTGATCGAGGACGGAGTGAACGGGTGCATCTATCCGGTGGGCGACGTGGACGCGCTGGCCCGGGCGCTGGAGCGCGTGCTGGAGCCGGGCGTGGCCGAGGCGATGGGGCACCGCGCCTTCGAGCGCATCCAGAGCTGGAGCTTCGAGGAGGACGTGCGCGGACTGCGGCAGGCGCTGGAGCATGTTGCGCCGGGGTTTGCGGCGTAGCTAGTTGTGAGTTGTGAGTTGTGAGTTGCGAATTGCGAGCTTTCTTAGGCTTTGCAGGCGGGCCAGGATGAGAGCGACCTGATGGTCGTTGTGGTAGCCGTCGCGCCGGGCGCGCTCGCGGCCTGCGCGGGCAATGCGCTCGCGGGCGGCTTCATCGGGCAGGTAGAGCCTGATCTTGTGAAGACACTCTTCGAAGGTGGAAAAAAAGACGGCCTCCTTGTCTTCCGTGAAACGGCTGAGATGGCCGGGTGAGCGCTCGACCAGCAGGAAGCCGCCGCAGCCGGCGATCTCGAAGCTCTTGTGTGCGACCTCATCCTGGTTGGAGCGGGTGAGGAAGCTGAGATTGATCTTCGATCGCCAAATCCCATTGCGATACGCATCCTGCGAGAGTTCCCCTTCGCGAAAGAGCTTTGCGAAGCCGGCAGAGTCGAGAGCGCGCTGCCACGCCCGCGTTGCGCCTGAGATAACGACGGGCACGCCCGCCTGTGAAAGCCGGCTGAGAAACTGGGCGCGGTCATCGTAGGGCGAACCGATAAAGGAGACCTCGCGGTTGCGGTCGGCGTCTGACCAGCCATGGGGGGGAGGATAGTGCGTGTCGGGGTCGTAGGCGGTCTGGATCTTGATGACCTCGCGGGCGCCGCGCCGCTTGAGGTCGGATACGCTGATGTCGCGCTGGGTGCAGTGGAGATCGAAACAAGGAATGGACTTCTTGTAGAGACGCAGACCTGAGTCGCGGCGCGGACCGAATGCGTTGTCGATCATGTAACAGACGGTCTGGATGCCCATGGCGCGACAGCGGAGAACGGTGGGGGGCTGGAGCTGGTGGACCTTGTCCGCCCACAGGAGGTCGGGCTTGTGCTGGGCGGCGAGGCGGAGGAGATCTCGATTGAGGCGCTGCACATTTGGGCCGGCAGCCAGCAGGAAACCGACTTTGCCGAGAACCGTGTTGCCGAAAGAGTAGCGGTCCGTGTCCAGCGGGATGATCTGATGCCCCATGCGCTGGAGGGCCAACATGCGCGCCCTGGCTGAGCTTCCCAGTTGCAACGGACTGACATATAGAATCTTCATGCACGCGCACTCCTATGCATGTTAACACCGTGGGGTCCCTGCAACCGAGCGGAGCGCAAACGAGTTGCTCAGAGGAGATGGCAGGACGCGCATGGGCGGAAGACTGCATGGAAGCTTGCAGGCGATGGGGATGGGGATGGGATGGGCCGATGTTTGCGGCGCAGGCCATCCGGCAGCACCTCATCGCAGAAGTAACCTCTTTTGCGACGATTGAAGCAGGGATCGAGGTTACTTTGGTGGTGCGTAGCGCGGCGTTTTCGGCCATCGCTTCGTGAGAGAATACGCTTGCAGGATGATGAATTGTTTTCTCCGGGTGTGGGGTGCGCATGTGTGGAATCGCGGGATTCGTCTCGACGGAAGAGGCGGTCGAATCCTCTTCGGTTGATGCTGTTCGGCGCATGACGGAACGGATGCGCCTGCGCGGCCCCGATGCGGCGGGAGTGTGGACGGGCAAAGGCGCGGTGCTGGGCCACCGGCGGCTCGCCATTCAGGACCTAGATGCGCGCTCCAACCAGCCGATGGTCAGCATCGACGGCGAGTACAGCATCACCTTCAATGGCGAGATATACAACTTTCACGAACTGCGCAGCGAGCTGGAAGCGGAGGGCGTAGCGTTCCGCACAACCTCCGACACGGAGGTATTGCTGGCCCTGTATGCGCGGGAGGGGGAGCGCATGTTGCCGCGGCTGCGCGGCATGTTTGCCTTTGTGATATGGAGTGCGAGTACGCGCGAGGCGTTTCTGGCGCGCGATCCCTATGGGATCAAGCCGCTTTATTACGCACAGACGGGGCGCGGCGTGGTGTTTGCGTCGCAGGTGAAGGCGATCCTGGCGTCGGGGCTGGTTTCGCCGGCGAGCGAGCCGGCCGGACTAGCAGGGTTCTATCTGTGGGGCAGCGTTCCGGGGCCCTGGACGCTGTATCGGGGGGTCTTCGCGCTGCCGGCCGGGTGCTGGATGCGGGTGCGCGCAGGCCGGGCGGAGACGCCGGTGTGCTGGAACGACATCCGCGACAACTGGCGGCAGCAAGGGGTCCGGCTCTCCCGCGATGAGTTGCAGGAGGTGGTGCGCAAGGCGGTGACGGATTCGGTGCGCGCCCACCTGGTCTCCGACGTTCCGGTGAGCGTGTTTCTGTCGGGAGGGGTCGATTCAGGAACGATGGCCGGCCTGATCTCCGAACTGGGCGGGCAGGTGGAGGGGATCACCGTAGGATTTGAGGAGTTTGTCTCGCGGCATGAGGACGAGGTGCCATGTGCCGCCATCATCGCCAAACACTATGGTCTGCCGCACTCTGTGCGGCGCATCTCGCGGGCCGAGTTCGAGCAGGACATGCCGCGGATTCTGGATGCCATGGACCAACCCTCCATCGATGGCGTGAACACCTGGTTTGCCGCCAAGGCTGCGGCCGAACGCGGGTATAAGGTGGTGCTCTCCGGGGTGGGCGGCGACGAGCTGTTCTACGGCTACAACCTGATGAAGCAGCTTCCCCGCGACGCGCGGCTGGGAAGGACGGCTGCGGCGATGCCCGGTGGCCGAACTCTGGTGGGTGCGGCGTGCACCTATCTGGCCAATGGAACGAGGCATCCCAAGCTGAAGGGCGTCGCGCAGTACATGAACACGCTGGAGGGAGTGTACTTTCTGAAGCGCTGCCTCTTCCTGCCCCAGGAGCTGCCCCTGCTGATGGGCGAGGAGAGAGCGCGGGAGGGGTTGGCGCGGTTGGGCGGCCGGCCTCCCGGCATGAGCAAGGCCAATGCGGTCACTGACGCGGCGGGGGTATGCCTGTTGGATTCGACGCTCTATCTGCGCAACCAGTTGCTGCGCGACAGCGACTGGGCCAGCATGGCGCACTCCCTGGAGTTGCGCACGCCGCTGGTGGATGCAGCCTTGCTGGACGCGCTGAGGTTGTATCACAGGAGTTTTACTGGAGGATTCGGCAAGAGGCTGCTGGCGCAATCTCCGGCGAACCTATTGGCGGAGGAGATCATCACTCGACCGAAGTCGGGGTTCGATGTGCCCATGACGCAGTGGCTGGCCGCGGCCACCGAGCAACGCGCGTGGAGCAGCATGGACCTGCTGGCAGATCGCGGAACCCCCTGGACACGCCGCTGGGCCAAGGTGGTGCTGGACGAGGGATTCAAGGATGGGCGATGAGAATCCTGCACTTCATCGCATCGATCGATTCGGCCACGGGCGGACCGGTTGAGGGACTGCGGCAACGCTGCGTGATCTATTGCAACAGCGGGCATGAGGTCGAGGTGGCTACGCTGGACTCGCCCGCATTCGTTGCGAAGTGCGACTTTCCGGCCAAGGTGATTGGACTGGGGCCGGGCTGGGGAACGTACCGCTACTCGCGCCATGCGATGCCGTGGCTGAAGGCCAATCTGGCGCGCTTCGACGTGGTGTTCATCAACGGCATATGGAACTACAACACGCTGGCCGGCTATCGCGCGCTAGCCGGCGGCAAGATTCCCTGGGCCATATTCACTCACGGCATGCTGGACCCCTACTTCGAGAGGCGATTTCCGCTGAAGCACCTGAAGAAGACGCTCTATTGGCATGTCATCCTGCGAAGGGCGATGCGCGATGCGAACGCGGTGCTGTTTACCTGCGAAGAAGAGAGGGTCCTGGCGCGGCAGTCGTTCTCGCGATACAGCGTGCGCGAAGCGGTGGTGCCGTATGGAACATTCGGCCCGAACTGCGACACCGCGGCGGCCAGCAAGGAGTTCCTGGCACGATGGCCGGAGCTCGGCGGCAGACGGCTGGCGATCTTCATGGGCCGAATCCATCCCAAGAAGGGGACCGACCTGCTGATCGAGGCATTCGCCGAGACGCTGGGCAAAGATGCGGCGTGGCAGTTGGTGATTGCGGGCCCCGACCAGATCGGATGGCGAAAGGAACTGGAGGCGCTGGCTGAGCGGTTGGGCGTGGCCCAGCGGATTACCTGGACCGGAAGCCTGGTGGGCACGCTGAAGTGGGGCGCCCTCTCGGCCTCGGAGGTGCTGGTGCTTCCCTCGCACCAGGAGAACTTCGGGATCGTGGTGGCAGAGGCGCTGGCATGCGGGCTGCCTGTGATCGTCTCCCAGAAGGTCAACATCTGGCGGGAGGTGGTGAAGTGCGGGGCAGGGCTGGTGGGAGCGGATACAATCGAGGGA
The DNA here is from genome assembly GCA_049513335.1 of Acidobacteriaceae bacterium. Classification (GTDB taxonomy): domain Bacteria; phylum Acidobacteriota; class Terriglobia; order Terriglobales; family Acidobacteriaceae; genus Edaphobacter. The sequence continues at coordinate 6,357 of JBEKWE010000054.1, read as the reverse complement.
ACCAAGAGCAGCCTGCGCCGCTGGGCGGCGCTGAGCGCGGAGGAGATTGCGGCCCTGAGAATGCGCGCCAGAAAGTGCTTCGAGGGTGAGTTCGACTTCAACCACACCGCCAAAATTGTGATGGAGAATGTGGAGTGCGTGGCCCGGGGCTCTAAGAGCGAAGAACAGTTGTGAGTTGTGAGTTGTGAGTTGTGAGTTACGGATTGGGATGTGAGGCAGCGGCGGGAATGGCGAAGGATGTGCATTACAACGCGGCGGAGCATATTGCGGCGGAGACGGCGGCGGACCCGTATCTGCGGCCGTCATTTGCGGCCAGCGACCGCGCGCGGCGGCTGCTGTGGAACCTGTGCCGCACGGTGCTGTATCGCCCGTCGCCGCGACCGATGCACGCGTGGCGAGCGTTCCTGCTGCGGCGCTTTGGCGCGACGCTGGGGCCGAACTGCCACTTCTATCCGGGGTCGAAGGTGTGGGCCCCGTGGAAGCTGGAGTGCGCGGACGCGGTGTCGGCGGGCGATGGAGCGGAGATCTACAACCCCGCGCCGATGCGCCTCGGGTCGCACGCGATCCTGTCGCAGGATGCGTACCTGTGCGGCGCGACCCACGACCTGGACGATGCGCGATTTCCGCTGCTGGCCTACGCGATGGAGATTGGAGCGTATGCGTGGGTGTGCGCGCGTGCCTCGGTGGCGCCGGGCGTGAACGTGGGCGAGGGCGCGGTGCTGGGGATGGGCTCGGTGGCAACGCGCGATTTGGAGCCGTGGACAATCTACGCTGGAGTTCCCGCGGTGAAGGTGAAAGAACGCAAGCGAACAAGTTCGGCGGGATGATGCAGCTCAGTCCCACATCTCAGAATCGAGATGTGGGGCACCCGAGTTTGTGGCAGACCACTCAGCCGCGGAGCTTGGCGAGGAGGTCGTTGGGGTGGACGGGCTTGGCGAGGACCTCGAACTCGTGGCCCTCGTGGCGCGCCTTCTCCAACAGGCCGGCGGTGGCGGCCTGGCCGCTGAAGAGCAGGACCTTGCAGTTGGGCCTGCGGGTGCGCGTGGCGATGGCGGTCTCGATGCCGTTGATGCCGGTCATGATGACATCGGTGATGAGCATGTCTGGCTGGAAGCTGTCGAGCGCCTCGATGGCAGCCTCGCCGCTGTAGACGGCGCGCGCCTCGAAGCCGGCCTGGTTGAGGATGACGGCCAGCGTGTTGGCGATGACCTGTTCGTCGTCGGCGACGAGGACCCTGAACCTGGACGATGTTGCGGCGGGCGCTTGAGTCATGCGGAGTGTCCCCTGGAGTGAATGGTGCGGAAGGCTGCGGGACGGATGCACTGCCCGGCCCGCGACCCGTTCTTCGCGTATAGGGCAATGATACCCCGGACGGAGCGAGGGTGTCGCTCGGCGGCGCGACCTGCCGGCGTAGAGCGCGAGCGGTCCCCGCGGATTCCTTGGCCGCCGTTGCTGTATTCTTGATGCAGCGACGCAGGGGGGTGAGTCCGAGCCTCTGCACTCCGAGGTTCTCCGATTGCGCAAGGCTGAACTCGTCTCGCCCAGGGCTGTTCCCCTCCCGCTGAAGGCCACGCTGGTGTCGATCTTCGCCGCGCTGGTCTGTCTCACAGGTTGGGGCATGCCCGTCTGGGGCCAGGAAGCCGGTGGGGCTGGCGGCGCGCAGAGCTGCGGCTTCACGTGGAGCTACAGTTCGGATTCGAGCCGCATCATGATCGGCGAGGCCGAGCAACGGCGCATCTGGACCCTGGGCGTCGAGTACACCCACCTGCTGCACCAGGGCCATTGGGTGCGCTGGGACTATGCGGGATCGCTGATGCCTCTGTTCGAGGAGAGCGACCCGACCGACATTGGCACCGTGTACACCTACAACGGGGAGAATGTCGTGACGCCACAGACGCCGTTTCGGGTGACTACCGTGGACTATGGGCCGGTGGGGATCGAGCCCACGGGGAAGAGTACGTCGGTCCCACTGTACGCGCGCTACGGACGGGAGAGCACCTATTCCGCGGCGTTCTCACCGCTGGGCGTCAGGACCAGCGCGCTGCAGCGGTGGCGCGTCCAGCCAAGCTTCGCCTTCGATCTCGGCTTCGTCGTCTCTGCGCGCGACATCCCGGTGGACGATGCGGACTGGTTCAACTTCATGTTCGCGTTCGGCCCAGGCGTGCAGTTCATCACCAGCAGGCGGTCTTTCCTGCGGCTGGAGTATATCTATCGCCACACCTCCAATGCCGGCCTGGGAGATGTGAATCCCGGCGTTGACCAGGGTGTCGTCCGCCTGACCATGAGCCGCCGCTGGTAGGGTTCTGGCCGGCCTGCGCCCAGCGCGCGATGCACGGCGAAGTGCCGGGTGCGAATGCTAATCTAGAGCTATGAAGTTCGGAGTTCTGGTCTTTCCCGGTTCCAACTGCGATCAAGACACGCACCACGCAATCGGCGCGGTGGCGGGCGTTCCTGTGACGTATCTGTGGCACGAGTCGCACGACCTGGAAGGCTGCGACGCGGTGCTGGTGCCGGGCGGATTCGCGTACGGCGACTACCTGAGGACTGGCGCGATTGCGCGCTTTGCGCCCATCATGCAGAGTGTGCGGCGATTTGCCGACGCGGGCGGACTGGTGCTGGGCATATGCAACGGATTCCAGATTCTGTGCGAGGCGGGGCTGCTGCCCGGCGCGCTGATGCGCAACGCGTGCCAGCGATACGTCTGCCGCCATCTGCATCTGAGGGTGGAGACGACGGCCTCGGCGTTCACCAATGGGTTGGCGCGCGGGCAGGTGCTGCAGATGCCCATCGGGCACATGGAGGGCAACTACTACTGCGACGCGGAGACGCTGGCGACGCTGAAGCGCAACGACCGCATTGCGTTCCGCTATGCGACGGCGGCGGGCGAGATTACGGCAGAGGCCAATCCCAACGGATCGCTGGAGAACATTGCGGGGATACTGAGCGAGAGGCGCAACGTGCTGGGCATGATGCCGCATCCGGACCGATCGAGCGAGAAGCTGCTGGGGTCGGCCGACGGGCTGCTGCTGTTCCAGGCGATGGCGCGCAGCCTGGCCGCGGCGTAGGGAGAACCGGCTCGGCGACTACCCCACCCTGCGGCGATAAAGCTGCCGCGAGGATGGGCCACCCGCTGGCGCAGCCTGGCCGCGGCGTAGGGCGGTCACACACGAAACACGCGCGGGGGTGATACTCTTGCGTTGCGATGATTGATATTCATCATCATCTTCTGCACGGGGTGGACGACGGGGCCGATAGCCTGGAGACCTCGGTGGAGATGGCCCGGCTGGCGGTGGCCGAGGGCATCACGCACGTGGTGTGTACGCCGCACGCGAACAGCTATTACGACTTCGATCCAGGCATGAACGCGGCCAAGGCCGACAAGCTGCGCGGGCGGCTGGCCGAGCTGAAGATTCCGCTGACGCTGGGCCTGGGATGCGACTTTCACCTGTCGTATGACAACGTGAAGCTGGCGCAGGCTGACCCGGCGCGATTCAGCATCAACGGGCTGGGCTACCTGCTGGTGGAGGTGCCGGACTACGGGCTTCCGCCGGGGCTGGCCGAGACCTTCTATCAACTGCAACTGGCGGGGCTGACGCCGATCCTGACCCACCCGGAGCGCAACCCCACGCTGCAGAACGAACCAGCGCGGCTGATCGAGTGGCTGCGCGCAGGCGTGCTGCTGCAGGTGACGGCGGACGCGCTGACCGGACACAAGGGCCGGCGCGCGGAGCAGATGGCGCACGACATGCTGGAGAGACGGTGGATCCACTTTCTGGCCACGGACGCGCACAACACCACGACTCGCCCGCCGCGCATGCGCGAGGCACGCGATCTGGTGGCCAGTAAGTTCGGCGCAAGCTACGCGCACAGCCTGTGCGTGACGAACCCGATGGCAGCGTTTGAGGGCCATGAGTTCGAGGCGAAAGAGGAGCCGCGCGGGCTGGAGGAAGAGGTGAAGATTCCGGGCTTGTGGCAGCGCATGGCTGCGTGGCTGAAGCGCCGTTAGAGGCCGAGGCCACCGTCGACGGCGAGGAGCTGGCCGGTGATGAAGTGGGGGCCGGTGGCGAAGAAGAGGACGGCGGCGGCAACGTCGTCGGGGGCGCCGTTGCGGCGCATGGGGGTCTTCGCAGCAAAGCGGGCGTAGGCCTCGTCGATCTCTCCCTGCACAATCATTCCCGGCACAACGCAGTTGACGCTGACCTCGGGCGCCCAGGCCTTGGCCATGGTCTGGGAGAGCATGTGCAGGGCGGCCTTGGAGGTGCAGTAGTGGGCGTGCGTGGCCCAGGGATGCGTGCCGCCCAGTGAACCGATGTTGATAATCCGTCCGCCGCGGCCGTGGGCTGCGCGCAGATGCGGGTAGGCGGCCTGGGCGACCAGGAAGGGCGCGCGCGTGTTGGTGGCGAAGACGCGGTCCCACTGCTCGGATGTGATCTCTTCCAGCGCGGCCTGCTCGAAGAGGCCGGCGTTGTTGACCAGAATGTCGAGCCGGCCGAACTCCTCGATGACGGCGGCGACGGATTGGCGGATGCTTTCGGCGTCGGTGAGTTCGGTGCGGACGGCGAAGGCATCGACGCCGAAGCTGGCCAGCACGCGCACTGTGTCTTCGGCATCAGGCTGCGAGTCGCGATAGGTGATGGCGACGTTGGCGCCGCTGGCCGCAAGCGCGAGCGCGATGGCGCGGCCGATGCGCCTGGCCCCGCCGGTGACCAGGGCGGCGCTGCCCGTAAGCGGGGCGGATACGATTCGTGGTTCCCTGCTCTCAGGCTCAGGCATGGCGGGCTCTACGGCTGCGGCGTGGCGGCGGAGGGGGTGGATGAGGAGCCGGGCGCGGGCGGCGGCGCGGGCGCAGCGGAAGAGGGCGCGGAGGGGGTTGTCGGCGTGGCCGTCGCAGGCTTGGGGCGGACCGGCTCCTGCACGCCGGGCTTGAGCTCCGCGGGCTTGCCGGTGTTGTCGATGTAGGCCGAGACCTGCGCCTTGGGCCGCTGCATGGTGATGAGGATCTGGCGGCTGGCCTCGTTGACGACGTAGTCCTCGGCGAAGGTGGCGAAGCCGTCGGCGATGACCTGGATGGTGACCTTGCTGCCGGTGGGGATGACGTCGATCACGGCCTTGCCGTCGGGGTCGGTCTTCATCTCCATATTGCCCTCGTCGCGGCCATCCTTGGTGGGATGAAAGACGACGGCGGCGTTCATGATGGGCTTCTTGTTGAAGCCCTTGAGCACGGTGACCTCGATGTGCGAGGTATCGGGCGGCGCCTTGTACTTGCGGCCATGCTGCTCCGGCGTGGTGGAGTCGTCCTGTGCGCGGGCGCAGAGGGGCGCGAGCGGAACCAGGAGCGCGAGGAGGCAGAGGGCCAGCGCGAAAAGAGAGGCGCGGCCGGAGTGGGTGCGGAGAGGGTTGCGGAGCAGCATTCACACATTTTACGCCGAGAAGAGCGGCGTGGGTGGGCGTGGAATGGTGTGCGGGGTGTTCGCGGTCGATCGATACAATATGAGTGACTTTCACTCAGATTTCACCGGGACGGCTTGACAGGGCGGGGAGAGGTGGCCTATCGTTAGCAATCGAGGGGCCTGAGTGCTAATGGGCACGGCGGGCCACTCTGACGGCTGAACGGCTGCGCGGCGGATGTGCCGAGGCTGCGGTTGGCCGGAGAGGTTTCTGCATCCAACCATTTTGCACCAACATTTCTGAGCAACAAGGAGAGAACCACAATGGCAACAACAAAGTTTACCCCCCTGCACGACCGGATTCTGGTCCGTCGTCTGGAAGAGGGCGAGAGCGTACGCGGCGGCATCATCATTCCGGACACGGCCAAAGAGAAGCCGCAACAGGGCGAGGTGATTGCCGTAGGCAAGGGCAAGTCCAACGACGAGGGCAAGGTCTTCCCGCTGGACGTGAAGGCGGGCGACACGATTCTGTTCGGCAAGTACTCGGGCACCGAGATCAAGCTGGACGGCGAAGAGTACCTGATCATGCGCGAAGAGGAAGTGCTGGGCATCGTCAAGAAATAGGTGCTTCGGTACTTCGTGCCGTTCTCGACCGCGCTCTCGCGCGGTAACGACAACAAAGCCGAAATTTCGGCGACGCAACATTAAAATTTTCGACCGGCCAATGAGCCGGTGACAGGAGCAGCACAATGGCAAAACAGATATTGCATGGAGAAGAATCGCGGCAGGCAATCCTGCGCGGAGTGAACATACTGGCTGATGCGGTGAAGGCGACGCTCGGCCCCAAGGGACGCAACGTCGTCATCGAGAAGAAGTTCGGATCGCCGACGATCACCAAGGACGGGGTGACGGTGGCCAAGGAGATCGAACTGGCCAACGCGACCGAGAACGTGGGCGCGCAACTGGTGAA
>JBEKWE010000053.1:0-16927 GCA_049513335.1 Acidobacteriaceae bacterium | reverse complement strand
CTGCGTTCTTTCCGTGCTACCCTCATCGCACACATCTATGAGACCCCTCAGCGCAGCCGAATGCATCTCCCCCGCCATGGGACGAACCCGCGATCTCATGGGTCGTCCATTCCGTTTAGGCACATTTCTCAAGATCGCCGCCGTAGCCTTCTTCGCCGAGATGGGCGGGGGCTTCAACTTTCACGTCCCGGGCCGCTCCGATGGACTGCAGCAACTTCCTCCCGCATTTCTCGCATTCGTCGTGGCGTTCGCGGTACTGATTGGCATCGTCTCGCTGATCGTCGGTCTCGTCCTCTTCTACATCGGTTCCCGCCTGCAGCTCGTTCTGCTGGAGATGGTCGCAATCCGCCACACATACGTCGCTCCTCTGTGGCGCAAGTACGGCAGCCGGACCTGGAGATGGATCGGCCTCAGGCTCCTCTTGATTCTCTTCATGCTGCTTCTTCTCCTGCCATTCATCATCACGGCCGTCCTCTACGTCTTCCATCACGCTCACGGGGCGGGCGCGGCTGGCGTTGTCGATCTCTTCTCCGGCCTGCATATCGCACAGATTCTTCTCTTCGTCGTTGCCGCCGTGATCGTTCTGCTGGTGCTCAGCGCCATCTACATGCTGGTGCACGACCTCGCCCTGCCCTCTCTTGCGCTGGAAGACCTCAGCATTTCGGACTCTCTCGGACGCCTGCGCGCGCTCATCGCCATGGAACCTGGCCAGGTCATCCTCTACATCATTCTTCGCATGGTCCTCGGCCTGGTCTTCGGAATCGTCGCCGAGATTGTCGTGTTCCTGGTTCTCCTCATCTCACTCATTCCTGTAGGAATCGTCGGAGTCATCCTCTGGTTCTCCCTGCACAATGCCGGAACAGCCGGAATCGTGGTGCTGATCGCCTGCGCCATCTTCGGCGGACTGGTATTTCTCTGCTGGGCGGTCTGTGTGGTGCTTGCATTCATGGGCACACTTCTCACCTTCTTCCAGGCCTACGCCCTCTACTTCCTGGGCGGACGCTACCCATTGCTCGGCGACCTGCTCGACCGCTCCACGCCTCCGCCGGCCTACGCCTACGCCTTCCCCACGCAGCCGCCACCGTACCAGCCCCCGCCGCCCGGGCCACCGCCATCCCCGCCCGCTGCTTGAATCATCATCCGCATGATGTGGAGCCCCGGCAGCAGGATGGGCAGGACCGATCCTTGTATCGCAAACCTATCGCTGCACGCGCCCGAACAGCTCCATGCGCGCGACGCGCCGGTCCGCATCCACATACACCGTGCCGGAGAGCGGCGGCCCGCTGCGCCCCTGCATCAACGGTGTGTCGTACATAAACCGCAGGTCCATAAACCGCACCGCGGTCCAGTCCGCCGTACCCGCCGGAGCGCCAATCGGCGCGGTCGGCCCAATCTCCGTAACCACCGGCCAGCTCGACCAGTCGAGGTACACCTGGCCCAGCCAGCTCCGCCTGGCCACCAGCGTAGCCAGCGTCGTCTGCGGCTTGTACAGCATGTCCTGCTCGGGATCGGTCGCCACCGTCGACCGCAGCGTGTCCACCGTGGCCATCTGGTAGTACTGCGGCGTCTCCACCACCGTGTGCCAGCGGTACGGATTGCCGGGATAAGGACTGGCTGTCACACGCAGCACCTGCGCAGGCAAAACCTGTGCCGCCGAATCCGCTCCGCCGGAAGCGTCCGCCGACTCCGCCGGCCCACAGCTCGCCGTCGACGCCAACTGCACCGCCGCGTTGTGCTCTACCTCGCGCCATCCCCACAGCCCCACCATCGCCGCCAGCGCGAAGATCGCCCAGCCGCGCCCGCGGAAGACCTGCCTGCGCGCTCCCACCTCGCTATTGATGAGTCCAAGCAGCGCAGGAGCAACCAATGCAATCAGTAGCACCGCAAACAGCACCGGCTCGAAGATAAACACAATCGACCCCGCATACCATCGCGGATTGAACGGGAAGAAGGGCCGCAACCCATAGTTGTTCGTCCAGTCCAGCAGAAGGTGACTGAGCAGAGCGATCAGCACAAATCCGTAGAGCAGCCCCCAACGCACCGGAGCCATGGTCAGCGGGCGCGCCATCGCCGAATCCCCACTCGCGCCAGCCTCGCTCGCGCCCACGCAAGGCCTCTCAGCCTCATCCCAAGCCCGACGCACCCGCCAGCGATGAAATAGCCACACCACACCCAGCACAACCAGGCCCTCGAATGGCAGCCCGATCAGCGTATGCGTGATGCCGCGATGGTGCTGGAGGGCCGCAACCGGCCCATCCGCGGACCACAGCGTATCCATGTCCGGCGCCTCCGCGGCCAGCGTCATCGCCAGCGTCGCGTAGGCCGCCTTGCGGTTGAAGCCCGCCCGCGCCAGGCATGCTCCGGTCATAAGGTGGGTGATGGGTTCCATTCGTCTAAGAATACGGTACGCCGATGGAATGCACCGCAATACGGAACGCAGTTTGCGGAAGCGTGCGGGCCGTTGCCTCTCTATAATCGTCGCAGGATGTCCTCCGAACACACCCCCGAGCAGCAGATCGAAGCCCTGCGCGAGGAGCTTCGCCTCCACGAGCACCTCTACTATGTACTCGACGCGCCTGAAATCTCCGACGCCGAGTACGATCTGCGCATGAACCGCCTGCGCGCGCTCGAGGCCGCGCATCCCGAGCTCATCACGCCCGACTCGCCCACCCAACGCGTCGGCGGCAAGCCCCGCGAGGGCTTCGTCAAGACGCCCCATTCACGGCCGATGCTCTCGCTCGACAACGCATATAGCGAGGCCGACCTGCGCGCCTGGGACGCGCGCCTGCGCGAGGCCCTCCCCAGCGCGGAGCAGGTGCGCTACGTCTGCGAACTGAAGCTCGACGGCCTCTCGTTGGCCCTGCTTTACGCGCCTGCGCCCGACGGCTCTGCACAGCTTCGGCGCGGCCTCACGCGCGGCGACGGGGCCATCGGCGAGGATGTCACCACGAACGTCCGCACCATCCGCTCCGTGCCGCTGAGCGTGGCGAGATCGAAACTACGGACCGCTGGCCTGCCCGCCAGCTTCGAGGTGCGCGGCGAGGTCGTCATGCCGCACGCTGCCTTCCGCAAGCTCAACGATGAGCGAGAAGCCCAGGGCCTCGCTCCCGCGGCCAACCCGCGCAACGCCGCCGCCGGAACCATCCGCACGCTGGAGCCCAATATCGTCGCCCAGCGCCGCCTCGACTTTTACGCCTACTTCCTCCTCCACGGAAATGATTCGGGCGCCCCGTCCATACCTCGTTCTTTGCGGGATGGGGGGGATTTCGAGCAAGTAAACCAGCCCGGCGAAACCCTCCTAGTTACGCAGTCCGCCACGCTCCAGGCCCTGCGCACCGTCGGCTTCCGCGTCAACTCCCACGCAACCACCGTCAACTCCATCGACGAAGTTCTCGTCTTCATCGACAGCGCCGAAGGCCTGCGCGACTCGCTCGGCTACGAGATCGACGGCGTCGTCATCAAGGTCGACTCCACCGCGCAGCAGCGCCGCCTCGGCTTCACTGGCCGCGCCCCGCGCTGGGCCATCGCCTACAAGTTCGCCGCGCGCGCCGCCATCACGCGCCTCGAACGCGTGGACTTCCAGGTCGGTCGCACAGGAAAAGTAACTCCCGTCGCTATTCTCTCGCCCGTGCTGATTGGAGGAACCACCGTCGCCCGCGCAACGCTGCACAACGCCGACGAGATTCTGCGTCTCGGCGTCCGCATCGGCGACTTCGTGCAGGTGGAGCGTGGCGGCGACGTCATCCCCAAGATCGTCTGCGTAGTCGAAGACACACAACACTCGCGCGGCGCCGAAGAGATTGCCTTCCCCAAAGTTTGCCCCGAGTGTGAGAGCGCACTGGTCCGCGCCGAGGGCGAGGTGGACTGGCGATGCGTCAACGCCAACTGCCCGGCCCGCCTGCGCGAAGGCCTTCTCCACTTCGCCGCTCGCAACGCAATGAACATCGAAGGCCTGGGCGATGCAATGGTCGCCCAACTGCTCGGGCAGAATCCATCTACTGATCTTGCGGATGAGAGCCAAGAGCCATCGGCAGGCCCGGTAACCATCAATCTACAGGCTAGCGCCGAACAAACGCGCACTCCATTGGTCCGCACCCTCTCCGACCTCTACTCTCTGCGCAAAGAAGACCTGCTCCAACTCGATCGCATGGGCGAAAAGTCCGCACAGTCCTTGCTCGACGAGATCGAGCAGTCGAAGCAGGCAGGACTCGCCCGCCTCCTGCTCGGCCTTGGCATCCGCTTCGTCGGCGAGCGCACCGCCCAGCTCCTCGCCGCCCACTTCGGCTCGATGGAAACCCTGCGATTCGCCTCCACCGACGAGTTGGAGCAGGTCAATGAAGTCGGCCCGCGCGTAGCCCAGGCCATCGTGGAGTTCTTCGCCGAGCCGCGCAATATCGAGCTAATCAAGCGTCTGAAAGATGCGGGCCTGGAAATGACCGCCGAGAAGCGCGTCACTACCTCCACCCTAGCCGGCCTCACCTTCGTCCTCACCGGGACGCTGCCCACGCTCACCCGCGAGGCAGCTAAGGAACTCATCGAATCGGCTGGCGGACGCGTCTCCGGGACCGTCAGCAGGAAGACCAACTACGTCGTAGCTGGCGAAGACTCCGGCTCCAAGCTGGACAAGGCCCGCTCGCTCGGCGTCTCCGTCCTCGACGAGCCGGCCCTGCGCGCGCTCCTCAACCCGCCTCCGCATCCTGCGGTCCCATCCGCGCATCCTAAGCTATAGTTTAAGAGTATGGGTCGAAACAACAGACAGCCGCGCGCCGAAGCACCATGGAGAATTCTCCTAGCGCTCGTCTGCGTCCTTCTGGTTGTCGTTCTGGGCGCCGTGCAGGTCGCGCACACCCATGCCGACGGCGCAGCCAATCACGCCGACTGCGCTCTCTGCGCCGCGGCCCACATCTCCGTTCATCCCGTCCATGCTCCATCGCCCGCGCCGGCCACCTCCGTCGTCGCCACGCTGGAGGCGCTCCCGCTGGCCGTCCTGCCGCGCACCCTCGCGATCTTTGCCCTCTTCACCCGTCCCCCGCCGCCTGTTGCCGACATCGTTCCCGCATAGGACCTCGTCAACAACGCAACAGGCAACCCAAAAAGGGGGAACTCATGAACACGTCCATAGGACGCGGCATTTTTTCAGCATTCGTTATCTTCGCCACATCGCTCACCGCGACCGCGCCTCGCGCCCTCGCCCAATCTTCCGCTCAGACTCCCGCGCCACGCCGTCCCGCGCCCGCCCGCAGCCAGTCCGCCGGAAACGCAGGTACCATCTTCGGCACAGTCATCGACCCCGCCGGCGCGGTCATCGCCAACGCCACCGTCACCATCCAGAACCCGGTCAGCGGATACAGCACGCATGCCACGACCGACAGCGCCGGCCAATATCAGTTCACCAATCTGCCGCTGAACCCATACCACCTCACCATCTCCGCCGCCAGTTTCAGCCCTACCGCGCAGGACGCCGACGTGCGCTCTTCGGTCCCCATTACGCTGACGACAACATTGCAGTTGGGCACCGCCAGCACCGTCGTCGATGTCACCACCACCAGCGGCGACCTGGTCGAAGCCGACCCTGTCGGCCACACCGATGTGGACCGCGGCCTCTTCGATAAGATTCCTCTGGAGAGCATGACCTCCTCGGTCAGTTCGCTGGTCACCCTGGCCTCGCCCGGCGTCTCCGCCGACTCCAACGGGCTCTTTCACGGCATGGGCGACCACGCATCCAACTCCTTCTCCGTGGACGGCCAGGCCATCACCGACCAGCAGTCCAAGGTCTTCTCCAACCAGATCCCCATGGACTCGGTGCAGTCCCTTGAGGTCATCCCCGGCGCGCCTTCGGCCGAGTACGGCGGCAAGACCTCGCTGGTCATCGTTGCCACCACCCGCTCCGGCCTGGGTGACTCCAAGCCCACCGGCGAGGTCACCACCTCCTACGGCTCCTTCGGCTCCTCCAACGTCGGCTTCAACCTGGCCACCGGCTCCGCCAAGCTGGGCAACTTCATCTCCGCCAATGTCATGAACACCGGCCGCTTCCTCGACCCGCCGGAGTTTCACGGCATCCACGACAAGGGCAACGAGGAGAACCTCTTCGACCGCATCGACTATCAGATCTCCAACGCCAACTCCGTCCGCCTCAACCTCAACTACACCCGATCCTGGTTTCAGACCCCCAACTCCTACGACAGCCAGTACGCCACCCAGTGGCCTGTCAACTCCGCCGGCGTGCCCGTCGGGCCGAACAATCTTCCCGTTGGCCCGGCCGACCAGCGCGCGCAGATCCAGACTGTCAACCTCGCCCCCTCCTACACCCACATCATCAACACCTCCACCGTCTTCAACGCCGGCTACTACTTCCGCCGCGACAGCTTCAACTACTACCCCAGCAACAATCCCTTCGCCGACCGCGGCGCGCCCGACCTGCAACAGGAGACCATCGCCCAGCAGCGCACGCTGGCCAACACCGGCCTGCACTCCGATCTCACCTACACCCACGGTGGAAACAACATCAAGGCCGGACTCACCTACACCCAGACCTTCCTCACCGAAAACTTCCAGCTTGGCATTGTCGATCCCAACCTCGTTCCCGGCCTCGGCTGCCAAAACCCCAACGGCTCTGCAATTCCCGGCACAGCCTGCGCCACCCTCCAACCCTACGACCTCACCGAAGGCGGCTCGCTCTATCCCTTCCACGGCCACACCGACATCAAGGAGTTTGCCGCCTACGGCCAGGACGCCATCACCTTCGGCCCCTGGTCCGGGAACTTCGGCCTCCGCTTCGACCAGTACAACGGCCTCACCGTCGCCAATCAGGTCGAGCCGCGCCTCGCCCTTAGCTATAACATCAAACCCAGCAGCACGATCCTGCGTGCCTCCTACGCCCGCACCCTGGAGTCGCCCTTCAACGAGAACCTCGTCCTGGCCAGTGAAGGCTGCAACTATGCCGTCTTCGCCGCCCTCATTCCCTGCACCAACGCGCCCAACCGCCCCGGCTTCCGCAACGACTTCCACGCAGGATTCCAGCAGGCCATGTCGCGCTACGCCGTTATCTCCGCCGATTATGTCTGGAAGTACACCCACACCGGTTACGACTTTTCCGTCCTCGGCGCCACTCCCATCACCTTCCCCATCGGCTGGCACAACTCCAAGATCCCCGGCTACGAAGGCCGCCTCGACATTCCGGCCATTCACAACTTCACCGCGCAGGTCGTCTTCTCTTCAGTCGCCGCGCGCTTCTTCACCCCGCAGACCAGCGGTCTCGGAACCATCCCCGCGCCGCCCAGCTCTGCCGTAACCCATATTCCTTTCCGCATCGACCACGACGAGAAGTTCAATCAGACCACCCACGCCCAGTATCAGCTCGGCGCGCGCGGCCCCTACGTCGGCTTCAACTGGCGATATGACTCCGGCCTGGTCGCCGGAGCAGCCCCCTGCTACGGCGCGCTCGCATCCAACGACTGCCCTCAATCCACCACCATCAACGGCCAACCCGCTGTCTTCCTTCAGGACGCCTTCGGCAACGCACTCACCGCCGACCAGGAGGCCCAGGCCGGATTCGCCTGCAACGGTGTCCGCGCCACGCTCGGCCATCCCCTGCCCAGCGCCTGCCTCGCCTCGCAGTTCACCTCATCGCTCATCAGCATCCCCGCGATAAACGCGGAGAACGACGACCACAACCCGCCGCGCATCGCACCGCGCAGCCTCTTCGACCTCTCCTTCGGCGAGGACAATCTGCTACGCCGCAGAGCCGAAAACAAGCGGACCCTCTCCGCCAGCATGACCATCGTTAATCTCACCAACAAGTACGCGCTGTATAACTTCCTCTCCACCTTTTCCGGAACGCACTACGTCACGCCGCGCTCCGTCTCCGCTCAACTCGCCTACCACTTCTAACTGTTGGAAAGGAAGACTCTCAACAGCATCCGCATCCATGTCCGCGCCAGGCTGACCGGCCCTCTTTAATGAGGATGGGAATGGCTGCCAGCGCAGCCGTCGAATCGAACCATGCGAGATGGAACGCGGCATTGACCGCAAGTCCAGCCAACGTGATGAGCGCAATATAGGCGCAGGTAGCCGATTGCACTGCATCAGCAGCCAGGGCTGCATTCTTGCTGCGGTGCGCCTCGCGGCGCTTCAGTGTGGCCAGAACAGGCATGGCGATCAACGCAGCAATGGTGATGGCCATGCCCGCGCGACTCGCTTCAGGCCGCAACCGCAGCGCCAACGACGCAACCGCAATTGCCGCAACCACGAACGCGAGCGCAAATAACAGGGCTCCCGCTGCATGGCTGGCCCTTCGTTCCGAAAAAGAAATGCCCGGAATCCATTGCAATACCACAACGGTTGCGGAGAGGAGTTCTACCAGGCTGTCGGAGCCGAAGGCCAACATCGCAGGGCTGTGGGCCGTTACCGCCGCATAGACGGAGACCCCGAACTCCACCAGCATCCATGCCAGCGTAACGCCCTGCAACCAAAGCACCGCCGCGCGCGGCCTGGGTGCGCGTGCGACAACTGGCTTCACTGGCTTGGAACCGATCTGGACGAGGTCGCGCATCGTGTTCCACTAATGATGGCAGGCTCTCAGTAGGGTCGCAAGCTACCCCACCCGGCAGATCAGGCACTTCAGGTAGCTCGTCTCCGGCAGCGTCAATATCGCCGGATGGTCCGGCGCGGCGCCGCGCATCTCCAGCACCTGCACCCGCCGCCCCGCATCCTCCGCTGCCGCCCGCACCACGCCAGTGAACTCCTCCATCCCCACATGGTGCGAGCAGGAGCAGGTCACCAGCGTCCCTCCCGACGACAGCATCTTCATCGCCCTCAGGTTCAGCTCTTTATATCCGCGCATCGCGCCCTCGGCCGCGCGTTTCGTCTTGGCAAACGCCGGAGGATCGAGAACGATCGAGTCGAACCGCTCGCCCGCCTCCGTGTAATCCCGCATCAGATCGAATGCGTCCGCCTCAATCCAATCCATGCGCGCCGTAATCCCCGGATTCAGCGCCAGGTTCCGGTCCGCAACCTCCAACGCCGCGCGGCTCGCATCCACGCCCGTCACCCGCTCGCACACCCGCGCCAGATGCAGCGCAAACCCGCCCTGATAGGTACACACGTCCATCGCCCGCCCCCGCGCCCATCGCGCCGCAGCCGCATAGTTCAGCCTCTGGTCCAGAAACGCCCCCGTCTTCTGCCCCGCGCCCGCGTCGAAGTGGAAGCGCACTCCATTGATAGTGAAGACAGTCTTCAGCGCCGCCTTGCTTCTCTTCCGCACAAACAGCGGCTCCTCACGCGCCGCCTCCAGCCGCTCCATCTCGCGCACCCGCGCATCCGGGCGCTCCACCACCGTATGCACCCAGGCCTGCTGCGCCAGAACCTCGGCCAACGCCGCGCGCACATCGTCCTGCGCCGTCCCCTGGGTCAGCAGTTGCACCACCACCAGCTCGCCGTAGCGGTCCGCCACGATCCCCGGCAGCTCGTCCGCCTCGGAGAAGACCAGCCTGCACGCATTCGTCTCGCCACTCCCGATGAACGCCTCCGCAGCCACTTGCTCTCTCAGCCGGATCGCCGCCTGTAGCCGCTCTCTCACCTCGCCGAGATACTCCGCCCGCCCCACTCCCACTCGACGCGACACCATCCGCAGCGCAATCTCCGACGCATCGCTATACAGCGCCGTTCCCAGCGGAACTCCACGCCCGTCGGCCACGCCAACCAGCGCCCCGCCGGCCAACTCCGCAGGCTGCAACCGCTCCACATCCGACCGATACACCCAGAGATGCCCTGCCCTCAAGCGCTCGGTCGCGCGCCGCGAGATTCCCGCCACAACTCCCGTCCCACTCGCCTCGAAGCTCATTCCTCATCCTCGCACAGCGGGACGCGTTAGAGGGCGGCGAGCAGGCCCCTGGGCCGCAATCCTGCGATCTTTGGCATAGCAAACAGATGGCCCGCGTCGAATTGTCGGCGCGGGCCATGGTGAAATACTTTCCTTTGAATCGTAGTTCCCTTCAGCAGTTGCTAAGCCTTTCCATGCTTGCGGCGCATGAAGGCGACCGTGCCCAGCAAGCCGGTTCCCAGCAGGATCAGGCTGGTTGGCTCAGGGGTGATTGCGGGAGGGACCGGATCGGTCATGAACAGCTGCGGCTCACCATATGTGCTGCTGTCGCCAGGTTCGGCGGTCTGGGTGCCATTAACGGGAACGAACGCAACGTCATTCCTGTAGTAGCTGCTGGGCTCGGTGGAAGCAAGGCTGATGGCCGTTGCAGCCAGACCCTGGGAAGTTGGGTCGAATGCGCCGAAAAAATTGACATTGGAATTCGAAGAATTGATGTCCGTGGGATCCATAATGCTCCAGATCGCATATTGAATCTCGGAGGTCAGCGTGGCGTTTCCCGTGGCCGCGGCGTACTCGTTAAAGAGATATGCGTCCTCGAGAACCTGGGCGCCGTTGAAGGCACCGTTGTCGATGGAGGAACTGGGATTGATGGTCGACACGAGGACTGGGGTCACATCCCAGGACTCCCCTAAGCCGATGTCGCGATTGTAATTCATGCACGACATTGCGACGAGCGAGTCGGTGCCGCCCGGGCCGGTAAAGGTGAAGTAATACGGGTAGACGTACTCAGCGCCAACGAATTGGTCGTCTGCGGGATAGCCGGACTGCATTGTGAGAGTGTCAGCGAAGCTGACTCGTGAAAGAAAGCAGGCGAGGGAGAGCGACATGACAATTACGGCAGTCCTTAATCGCATCGTGGAACTCCTGGGAACGTATTGCAACTTAGTGCAGCAATCAGTCGTGTCTAAAGCGTTTCATTCTGGAACTGGCGTTCTGGGCATCTTGGTGTTGCAATCCGTGCCCTTTCGCGTCTGGCCTACATGCAATCTCAACCCGCAAACGGAAATGTAGTAATCCCGCTGCTATCAATATAGAGAATCACTCTGCCCGCAGGAAGCAAAAAATGGTAATCAAACCATTTTGTCAAGTAGACCCGGGAAGATGTTACTCGTGGGCCATGACCCAAGTTACCTTTGAGCGCCTCGTCTGTTGCCGATCCTAAACCTCAATCGTCCGGGGAAAACTCTCATTTCTGGTCCTTACGCCGGCCCCCGACGCTCGGTCGGAATCTGCTGCTTTCTGTGACAGATGGGGAGCCAGTCTGAAAGGACTCCGCCGCGCCGGAAAAAGTGGAAAAATATACAGGCGCGGTCGCGTCCTTTCCGCGCGCACCCCCGTCTGTATCAGTAGATTCCAAGCCAATTTGGGAGGCGGCGGAAGGGCGAGCGATGAGACATTTTTGGCGGGTGAGCGTGGTTGTGGCAGCGTGTTTCCTAATGACTTCGGGGTCGCAGTTGCAGGCCCAGAGGGGCGGCGGTGGCGGACAGATGGGCGGGGGGCAGGGAGGGCGCGGCGACTTTGGCGGAGGCCAGATGGGCCAGATGAGCCCGCCGGTTCAGGGTACGGTAACCGCCGTGACAGCCGATCATCTCACCCTCAAGACTCAGGCCGGTGATTCCTACGACGTCACCGTAACCTCGACCTCCCGCATCCTGAAGGCCGGGCAGCCGATTAAGCTCAGCGATGTGAAGCCGGGCGACGACGTGACTGCCAGAGGAACTGTGGACACTGCAAAGAAGACCGTCCAGGCCATGATGCTGACCGACGTCGACGCGGCAATGCTCGCCAAGGCCACGGCAAACATGGGCATGACCTACATCATCGGCCGGGTCACCGCCATCGATGCAGACAATCTCAAGCTCTCCATTCTGCGGACCGATAACGTGGCCCAGATCGTCGCGCTGGATGATGGCACCTCCTTCCAGAGAGGCACGTATGGTGTTCAGGCAGACGTCGCAGCAGCCGGCGGGCTGGTCGGAGGGATGGGCGGAATAATGGGCGGCGGCCGTGGAATGGGCGGCGGCAGACAGGGAGGCGGCGCGCAAGCTGCTACGCCACCGGCGCCGGAAAACATCACCCTCGCGGATATCAAGGTGGGTGATTCGGTGATGGCAACGGGCACTCTGAAGGGTGGCGCATTCACGGTGCTGAAGATGGGAGTCACCGAGCCGGCAGCACCCGGCGCGGCAAGACGGCGCGGCGCGAACGATCAGCCAGCGCCTGCGGCTCCTGCTGGGCAAACCCCTGAACCACTTTCTGGCGTTCCTCCTCCACCGCCGATGTAATAAGCATCTAAGTTTTGAATGTCCTGGAACGGAAGCTTGTATTGCCTTTGCAATTTCTTGGAGCTGATTTCGTGGGCAGCAAATCGCTCTGGAGTTGTTATTGATTGCCGATGAGCAGCATATCGGTTGCTTATCTGCAGAAGTCTTTCAGGTTTGTCATGGGAGTGTAATCGTGCAGCGAGTCAATGCGGTGAGGCAGTTTGCGGTAGTGGCAATGGGTGCGGCGATGCTGGCTGGCACTGGTGATTTTGGCGCGATGGCTCTGGCGCAGGACGCCGTGTCCCCGGCACCGCAGGTGCAGGCGGCTCCGGCTACTCAGGCTCCGGTCGCTCCCTCTGCGCAAGCCCCCGCTGCTCCAGCCGCACAAACGCCAGATGCCACGGCTGGGTCGGTTTTGGCTGCCGTGCCGCAGGGTGGAACCATTCAGGGCACGGTGAAGGCCAGCGGAGTTCCCCTGCCCGGCGTCGCGGTTACTGCGACCAACACGCTGACCGGTAAAAAGTATGCAACCACTACAGGCATTGACGGCGCATTCCAGATGGCAGTGCCTCGCAACGGCCGCTACGTCGTCAAGACAGATCTGACCGGATTTGCCTCCGTAACACAGGAGGTGGTTGTGAACGCCTCCAGCGAGAACGGCGGCCTGCCCACGCAAACCGCGGACTTTAAGGTGGACCTCGCATCGCGGGTCACACCAGAGCCGGCGCAGACGGCCACGACGATCGCCGGCGCGGGCGCAGGCAGAACGACACCAGCTACAGGGACAGTCCCAGGCCGGACCGCGGGCGGAGCTACTCCCGGGGCGGTGGCCAGGGTGGGACGCGGCACACAGGCGCTGGCAGTCCAGGGCAGCACGGAATCGGACCAGACGGACGCCAGTACCAGCGCGGGGAACAGCGACACGCTCCTGCCATCGCTGGGCGCGGTGGCTGGCGACGATTCATCGGCATCGTCGAATGAATCCATCGCGGTGGTCGGGCAGCAGGGCCAGATCAACGGGCTTGCGACCTTCAGCCAGGACGATCTGCAGAACCGCATTGGGGACATGCAGCGCAATGGCTTTACTAATGGCGACATCGCGGGGACTCTGAGCGGGGTGATGCAGTCCGGTACGTTCCCTGCTGGCCCGGGTGGACCCGGCGGCGGCGGTGGATTTGGCGGCGGACCGGGTGGTGGTGGACCGGGCGGCGGGGGTGGATTCGGAGGAGGAGGAGGTGGTGGAGGATTTGGCGGTGGGGGCGGACGTGGAGGCGGAGGATTTGGCGGCGGGGGAGGATTCGGCGGCGGCTTCGGCGGATTCCGCGGGCAGAACCCCAATGCGTGGCATGGCACCATCACCTATACCGGCGCGGACAGCAATTTCAACGCAACGCAGCGTATTTTCACCGGAACTTCGCTCCCGAAGCCACCGTCAGACCGCAACACACTGACGGCCAGCGTCACCGGCACACCCTACATCCCCGGTTGGATCAAGCCCAACCCGAAGCAGTTCCTCTTCTTCAGCGTCTCCGAGACGCGCAACACCTCGCCCTCGTCCCCCACGGACACCGTGCCCACTGCAGCGCAGCGACTCGGCGACCTTACGTCGTCATTTCTGGCACAACCATTAAATTACACTGTCTATGATCCAGCTACAGGGCAACCGTATGGCAATACCCACTGCAGTACGGCGCTCCTTGCCATCGATCCCAACCCAACCGCCTGCATTCCGCAGAACGAACTCAGTCCTGCCGCGCAGGCCCTGCTGTACTACTACCCGCTGCCCAATATCACTCCAAACTCCTTGTATAAGAACTATGAGATCAATGTGCCGGGAAGCTCGCACTCCTCGCAGCTCTCCGCGCGCTACAACCGCAGCTTTGGCGCGGCGCCGGCGCGTGGAGGACGCGGCGGAGGAGGCGGTGGACGCGGTGGTGGAGGCGGTGGAGGCGGTGGGACGGGAACCAGGGGACAGAACCGCAACGCTCCGCCGGTGCTTCGCCAGAGCATCGCTGAAAACTTCGCCTATTCGCATTCGGCCAGCGCAACCTCCAGCTTCTCGCCTCAGCTGGACGGCACCTCGCTGTCCAACGGCTACAATCTATCCAGCTCCTACACCGTTGGTTATGGACGCATCAACAGCTCCGCCACGCTGACATGGAACCGCTCACGCAGCAAGTCCTTCAACTTGTTCACCAATGGTTCGCTGAATCCCGCGATCAGTGGAATTCCAGCTAATAGCTTCCCAGCCCCCAACATCTACGTCGGCAACTCGACCATTAACAGCAACCCCTTCTACTTCGGCGTTCCCTCACTCAACATATCCGGAGTGACCGGGACGGGAGTATCAGGGCTGAGTGATGCGACCCCCAGCGATCGGATCAACCAGACCATCTCTTTCACCGACTTTGTGAGTTGGAGCCACAAGAAGCACAACATGCGCGCTGGCCTCGACTTCCATCGCATCCACGCCGACACTATCGGTGGCACCAACGTGCTGGGCTCGTTCACCTTCTCCGGCTTCGCGACCGAGCAACCGGCGCTGCAGACCTGCAACCCGGTTACAGATCCGCAGAAATGCACGGAGTACGGAACATCGGGGTCATCGTTTGCCGACTTCCTTATCGGCCAGCCGCAACAGACCACCATCACCGCTGGCCTCAGCAAGATTTACCTGCGCGGCAACTCCTATGACTGGTACGTGCAGGACGACTATCGCGTGAAAAGCGGTCTCACCCTCGCCTATGGCCTGCGCTGGGAGTACTTCTCGCCCTACGAAGAGAAGTACAACCATCTTGTAAACCTGGACCTGACCGGTAGCGGCGCCACTCTGGGAATCCAAAATGTATGCGCCACCGCAGCTACTGGGTGCTCCTCCTTGACGCCCAGCCAATTTGGAACTCCCCTTTCTCTGGTCAATCCGGACAAGTCTATGTACTCCCCTCGCATTGCGCTTGCATGGTCACCGAAGTTCAAGTGGACCAAGCAGATGGTGGTGCGCTCCGGTTACGGCATCAACTACAACACCGGGGCCTACTCGAGCTTTGCGTCGAGGATGTCGTTCCAGCAGCCCTTCGCCATCACTCAGAGCAATACGCTCACCTCACCCAACAGCCCCACCTCCTGCACCATGGCGAACATGTCATGGAATACAAAGTATCAGGGCACAACCGGCTTCAACTGCTCCACCCAGACCACGCAGAGCAACTTCGGCGCAGATCCCAACTACCGCCTGGGAATGGTGCAGGTATACAACCTCGGCATTCAGCGCACCCTGCCTCAGGGCACCGTGCTCAACATCGACTACACCGGGGCCTACGCCATCCATCAGGACATCGTGCGCGTGCCCAACCGCAATGCGGCAGGCATTCTGAACTCCTCTTCGGGGCAGTTCAATTACGAGGACTCGCTCGGCTTCCAGCGCTCCAACGCACTCGCGGTCAACCTGCGCGAGCGCATGCACAAGGGCATCTCGCTACAGGGAACCTACACATACGCGCACTCCATCGATGACGCCAGTTCGGTCGGCGGCAGTGGAGGCTCCACCGCCCAGAACGACCTGGACCTTGCCGCCGAGGAGAGCAACTCCAGCTTCGACCGGCGTCATACCGTCAGCGGGAACTTTATCATCGAACCGCCCTTTGGCCCCAACCGCGCCTTCCTCAATAAGGGCGGCTTCCTGGCCAAGGTCCTCGACGGCTACTCCATCTCCGGCAACTACACCTTCGCCTCGGGCGGCTTCGCCTCGCCGCAGATCACTGGAGCCACCGTTGAGACCCAGGTGGGCGCAAACTTCCTGCGACCGAACCGGGTCTTTAGCCAGCCCATCAAGGGCGCCGGCTCACGTCTCTCCTGGTTCAACACCAATGCATTTGCCGGACTGTGCAGTAACACGCCAACAGGCCAGACACCGTCACCGTACTGTCTGCCTGATGCTAACTACGGAAACGCCTCGCGCAACTCCATCGAGATGCCCGGGACTGTCTCCATCAGCGGTTCTATCTCGCGCACCGTCTCTTTCGGCGGCACGCGCAGCTTCGAGGCACGCCTCAACGCCAACAATGCTTTGAACACCGTGCAGTACTCCGGAGTCGACACGTCGGTCAACTCGACGACCTTTGGCCAGGTAACAGGCGCGACCAGCCCGAGGTCGTTCACCTACTCGGCCTACTACCGGTTCTAAGTTCAGATGTGATTTGTTAGTTGTCAGTTATGGGCTTTGAACGAGACGGGCTTTAGCCCGTTCGCATGAGTTACAAAATAAATGGGGCCTTAGCCCCTGAGGGAAACTGGGGCCGGGCAAGGACATTGATTCAGACAATCCCTGGTTTCTAGGAATAGTGGAGGAGACGGCGATGCGACGATTAATGGCGGCGGCTTTGGTGGCAGGAATGGTGGTTTCCCCGGCAGGAGTTCCGGTGACAGCCATGGCGCAGCAGGTCTCGAACATGAAGACCTCAACCCTGGTTGCGAATGTCAATCGCGTGCTGACCAACGTCGTGGTGCGCGACAAGAAGACCGGGGAGCTGATCAAGGGGTTGAAGGAGACCGACTTCACCGTCTCCGAAGACAAGAAGCCCCAGCACATCACCACCTTCGACTACCAGAACGTCGATGAGGCAGTTACGCTCGCCGAGGCCACCACCGTCTCCGGCGTCACGACCACCAAGAAGAAGACCATTGCGGATTTGGTGAACAACGACTTCGCCGCCGCCCCGGACGATTTGAAGGACCGCCGTCTCATCGTCATGTTCTTCGACCTCAGCAGCATGCAGCCCGAGGA
>JBEKWE010000052.1:0-17033 GCA_049513335.1 Acidobacteriaceae bacterium | reverse complement strand
ATCAAGCAGGTGCAGCAGGCGGCGATTGCGTCGTACCTGCGGCCGGGCCCGGCGAAGGAAGGCGGAACGGCATGACAGGCTCCGATCTGCTGGAACTTCTCGCCGAGGTGGAACGCGGCACGCTGACGCCGGAGGCCGCGGCCCAGCGGCTGGCGACGCTGCCGTTCGAGGACCTGGGACACGCGCGGGTGGACCACCACAGGAGCCTGCGCATCGGGCTGCCGGAGGTGGTCTTCGCGGCGGGCAAGACGGCGGAGCAGACGGTGGCGATCTTCAGCAGCCTGGCTGCCGACGGCGTGGATGTGCTGGCCACGCGCGTTGAGCCGGCCACGGCACAGGCCGTGCTGGCGGCGCATCCGGCGGCGAGCCACAACGCGGTGGCGCGCACCGTGGCGCTGCGTCAGTCGGCCGGCGCGAGCGGGGCTGGCGCGGGTGAGACGAAGGGGCACGTTGCGGTGATCTGCGCGGGTACCAGCGACCTGCCGATTGCGGAGGAGGCCGCGGTAACGGCGGAGACCTTCGGGGCGCGCGTGACGCGGCTCTATGACGTTGGCGTGGCGGGGCTGCACCGGCTGCTGGCGGTGCGCGACGACCTCAAATCCGCGCACGCCATCATCGTCTGCGCTGGCATGGAGGGCGCGCTGCCCTCGGTGGTGGGCGGCCTGGTTGCGGTGCCGGTGATTGCGGTGCCGACATCGGTGGGCTACGGGGCGTCGTTCGGCGGGGCGACGGCGCTGCTGGGAATGCTGAACTCTTGCAGTCCCAACGTCACGGTGGTGAACATCGACAATGGCTTCGGCGCGGCGTATACGGCGGTGCTGATTGCGCGCGGCGCGGCGCACAAACAGTAGCAGCTACTTCAGGGGCTTGCCGAACTCTTCGGCGAAGACGGTGTGGCGCATGTCGAAGCGTCCGCCGTCGAACTTGTCCGGTCCCTTCAGGTGGCCGACCGCCAGCAGCGCAACGACCCAGTAGCTCAAGGGCAGGAGCAGGACCTCATGCACCTTCTGCTGTTCGAATCCCTCCATGGGCGCGGTGTCGTAGCCCATGACCTCAGCCATCAACATCATGTGGGTAAAGGCGATCATCACCATCTTGTTGAGCCAGGCGTGCATCTCTTCGGTGGAGAAGTGGGAGAGGTAGTTGGGGACGGAGCTGCGGGCCTGGGCGGCGTAGCCCTCGGGCATTCCTCCCTCGATGCCCTGGGAGAGCATGGGCTCGAGGTCCTTGCGCCAGCCGTCAGCGTCTCCGCAGGCTACGATCACGGCGGATGCCTCCTCGACCTTGCCCTGGTTGTAGGAGGCGGCGCGCAGGCGCTTCTTCTGCTCGTCGCTCTGGACGACGATAAAGCGCCAGGGCTGCATGTTGAATCCGCTGGGCGCGTTGAGGCCTGCCTCGAGGATGCGGTGCAGGTCCTCGGCGGGGATGGGGGCGCCGTCAAAGCTGGGCGTTGCGCGCCGCTCGCGGATCGCCTGGCTCAAAGTCTTCTCGTGCTTCGCCGTCTTCGCCGTCATCGCTCTTTCTCGTTCCGACCGCTTCTTCGATCCCTGCCTGGCCGCCAGCTCAAAAGCAACAGCAAGCGACTCCCAAGATAGCATTATGCCGCACCATTGCGCATAAAGAATCTCCTGGCGAGCAATCTCAATCCGTGCAACCGGCTCCCAGTGATAGCCTCGGAAATATGTCTGATGAGCTAGTAACGAAGCGTATGAACCTGCGGAGATGGCGTGACTCCGACCGGGAACCGTTCAGCCGCCTGAATGCGGATGCGCGCGTCATGGAGTGGATGCCGGCTCTTCTGACCCCGGAAGAATCCGGACGGTTGGTGGACCGGATCGAAGCGCACTTTGAACAGCACGGCTTCGGACTCTTCGCCGCTGAGCTTCGCCACAACAGGCGTTTCATCGGATTCATAGGACTTGCAGTTCCGGGTTTTGTTGCGGCTTTCACACCGTGCGTCGAGATCGGCTGGCGACTGGACCGCGAGTTCTGGGGGCAGGGATTGACAACCGAGGGAGCGCGTGCGGTGCTTCGATACGCCTTCGAATCACTCGGGCTGAAGGAGGTTGTCTCGTTTACGGTGCCGATGAATCTTCGTTCTCACGGCGTGATGGAGAGGCTGGGCATGGTTCGCGACCGCGCTGCCGATTTCGACCATCCGAAACTTCCGGTAGTGTCCTAACTCTGCGTTGCTGTTGGTGGCGGCCTCGACAGTGAGGGCCGCCAGAGGATCACGCTTTGGCATCCTTGGGTTTATCGGTAAACGACATTTCGAGTTGGATGCCAAACAGTGTGCGAAAGTAGCTCTCGTATTCGGGCTTAGATTTGGCAATCCGAGCAATTGCAAGCAGTTGCCCGAGATGTGTACGGAGAGCCTTTACGCCAATATCGGAAAGAAATTGGTGCAGTTTCTTATGCCTAGCATGAGCTGTGTCCCGCTGCGCTTGGGTCAACTGCAAGATTCTCCCGTTGCTCCTCGCCAAAGGCCAGTAGACCTGATCCACTGTGAGATGTTTGAACTTCCAAGGGCGGTTTTTCTCTGGCCTCGGAAGGTTGTAGAGCCGATACCATTCCTCGTACAGTTGCTCGGGAAACTCTCTTTCGTACTCTCTGGCTTCGTCTTGCACGTACATTTTGAATGATGCAATGATCTCTTCTTTGGTGGCGTCGTATCCGGCAAGCGCATAAACAAGCCCTTTGATCCCAGCCTTAGCCGATGCGCTAAGGATGATGTGCGCCTGTCCGGAAACATTTGCTTGATGTGGCAAAAGTTTCTTTTCGGCCTCCGCTTTGGTGATTGCTTTGCAGAGGTCGATGAGGATTGTCACGTCATACCCATGCACTTGACTGAGGGTCTCAGGCCCGCCGACCTGCGCTTGAAAAATAACGGGTTGCTCCAATTTTTCTCGAAGCTCAGGCCCGACGAAACCGGAGATGGCTTTACCGCTTACGAAGCGGGGAAGTCGGCTCCCGCTCTTGCCTAAACCCAAGGCCGCCCCCATTCCGCGCTGGCTAATTACGGCGGTTTTCGCCTCATCGTTTAGGACATAACAATCTACGTCGATGCCAAAATCTTCTTTGAAATTTCCTTTGTGTGTTGCGCGCGGTAAGGGAATTTTTCCTGCCCTCTCCCACCTTGCCTGAATGGCAGCCCGTGCGATCTCGATCCGTCTTTCAGGGGAAAGACTCAGCGCACGCGCATCTCCGCCTTTTGAAGCACCAAGACGCGAAAGTTTCTTTGCGGCTTCGGACGTTAGAGTGAAGGGTTCTTCTGTCATACTCCACAGCTTATACTTGCCCGGGAAAGAAGTCAAGAAAATAGTTGACTTCATGCCCGAGCAAGTATAGAGTAGGGGAATAGAAAGCCCCGGCCAGCGCGTCAACGCCGATCCGGGGCTAAGAATCCACCACAGCTTGCGCCGCGATGAACCCGCAAAGTCATTATCCGGCAAACAGGCTGTGGATTCAAGGAAAAATCCATGACCTGCCATTCCTGCAATATCGTCTGCAAACGCTTTGGGAAGCACAGAAACGGTCTACAGCGTTTCCGCTGCCGTCAGTGCCACAAGACATTCACCGAAGATCACGAAACGCCCCTAGACACTATGCGGCTCCCGCTGGACAAGGCTGAGAGCATCCTCAAACTGCTAGTCGAGGGGATGAGCGTTCGCAGTGTCGAGCGCGTTACTGGCGTTCACCGCGATACTATCCTCCGCTTGCTTGTGCTGGCCGGGGAGCGATGCCAGCAGATGATGGAGCGCAAGATCGCCGCCGTCACCGTGCATGACGTGGAAGTTGACGAAATTTGGGGATACGTCCAAAAGAAAGAGGCACAGAGGCGCGAAGGCGAAGGCCCCAGGTAGGCGATGCCTGGTGCTTCATTGCAATCGAGCGCAATTCAAAACTCATCCTCGCCCACCATCTCGGAAAGCGCAGCCACGCCTCTACACGGACGTTCATCGACAAGCTGCGCTCTGCGACATCTGAGAGCCACTATCAGCTAACGACTGACGGATTCCGGTTGTACCCCGATGCCATCCATGCAGCCCTGTACGACCGCGTGAGCTACGCGAAGCTGGTCAAGGTCTATGCGTCTCCCCGCGAAGGGGAGCAGCGATACAGCCCCGGTGATGTTGTGGATGCTGTCCCATGCCCAGTCTTCGGAAGACCTGATAGAAAGCGCATTTGCACATCCCACATCGAACGGCAGAACCTCAGTATTCGCATGGGAATGCGCCGCATGACGCGGCTAACCAACGCATTCAGTAAGAAATGGGAAAATCTGCAAGCCGCGTATTCTCTATGGTTTGCGTTCTATAACTTTTGTCGTGTACACAAGACACTGAGGGTCACCCCTGCGATGGAAGCAGGTATAGCTAACCATATTTGGAGCCTAGAGGAGCTTATGGTTTTCTAGTCAGGGGTATTGTCTTCTGTATTGTCTTCTTTGCGCTGATCCGTAGATGGTGAACCGAGCCCGACAAACGTCGCCCATGCTACTTCCGCTTGCCAGAGGGTTTGCATCGCCTTGATCTGCTCGGCGTCACTTGGGACAGGCCAAGACAAATCGGAGGGGGGAAGGTTATTTAGTGCAGTCATTGCACACCGTCTTCAATTTCTCCAGCTCCACAGAACTGAGAGCCGGTTTTTCTTTGTGGGCTTCTTCGAGGGTGCTGAGCAATTCCGTTCCGCCGAAGCAGAATTTGCCATTCCTGATAATAGCAATGTCTGTCAGTTTGCCAACTCCGGGAGCGACCTCGGAAGCGCGCTTTGCCTCGTAAACATTGTACATAGTCTCCACTAGGGAGGCTGATTTGGTGTGCTGGGCCAAAGACATCCGCACAGCCGCATGTATGCCACCGGAACCGATTGCACCAAAGCCAGTAGTCGCCAGCGGTAGAAGCTGCCCCGGATGGATCACTGCAAAGATATGTGCACCAGAATCGTCCACCCCAGCCACAAGGACTTCGGTGTTCAAATTATGCTGCATGAGAGCCCCAAGAACTTGCGTCAAAATCTGTGATGCCGGAGACTCCGCTACAAGCGCCTGAAACCTCGTAAAATCAGCCCCAAGCAGGGGTTTTAGAATCGTCTCTTCGGCTCGATGCTGTTTGTGCTTTGCATAACATTCTTTCACAACCTCGGCGATACGACCGACCGATGATTTGATTTCATCCGTCAGTTGTGGACGCGTCGCAGAAATGATTTCCTCTCCATCTGCTGTATTTCCAGAAAACACTAACAAAACGCGCTCCGTAAGCTCAGTGATCTTCTTCAGCGCAGGCGGCTCGGTCTGAAGATTCATTGGGCTGCCAAATGTAACCATCTTGTCGGCAGCCACTACCACAGACTTTCCGTCTTCGCAGATCGCGCCAATTCCGACTGTCATAGGATTTCTCTTATAAACACAGTGCCACGAGGACGCCAATAATACGCGGCTCGGATTGCAGGTCGCAATGTTTATCATATTGTAAACATCTCCCGGAGGGAGCAACGCACTCTTAGGACACTACCAAACTTCCTGAGGGACACGCTTTGCGGCGCCATGTGCTGTACCGTATCGACAGGGAGCGGTGGGAGCAGATCGCCGATGGCGCGATCGGACTTCCTGAGGGCGCATGGCCTCGCTAAGTGTGTTGCGTGGGAGTTCCAAGCCAGAACCGGCGGTGCAACCGGGCGCGAAACAAAAACCTTCGCGCTCGGGCCGCGTCCTATACTGTAGGGAAGAAGTGAACCTCATCGACACAATGCGTAGAACCGTACTGCCGGGGGCCCTGGGCGGCGGCCTTTTGCTGTCATGCGGGCTGGCGGTGGCCCAATCCCCTGCCCTGCCGGCAACGCCGCCCACGGCGCTTCAGCCGGCGGCGACTGCATCCGCTGCGGGCGCCGCAAAGCCTGCTGCGCAGCCCGCCGGACAGCGCGCCCAAGTCCTCTACTCTGGCGGCCAGCTCACGATCATTGCCGACAACTCCAGCCTGAATCAGATCCTGCGCGATGTGGCGCGGCAGACCGGAATGAAGATCACGGGCGGGGTCGCCGACCAGAGGGTGTTCGGCAAGTATGGGCCTGGCGGGCCGGCCGAAATTCTGGACAGCCTGCTAGAAGGCACCGGCAGCAACATGCTGTTGCGCGAGAGCGCGACGCACGCGCCGGTGGAGCTGGTCCTGACACCGCGCGGCACGGGGGTGTTACCGCCGCCCAGCCCGTTTGCGCCCGGCATCGACGATGACCCGGCAGCCAGCGACCAGACCACGCAGCCTGCACAGCAGACCGCTCCCCCCAGCCAGCAGACGCAGGCCCCGCCGCAGCCGTCTGTCCCGCCGCAGCCAGTTGTCCCGCAGACGCAGCCAGTCTCCGGGTTTTCCGGTGCGCCGGCAGTCGCCCCAGCGGCGGTGGTGGGCACCGCTCCCAGCACCACTCCATCCACCACCGGCGCCAGCAATCCGCAGTCGCCGAACGGCGTCCTGACCCCACAGCAGATCTTCCAGCAGTTGCAGCAATTGCAACAACAGCAGCAGCCAAAGTCAAAATAAGCGGACCTGCGATTTGCATCTGGGACTGGAGTTGAGTCTGCGGAAATAGTCGCGGCTGGAGACGAAACGCTTACCTCAGTGGCTAAAGCCGCAATACACAAGTGCCGCATTTGCAGCACTGCTGAAGCAGTGCCCTTAAGCAAAACAGGGCCTCGCAGCCGATTGGGCCGCAGAGGGAACGCCCGCGGCGGGCAAAAACTGCATCTCAATAGAGAGCAGGTTCGCGGGCATCGAGCCGCTTCGCGGAACATTCGTCTATCGCGATGCGTGTCGAACGGGTTATAGAGCGACGAGGGCGAGATGGGCATGTCGAGGAACGGGAAGAGCCAACAGGTAAGTCGTATTCTGAGCAACGGGTTGGGGCGCGCGGCAGGCGTTCTGCTGCTGTTCTTCCTGGTCCAGGTCATCTGGGCCCATGCCTCCGTGGCGCTGCTGATGGAGGAGCCGTACGGCCACTTCGGCGCCATGAACCCGACCGGCCACTCGGCGGTGTATCTGAACCACGTGTGCGCGGCGTCGCCGACCGAGCTGCGCCTGTGCCAGCCGGGCGAGTCCGGCGTGGTGATCAGCCGCTACCACAAGGTCGACGGACTGGACTGGGTTGCGATCCCGCTGATTCCGTATCTCTACGCGGTGGAGGACGTGGGCCAGGTGCCGCAATCGGTGGACCAGGCCCAGGTGAACGCGCTGCGCGATGTATATCGCAGAAAACATCTGCTGGACCTGGCGATGAATGGCAAGAATGGAAACGCGCCAAAGGGGGAGTGGACGGAGTTGGTGGGAGAGTCCTACCTCCGCACCATCCATGGCTTTGAGGTGACGAGCACGGCAGAGCAGGACGAGCGATTCATCGCTCTGTTCAACGACCGGAGCAACACCGGCCACTTCAACATTCTCTTCCACAACTGCGCCGATTTCTCGCGCGTGGTGATGGACATCTACCTGCCGCACGCGATCCATCGCAGCGTCGTGGCGGACGTGGGAATCACCACGCCGAAGCAGGTGGCGCACTCGCTGGTACAGTACGGCAGGAAGCATCCCGAGCTGGAGATGAGTGCGTTTGTGATTCCCCAGGTTCCAGGGACCATCAAGCGCAGCAAGCCTGTGGATGGCGTAGCCCAGTCCCTGGTGAAGAGCAAGAAGTACCTGATCCCCATGACCATACTGGCGCCGGAGCTGACCGGCGGTTTGGTGGTCGCGTACATGGCCAAGGGCAGGACGGAACTGCCCAAGAACGCGCTGGTCTTCAACGTGAACGACAACGAGATGGAGCCGGGAGCGCCCGGGCCAGTGCAGGCGGCAAACACCGAACCCGGCAGAACGCCTCTGCCTTCGTCTGCACCTGTCTCTACGACGATACCCGCGCCCGTGCCTGATGCTGCAACCGGCACTACGCCTGCGGCCCTGGCTACGGCATTGCCCGCGGCGCCTTCCACGCTTCCCTAGCTCATATCGAACCAGCCTAGCGGCGCTGGCTGCGTGCGATGGCGGCCTTGGCCTCGTTGTCTGCCTCGCGCTTGCGCTCGCTGGCGCGCTTGTCCCACTGCTGCTTACCCTTGGCCAGGGCCAGCTCGCACTTCACCCGCCCGCGGCGGAAGTAAAGCCGCGTGGGGATGAGGGTAAATCCCTTCTGGCGGGTGGCGGCTTCGAGCTTGCGGACCTCGTTTTTATGCAGCAGCAGCTTGCGCGTGCGCAGCGAGTCGTGGTTCATGGCGTTGCCGTGGGAGAAGGGGCCGATGTGCGCGTTAAGCAGGAAACATTCGCCGTCCTTGAGCAGGCCGTAGGCGTCCTTGAGGTTGGCGTTGCCCTGGCGGATGGATTTGACCTCGGTGCCGCGCAGGGCGACGCCGGCCTCGAAGCGGTCGAAGAGGGCGTAGTGGAAGCCGGCGGAGCGGTTCTGGGCGGCGTCGCGCAGGCCCGAGGCCACCGGGTCGCGGTCCTTCGGTTTTGCGGCGGGTTTGGGCTGCGTGGCAACCGTCGGATTGGAGAGCGAGCGGGGCATGGGGGAAGTTCGGGGCGATTCTCAACTGCAAGACCAACGGTTGCGGCGGGCCGCGGCGCGGGCGGAAACGTCTCAGTTTAACATGCGGGCGGAAACGTCTCAGTTTAACATGCGGGCGCAAACCGACTCACCTGTTCGCACTGGCAACGTCTAACAACCACCCCGCAGGCGCGATGCAGTTTTTTGGGCGGGGAAGATTCGTTCAAAGACAGGGGATATGGCGCACAACTTGAAGAGGCCCGTCGCGGTCCGAATGCTATACTCGCCAGAGTTCCACAAGTCCAAGGAGTGCGGCCGTCTGGCAACCGTCACCCCAGAGCGCAGCTCGATTCCCGCCGCATCTCCGTATGTGCGGCTGGGGGCGAGCAGTCTCTCCAGTTGGCACAGCGCCTCATCCAGCGCGGCGATCCAACGGAGACAGGACTGTGGCGCAACACAACAGATTGGCGCAAAGGAAGCACACAGCATCGGCATGACTCGCAGGCACCCATACTTGCTCTCCCGACTACGATCCTGGATGCATGGTGCATTTGCCGCTGCGCTGCCGGTTGTGTTGGCAGCCCTGTTTGCGGCTGTGGTACTGGTTTCTCCGGCGCAGGCGCAGACCGCCGGCGGCTGGGAGAATCGCGGAGTGAAAGCCGAACTGCGCCAGGACTACGACACCGCCTACGAGGACTACCTGCACGCCCACCAGAAGAAACCCAGCGACATGCGCTACCAGGAGCGGCTGGACCGCATGCGCTTCCAGGCGGCGGCCATCCACGTGGACCGCGGGCGGGTGTTGCGGCAGAACGGAGACATCGCGGGCGCGCTGAACCAGTTTACCCGCGCGTTGCAGATCGATCCCGGCAACGAGGCCGCGGCGCAGGAGATCCAGATCACGCGCAGCCAGGACAAGGCGCCCGGAGCTGATCTGTCCTCTCCGATGGGAGTGCCCGAGACAAGCGCTCTGCGCGATCTGGCCGACCTCTCGCCGCCGCTTGAACTGAAGCCGCTCTCCAACATCCCGATCACGCTGCACACGGTGGAGTTGACCAAGAACGTCTACACGGCCCTTGGCAAGTTTGCCGGACTGAACGTTCTCTTCGACCCCGACTTGGACTCGGCCGCCACGGGCAGCGGAAACAAGCGCATCCCGGTGGACCTGACCAACGTCAGCCTCAGCGACGCGCTGCGCATCGTGGGAATGATCAGCAATACGTTCTACAAGCCAGTGACAACGGACACCATCTTTGTGGCCGCCAACACGCACGACAAGCACACCAGCCTGGACGATCTGGCGGTGCAGACCTTCTACCTGAGCAATGTCAGCCAGCAGAACGATACTACGGAGATCGTCGCCACCATCCGCAACATTCTGCCCGTCGAAAACACCAAGATATATAGCGTGCCCAGCCAGAACGCGATCGTGGTGCGCGGCACAGCCGACCAACTGACGCTAGTGCAGAAGCTGCTCAACGACCTGGACCGCACCAAGGCGGAGGTGGTGGTGGATGTGGCCATTCTGGAGGTGAACAAGGACGTGATCCGCAACCTCGGCATCAGCCTGCCGCAGTCCTTCGGCATCACGCCGCAAGCCAACAACAGCACCACGTCCACGTCCACGGCGACCGCCGGGACCACCAGCAACTCCGCCTTCACGCTGAACACGCTGGGCAACATGAACGCCACCAACTTCGCGGTGACTATCGGCGGAGGCACGCTGAACGCCCTGCTGAGCGACACCGACACGAAGGTGCTGCAGAACCCGAGCATTCGCGCCTCCGACGGGCAGACGGCCACCATGAAGATCGGCTCCAGGATCCCCATCGCCACCGGTTCCTACTCGGCGGGTGCGGCCACCGGAATCACGGCCGGCATCGGCGTGCAGACCCAGTTCAGCTACATCGACGTAGGGGTCAACATCGACATGACTCCGACCATCCATCTGGACCGCGAGGTCTCGCTGAAGCTGAGTGTGGAGGTCTCCACGGAGAGCGGCTCGGTCTCCATCGAGGGCGTCACCGAACCCATCATCGGACAGCGCTCGGACAAGAGCGTCATCCAACTGAAGGACGGCGAGCCATGCCTGCTGGCCGGCATCCTGAGCAAGCAGGACAACTACAGCAACAGCGGCACCCCCGGCCTCTCCGACATCCCGCTGATCAAATACCTCTTCGGCAGCATCAACAAGGAGATCTCGGATGACGAGATCGTCTTCATCCTGGTCCCGCACATTGTGCGCGAATCGGTGCTCACCCGGCTGAACACGCGCGCCATCGACACGGGCACCAACACCGACTACCAACTGCGCCGCGCCCCGGTGGAGGAACAGCTTCCGGAGAGCTCCAGCCCGGCCAGCTCCGCGCCCTCCTCGAACACCACCGCGGCCAACGCCGCCAACGCCATGGTGCAGCAGTTCAGGCAGCAGGCCATGCCGCCCAAGCCCGGAGGGAACGCGCCAGCGGGAGCGACCACCGGCGCCGCTGTCTCCAGCCCGCCGGTCATGCTTGCCGTGATGCCGGCCAACTCTACGCAGACGGTGGGAAGCACGTTTCGGGCCTCGGTCGAGCTCTCCAACGCGCGCGATATTTTCTCCATTCCGCTGGAGATCCAGTTCGACCCCAAGCTGCTGCAACTGGTCAACGTGGACTCGGGGGGCCTGCTGGGCGACGACGGCCAGCCGATCGCGCTGGTGCACCGCGACGAAGGCAACGGACACGTCACCGTCTCCGCCTCGCGCCCGCCTGGCACCAATGGCGTCAATGGCATTGGCGTCAATCACGAGGGCCAGGTCTGCATCTTTACCTTCAAGGCGCTGGCCGCCGGCGACAGCAATATCACCCTGGTCAAGGTTGGCGCTAAAAACAGCCTGCAGGTCAGTCTGCCCACAGTCGGCTCCCAGGCCGTCGTCCATGTGAAATAGGTGCGAGGTGCTAGGTTCGAGGTTCAAGGTGAGAGGCGCCCGGTGAAGAGAAAAGGTCCAAGGGACAAGGTTCAAGGTTTAAGGCGCTGGTTGCGAGGCCGTTGCCTCGAACCTCGTACCTCGAACCTCGGACCTGAGTCAGGCCTCACCCTGATCGAACTCATCATCACCGTGGCCATCGTGGGCATTCTGGCGTGCGCCGCGCTGCCCATTGCGCGCTTCCAGGTGAAGCGGGAGAAGGAGCGGGAACTGCGCCGCGACCTGTGGGAGATGCGCGACGCCATCGACAAGTACAAGGACGCCTATGATCGCGGAGGCATCCAGGCCAAGGTGGACAGCATGGGCTATCCGCCCGACCTGCAGAGCCTGGTCGACGGCGTCGACGTAAAGGACAAGAAGGTCCGCTTCCTGCGCGCCATTCCCACCGACCCGATGACCAAAAACGCGGAATGGGGCCTGCGCTCCAACCAGGACGACGCGGACTCCGACTCCTGGGGCGGCCAGAACGTCTATGATGTCTACAGCAAGAGCCAGGGCACCGCGATGGACGGCACAAAGTACAACACATGGTAAGCATCGGACAACTCGGCTCCAGCTCCTCGATCACCAGGTTGGGGGTGCAAGCCAAGGCGCCAACCGCCAGTGGTCTGCCGGGCCTCGAACCGCGTACCTGGAACCGCGAGCCTGACTCCGGCTTCACGCTGCTGGAGCTGATGATCGTCATGACCATCATCGCGATTCTGGCGATGATGGCTGTTCCCAAGTTCACCCAAAGCGTGAAAGCCGCCAGGGAGGCGGTGCTGCGCGAGGACCTGCAGGTGATGCGCACAGCGATTGGCTCCTACACCGTCGACAAGCAGAAGGCGCCCCAGTCGCTGGACGACCTGGTGAGCAGCGGCTACCTGAAGGCCATCCCAAAAGACCCCTTCACCAACCGCACCGACACCTGGATCACCAGCCAGTCGGACACCCTGAGCTCCATCGACCAGACCGACTCCGGTGGCATCGACGACGTGCACTCCGGCGCACAACTGACGGCAACCGATGGCTCCTCCTACAACAGCTGGTAGAAGGGGTGCGTCTGCGCCACACGATCGGCAGCCCCGGCGATCTGCATGGCGCGCAGCTCACACCTGAGCAACAAGTTGCCCCGCCCAGTAGCAGGCCAGCACCGCACGCAGCGCGACAAAAAGGCGCATACTACGTCTAATAGAGTGTGGGGATGCGTCCGTTCGCAGGGTGCGCAGCCCCCGCGGAGAGATCCCATGCGTTCTGGAAGCCACTTCGGTCTCACCACCCTGCTAGCCGCAGTTGTGCTTGCCTGCGCCATTGGCGCCAACGCGCAGCAGCCCTCGACCACCCCTGCGACGACCCCTGCGACGACCAACCCCTCGGATTCCACGGCGACCCCGCCGGCGGCAACCGCTCCGGTCGCAGCGCAGCCAGACGCCACTGCGCAGCCCGCGGCGCAGGCAGGAACTCCCGCAGCCACAGCTCAACCAGCCGCCGCACCCTCCGCGCCAGCCGCCAACAGCACGGACCGGCCAGCCTTCGGCGTTCCCAACGACACCAGCGCCAGCACGGACAGCAAGACCGACAGCAAGGCCGGCGCCGACACAGACTCCAACAAGCCGCCCGCCGCCAAGACCGCCGACACAGCCAAGACGGATGTGCTTCCATCGCCCGGCGAGGCGCTGGATCCGCACATCAAGAAGGGCAGCGAGGACGACGTGGACGCCATCGGAACGCGCAACATCGGCGGGCGCGGCATGGGAAACTGGTACTCCACCAACTCCGAGATCAGCATGGGCAAGCAGTACTCCATGGAGATCGAAAAATCCGCCCACATGGTCACCGACCCGGTGGTCGTCGAGTACGTCAACCGCATCGGGCAGAACATTGTGAAGAACTCCGACTGCAAGGTGCCGTTCACCATCAAGATCATCGACTCGGACGAGATCAACGCGATGGCCCTGCCGGGCGGATTCTTCTACGTGAACTCCGGGCTGATTATGGCGGCCGACGAGGAGGCCGAGCTGGCCGGCGTCATGGCGCACGAGACAGCGCATGTTTGCGCCCACCACGCCATGCGCGAGCTGACCCGGATGAACTACGCGGAGATCGGGTCGATCCCGCTGATCATCTTCACTCAGGGTTCGTGGACCGGCTACGGCATCTACGAGGCGGCGCAGCTGGCCGTGCCCATCAGCTTCCTGGAGTTCAGCCGCGAGTTCGAGGCGGAGGCCGACTGGCTCGGCCTGCAGTACATGTACAAGGCGGGCTACGACCCGCAGGCCTTCATCCAGTTCTTCGAGAAGATCGACGCGCTGGAGAAGCACAAGCCGGGAACGCTGGCCAAGGTCTTCGCCGACCACCCGCAGACGCCCGACCGGATCGCCCACTCCGAGGAGGAGATTGCGACCATCATGCCGGCGCGGCCCGACTATGTGGTGACCACCAGCGAGTTCGACGACGTGAAGGCGCGACTGGCGCGCATCGAGAACCGGCGCAAGCTGAACGACAAGGGAAACGGCAACACGCCCACCCTGCGCCGCACCGGCGACACCAACAACGACCCCAATTCTACCAGCGGTACCTCCACCACGGGCGACGACCGCCCAACGCTGGGCCGGCGCGATTAGACGCGTCTAGAATAGAACCCATGCAGACGCAGAAGACGGGCTACACCGACACGCACGCCGCGGCGGGGCTGGACGCGGAGTTCCCCGCCATCGACACCTGGGCCAACCAGTTTCGCGGCTACGAGATCGTGGTGGACGACCCCGAGTTCACCTCCGTCTGCCCCAAGACCGGCCTGCCCGACTTCGGCCACCTCACCATCCGCTACATGCCGCGCAAACGCTGCCTGGAGCTGAAGAGCCTGAAGGAGTATCTCTTCACCTACCGCAAC
The DNA here is from genome assembly GCA_049513335.1 of Acidobacteriaceae bacterium. Taxonomy (GTDB): domain Bacteria; phylum Acidobacteriota; class Terriglobia; order Terriglobales; family Acidobacteriaceae; genus Edaphobacter. The sequence goes on along the minus strand of JBEKWE010000052.1, from coordinate 2,682 downwards.
CTGGGCATCTTTCAGGAGAACGTGGTGAACCAGGTGCTGGACGACGTGGTGAAGGCATGCAACCCGGTCTGGGCCAGGGTCACCGGCGACTTCCGCCCACGCGGCGGCATCTCGACGATTGTGGAAGCGAGCTATCCGAGGCCGAAGGTGAAGTAAGCGCGGCAGGTGCGTAACTTGCGCCATTGCAGAAAACCTGACCTCAGCGGCTAAAGCCGCATTGCAAGGGCAGCAATTCCGGCACGGCTAAAGCCGTGCCCTTAAGCAAAACAAGGACAAATACGGAGATTCTGGCTTCGCCAGAATGACGGAGGGGGGAGGGAGAGGCCGTACCTTTAAGCAAGTCGGTGTTTTTCAGTAGACCGTAAAGCCACACGGCTCGCTCCTGCTATCCTCGCCACAGATGCCTGCGCCGCCCAATCTGACGCAACACGCGCGCCGCCTGCCCTCGGTGGCTGGAGCCGCGACCGCGCTGACGCTGTTGACCGCGCTGAACTTCGTCAACTATATCGACCGCTACATCCTGCCCGGCGTACAGGAGCAGGTGAAGCACGAGTTCCACGTCTCGGACGCGGCGCTGGGCTCGCTCACCCTTTGGTTCTTCGTCACCTACATGTGCGCCGCGCCGCTGACCGGATGGCTGGGCGACCGGCTACCGCGCAAGCCGCTGATCGTCCTCTGCGCGCTGATGATCTCCGCGGTGAACGTGCTTACCGGCACGGTGCATCAGTTCGATTCGCTGCTTCTGCGCCACGCCGTACTGGGCATCGGCGAGGCCAGCCTGGGCATCTACGCGCCCGCGCTGCTGGCGGATTTCTATCCCGAAGAGGAGCGCAACCGCATCCTTACAATTTTTTATACAGCGATCCCGGTGGGCGCGGCGCTGGGCTACCTGATCGGCGAGATGGTGGGCGCGCGCTGGGGCTGGCGAATGCCGTTTTACGTCTCGGCCGTTCCGGGGCTGATGATCGCGGCGCTGATCTTGATCTTTCTGCGCGAGCCGCAGCGCGGAGCATCGGACGCGAAGCCTACGGGGCGCGAGCACAGGGCGCACGCCGTCTCGCTGGCGCGCAATGCGCCGTACCTGTACGCCACGCTGGGCATGGCGATGACGACGTTCTCGATGGGCGGAATTTCGGCGTGGATGCCGAGCTTTCTGGAGCGCGCGGGGTTTTCGCACGCGACGGTGGGGCTGACGCTGGGCGGGATTACGGCGGGCGCGGGACTGGGCGGAACGGCCGTCGGCGGATGGATCGCGCAACGCTGGCTGCGCACCAACCATCGCGCGCTGTATCTGGTGTCGGCGTGGTCGGCGCTGATTACGGTGCCGTTTGGCGTGATCTGCTTCTTCGGGCCGAGGGCGACGATGCTGCCCGCGCTGGGTCTGGCGATGTTCTCCATCTTCCTGGGAACGGGGCCGCTGAACGCGGCGATTGTGAACGCCGTTCCGGCCACGGTGCGCGCTACAGCCATTGCCGTGGAGCTGTTCCTGATCCATGCGCTGGGCGATACGCCATCGCCTCGGCTGATCGGCATGGTGAGCGATCACACCACGCTGAGCACCGGGCTGGGACTGACGCTGGTGTCGATGCTGGCGGCAACGGCGCTGCTGTTCGTGGGCGCGCGCACCGTTCCGCGACACTACGTTGAGTAGTCGGCGTTGATGCGGACGTACTCCACGGTCAGGTCGCAGGTGAGGAAGAGGCACTCGGCCTTGCCCTCGCCGAGGTCGAGGGTGATGGTGTACTCGTGCTGCATCATTGCCTGGTGGGCGGCGGCCTCGTCGAAGCCGGGGGCGCGCACGCCGTACTCGAAGACAAGCTGGTCGCCGATCCAAATGCGCGCGCGCTCGGGATCGAATGCGGCGCCGCTATAGCCTGCGGCGGCCAGCAGACGGCCCCAGTTGGGGTCCGCGCTGGACCAGGAGGTCTTGCAGAGCGGGCTGTGCGCGATGGCCCTGGCCACTCGCCTGGCATCGTCCGCCGAGGCCGCGCCGCGAATGTCGAGGGTGACGACGTGGCCCACGCCCTCGCCGTCGGCGACGATCTGGCGGGCGAGCGAGCGGCATACCTCGCCGAGGGCCGCGTCGAACTTCGGAACCAGATCGCCGCGTAGCGGCACTCCGCTGGCCCCGCTGGCCAGAAGCAGCACGGTGTCGTTGGTGGAGGTGTCCCCGTCGATGGAGATGGAGTTGAAGCTGGGCTCGACTGCCGCGGCAAGCGCCGCCTGCAAGTGCTCCGCGCAGGCCGCGACATCAGTGAAGAGATAGACCAGCATGGTGGCGTGCGGCGGGCCGGCGGGCGCGCCCAGTTGGGGATGGATCATTCCGGAGCCCTTGGCCGCGCCCCAGATGCGCACCTCGGCGGCGTTGCCATGGGCCTGCGCGGGATCGGCCGATGCGATGGGGACGACCGCGCGGGCCATCTTGACGCGCGTGTCGGTGGTCATCATGGCGCGCACAAAGGACTCCGCGTGCCGCTCGGAGCTGCCGACTGATGCCCTCAACTCGCACATTGCGGCGACAACATTGTCGGCGGGAAAGGGCACGCCGATGATTCCAGTGGAGGAGGGAAAGACCTCGTCGAAGATGCAGCCGAAGCTCTCTGCCGCGGCGACGCAGGTGGCGACGCAGCCCTCGATGCCCGGCTCGCCGTTGGCGCAGTTGGCGTTGCCGGAGTTGACCAG
>JBEKWE010000051.1:0-17551 GCA_049513335.1 Acidobacteriaceae bacterium | reverse complement strand
ACCACCAGAAGGCGAAGCGGAGGTATGTCCTCGGGTATACGATGGAATCCACTCTCCAAGCCATCCGGCCTGGAGACCTCTTCAAGCACCTCCACTGGGGCAAAGGACACACTTTGACCTTCGCCCGCTGCCAGGCATGGCTGCAACCGGCGAAGGCCGGGTCGCACTAAGAATCTCTTGGGAATAGGTGTTCCACCGCCGAGCACTACCCTGCTCGGAAGTCTAGACATTGCAGCGTGAATCTGTGGTAGCTGCGTGAATGGTTTGGAACCGCAATACGTCCCTGAGGCCGTGGAACTCTGCTTTGCCCGCATGGATCAGTACTCCAATACAAATAGTCTGCTGCTCTCCCGTTCAGGAGATTAACGTGCAAACGTTATAATCTGACGATGCTCCTACCTGAGAAATTAAATGACTGACCATGGAACTCCAGCCGGGGACTGGCTCGGCCTGTCTTTGTGACCAATATTAAGTAGAGACGAGTGGTTCGAACAAAACATACACAATAGCGGTGCCTCAAGCATTAACGAGCAATTCCCATTTTGGGAAATGTACGAACGGGCCCCCCCCTGCTTGTTCGCAGACACCCTTCTAAGCGCCATCCCGCCTCTCCCGTCCTATCTTCCGTAACGTACCCGCACGATTCAGCGCCTCCGAACCCACACAAGCTCAAGCGTTTCTGATGCAGTTCTACGAACGCTACGTGTCCTCGATACGGCTAATACTTCTGTGTTGCGCATGATTTGCACTCCGGCGCAGGTAAATGACTAGTCCCGGTATAAACTGTCGAGTATGCCTGACCACGACGACATCCAGGAATTGCTATTACGGATGATCCAGTTGATTGTGGACCACCCTGAGGACGTTGCGATTGAAGCAATTCACGAAGATGAAGATAAGACCACGACATTTCGAATCAGAGTGAACCCTCTGGATGTTGGAAAGGTCATCGGCAGACAAGCCCAAAACGCCCTCTCTCTACGCATTCTTGTGGGCGCAATGGGGATGAAGACCCGGTGGCGCCATTGTCTCGAGATTGAAGAGGATATCCGGGCGGGACTGCCTAAAGCTACTGCGCATTGACTAAACAGTTGAGCCTTCCAAACCCAAATAGTGATTTAAACCACGGCCTCATCTGTCTAAATCAATAGGTTGCACTACATGCACGACACCACATAGACGGTCGAGTGGACGGCTCCCTGCTGGCAGTAGTGCATGGACATGGACAAACAAATAGGCGAACCCACGTATACATGTCATCCGCAGGCGACAAGTCCTCAACCACAACAACCGACGACAGGGACGGCTTACTGAGCACAGGCGGTATGGCAGGCGTGTAGCGACTACGAGACGGGCAAGAGGTGGGCCGAGGGAAGGGATAGGGCTGGAGCTACCTTGCCCCATTGGAGCGCCTTTCTGGCGGTTCTAGGTGCAAGGCTGGAGGAAGGCGAGGGTGTTGCTAGCTCTGTCCCGGCAAGGATGGGTAAAGTGCGGTTAGCGGCCTCAGCGCAGTTTCGCAGGGGGTATATTTGGGGGTATCCTTGACGTAGAGCAAATAATACAACTGAAAATAAACATCTTGTAGTGTGATACTAATCCTGCTGTGCCACCATGATTTCAATAACTTAGCAAACTGCGAAGGTCCAATAAGGACCGGCGAAGGTCCACAAAGATCCAACTGCATTCGTCATGCGGCGGAGTGCCGGGTCTGCGGATTCGTTCTGGTTGCATCCTGGTTTGCCGGATCGCCGAAGTACGCGCTGGGCATGGGCGACCGCGCCGCCACAATCAGCAGCGCAAGCAGCAGCAGGAGCTTGGCGTCTCCAGCGTAGATCGTCAGCAACGTCAGCGGAGAGAACAGAAGCGCATAGATGACGGCGAGCGCAAGCATGGAGGAGTAGGGGAAGGCGGCCTTGCCAACGGCCACCTCGCGGGTCAGGAAGACCAGCAGCGCTGCAAATGGGACGTAGAGATGGAGCAGCGTATAGTCGCCGGCGAGCGGCGGGAAAAGGGTGACAGCGACTGCCAGCGCTGTCAACTGGTTGAGTATCGGCATCCTGTAGAAGACGACGAACAATAGCCCAAGCCCGGCGATTGTAATAAACGGGTAGACGTGCACTAACGGACGGACACCGTGCCAGCCTCCGGGTTCATCGCGCAGTTTCTCTATCTCTGCGATGGCCTTGATGGGATGAATGCCGCCCATCTCCACGGTCAGCGCGGCAGACTTCATTCCGTCGAGCAGGGAGTGGTTGAAGCGCATCTCGTCGGGCGGTCTCAAGTCCATGATGTACCAATCCCTGTAAAGAGAGATGCCGGGCTGCAATTCCTGGTACGCCTTCCAGGGGTTCGGTCCGATGGCGGTCAGTGCCGCGATCACCAGAAAGGCCGCTGTCGCCAGGCCAAACGCCGCATCCTTGACCTTGCGACGCCCCACCAGGAGGAACAAAAACACAATGCAAAACGGTTTGATCGAGGCGGCAATGCCGATCAGCACTGCCGCTGCAAGGGGCCTCCCTCGCAGCAGGAAGCAGAGGCCGGCCGCTGCCAGCGCCCATACCACGCCCTCGATATTTCCCCGGTCGGCGCAGAACCATAACGGATAGCCCAATACGGCGGTGACAATAATCGCGGTGGCGGCCGAGTCCATAACCGCCCGGCCAGCGCGCGCGGCACGCCACGCCACAACCGCAAAGCAGGAGATGCAGATTGCGAGAAAGACAAGGTAGGTCCGGACCGCATGGCCCGGAAAGGAGTAGATCAGAATCTTGTAGACGAAGGCTGCGGGCGCGGGATACCCCAAGGCGGGATCGCCGCTGCCCATCGCTGCCGCCTCGCCGCGCAAATGCGCGACCAGGCCAATGAAGTTCGTCAGGTCGCAGAACCGCTCATCTACTGTAAACAACGGGCGAAGATAGAAGACCGTGTGGCACTCGTAGATGGCCCAGCTGGCCGCCGTGACCAACCCCACAAGCAACGCATAAACCCAAAGCGCAATCCTGACTTGCGATGCAGTATTGAAGTTCGTGTTTCTTCCGCGCAAATCACCCTCCCCTGCGGCGAACAAGGCCCAATCGATCTGGCTCCATGGCCCGTCAGCCAGGTTGTACCGACACCCGCGCCGGCATCATGGGCTTACCACGAAGGGGCCTGCACGTAGTTAGCAGGGATTTCCATTTTGCCATTCGGTTCCTGACCAATATACCTCCAACCGCCTCCGTTCGATGCAGATGGTTGTAGAGCGCGGCCCTACGGAACCATCCATTTCAAAACGTAGGCCTGCAGCATTGTGATGACGCCAACCAATGCGGCAAGCATGAGGCTGTGTTTGAGGGTGAAGCGGAAGAGGTCGGACTCGCGCCCCACCAGACCGACCGCGCCGGTGGCAACCGCGATGGACTGCGGAGAGATCATCTTGCCGGTGACGCCGCCGGTCGAATTGGCCGCGACCATCAGGGTGCTGCTGACGTGGATCTGATGGGCGGTGTTGGCCTGCAGGTTGCAGAACAGCGCGTTGGAGGAGGTGTCCGATCCGGTGAGAAAGACGCCGATCCATCCCAGGAACGGCGCGAAGAATGGGAACGCGAGACCGGTTGCAGCCAGAAGCATCGCCAGGGTCGCGGACAGGCCGGAGTAGTTGGCGATGTAGGCGAAGGCCAGCACCATGCCAATGGAGAGAATGGGGAACTTTAGGTCGTTGAGCGTGCCGGCAAAGGTCCTGATGGCATCCATCGGCCTCATGCGCAGCAGCAGGATGCTGACCAGGGAGGCGAGCAGGATGGCGGTCCCGGTGGCGGACAGCCAGTTGAACGTGTAAACCGATCCGTAGGGAGTGGGCGCATTGACGATGGGCGGCATTTTGATCACCAGCCGGTCGAGCATGGGCACCGGCGAGTTGATGACGGTCCAGGCCAGATGACCACCCTTGGCGAAGAGCGCATTGAAGGGCTTGAGCGACCAGAGGGTGACGAAGACGGTCAAAACGGCAAAGGGCGACCACGCCCTGGCCACCTGCGCGAAGGAGTGGCTTTCCGCCTTGAGCGTTGCGTGCTGACCGGGGAAACGGAATATATTTTTGGGCTTCCAGTACTTGAGAAAGATGGTGAGCGAAACCAGGCTGACCAAGGCCGATGTGATGTCGGGCAACTGCGGACCGATGAAGTTGGAGGTGAAAAACTGCGTGACGGCGAAGCTGCCACCGCAGACCAGAATTGCCGGCCAGGTCTGGCGCACGCCGCGCCATCCGTCCATGATCATGATGACCCAGAAAGGGATGAGAAAGGAGAGCAGCGGCAGTTGGCGTCCGGCCATGGCGCCGATCTTGAACGGATCGATGCCGGTGACCTGCCCGGCGACGATGATCGGAATGCCCATTGCACCGAAGGCCACCGGCGCCGTATTGGTAATGAGACAGAGGCCGGCGGCGTAGAGCGGGTTGAAACCCAGACCGACCAGCAAGGCGGCCGTGATGGCCACCGGCGCGCCAAATCCCGCTGCGCCCTCCAGAAAAGCGCCAAACGAGAAGCCGACCAGAAGCATCTGCAGACGCTGGTCCTCGGTGATGGAGACCACCGATGCGCGGATGATTTCGAACTGGCCGGTGCGCACAGTGATTCTGTATAGAAAGACGGCGGTGACGATGATCCAGGCAATGGGCCACAACCCGAAGAGAAAACCGTCTCCCGCGGCAGCCAGCGCCATGCGCAGGGGCATGCGATAGAAGAAGATCGATACCAGAAGAGCAAGGACGACGGTCAGCGTGCCGGCGAGGTACCCCTTCATGCGGACGACAGCCAGGGCAACAAAGAAGAAGAGGATCGGGACTGCTGCGATGAGAGATGAAAACCAGATATTGCCGAGTGGATTGTAGACCTGGGGCCAGGGGTGCAAGGGGAGACTCCTTGTTCTGAATGTTGAACTCTTAAGGCTTGGATCCGGAATGCGTGGAATGATTTGAGCGTGATGATTTGGTAGATTTTCAGCAGGCACCCATACTATCCGGTCGGCTGCATTCTTCAAGCAAATACGCGATGGAGCGGTAGGGATGGCCGGTTTCGGCGGTGAGGCCGATCTCGCAGGTGCGGTTGGTGGAGACGCCCTCGCGGCAGTTCGTCGGGAGCGCCTGATGGATCGCGCGCAAGGCGAAGACGTTGAGTTCGGGGACGACGAAGCCGCGGTCGCCGGCAAAACCGCAGCAGTCGACTCCGGCGGGCTCGACGACCTGATCGACGCATGCCTCGATCAAGCGGCGCAGCTTGGCGTCGGAACCCGTGCGGCGCACGCTGCAGTTGATGTGCAGCGCAACCGGGCCCGGCTTGCGCGCGATGCGCAGGCGCGGCAGAAGCGCATCGTGGGCAAACTCGTGGAAGTCGTAGAGCCGCAGGCGGCCGGCAAGGCGCTCTTGCATGCGCAGCGAGCAGGTGCTGGCGTCGAGCACGATCGGATAGAAGCCGCCGTGGCCATCGTCGGCCGCCTTCAGCAGTGCGCCGGTGAGGGCATCGGCCATCTGCGCGGCCTCCTCGGCCATGCCTTTGCTGGCGAGCATCTGGCCGCAACAGAGCTTGTCGAATCCCTCGGGCAGGCGCGGCGCGTAACCGGCGCGAACCAGAAGCTCCATGACAACTTCGGCGAGCGATGCTTCCTGTGGGCTGTTGGCTCCGAAGATGCGGCCTCCGCAGGCCGGCAGATACACCACCGGATCGCCCGCGCCCTTGTATGGAGAGGGCAACTTGCCCGCACGCGGCATGCCGCGCTTCCATGCGCCTGCCGAAATGCGGGCGAGCGCGGCGTCGCCGACCACGCTGGAGACAGCGTGGCCGACAGCAAGGCCCGCGCGCGCTGCAGACGCGAGCTTGCCGAAGTTTCCCACCGTCCACTCTCCGACTCGGCGCGAGACAGCACTGAGGTTGCGCCCGCGCAGGAGGCGCGTCAGGTCGCCGGTATTGATGTCCACCGGGCAGGCGGTGGAACAGAGGCCGCATCCGGCACAGGTGTCGAGACTATCGTAGACAAAACCGGCTTCGAGATCGGAGGCGTCTTCGCCAACGGCGGCGCGGCGCGACAGTTCGCGCCAACTGACGATGCGCTGGCGCGGCGACAGCGTGAGCCCATGCGACGGGCACAAGGGTTCACAGAAGCCGCATTCGATGCAACGGTCGACGATCTCCCCGGCGGCCGGCATCGGCTTGAGGTTTTTCAGGTGGACCTGCGGGTCGTCATTGAGAATGACGCCGGGATTCAGGAGGTTCTCCGGGTCGAAGAGCATTTTGATGCGGCGCATCAGGCCGGTGGCCTGGCGCCCCCACTCCATCTCAACGAAGGGCGCCATGTTGCGGCCGGTGCCGTGCTCGGCCTTGAGCGAGCCATCGTACTTGTCGACGACGAGTTTGCAGATGTCTTCCATGAAGCGCGCGTAGCGACCGACCTCGGCGGCATCGGAGAAATCCTGGGTAAAGACGAAATGCAGATTGCCTTCGAGCGCATGGCCAAAGATGACCCCGTCGCCGTAGCCGTGTTGCCGCATCAGGGCCTGCAGATCCAGCGTTGCGGCGGCCAGCGACGCAATCGGAAAGGCAACATCCTCCATGAGGACGGAGGTTCCGGCGCGGCGCATGGCGCCGACCGAGGGGAAGGTCCCCTTGCGCACCTTCCAGTACATCTCGCAGGTAGCGGGGTCGGTGGAAAAGGCGGCGGGCTCGACGGTGGCAATGCCGGCCAGCGCTCCCAGCACGGCATTCATGGACCCCTGCAGAAGCAGGGCATTCGCGGCGCGCACCTCGATGAGCAGGGCGGCAGCTTCTTCGCTCAAGGTGCGAATAATCGGGGGCAGTCCGGGCTTGCCCTCGACCGAGCGCAGGGCGGAACGGTCAAGCAGTTCGACCGCCGAGACGGGCTGCGGCTTGAGGCGAATGACGGCCTGGCAGGCAGTTTCGATGGTTGGAAAGAAGACCAGCGCGCTGGCCTTGCATGGATCTTCAACGACGGTGCGAAGAGTAATTCGCGAGAGGAAGCCAAGCGTGCCTTCGGAGCCGATCATGAGGTGGGCGAGGATGTCGATGGGGTCTTCGAAATCAACCAGCGCGTTGAGGCTGTAGCCGGTGGTGTTCTTGATCTTGTACTTGTGGCGAATGCGCGCGGCCAGAGCAGAATCGGCACGCGCGGCGACGCCGAGCTGCTCCAGTTCGGTCAGCAAAGACGCGTGGCTCTGGCGAAAGGCCGCGACGCTGGTCGCGTCCTCGGTGTCGAGCACCGTGCCATCGGCCAGCACCACGCGCACTCCGGCCAGCGTGCGATAGCTGTTCTGGGCGGTGCCGCAGCACATGCCGGAGGCATTGTTGGCGGCGATGCCCCCGATCTTGCATGCGTTGATGGAGGCCGGATCGGGGCCGATCTTGCGTCCGAATGGGGCGAGGCGGAGATTCACTTCGCCGCCCACGATGCCGGGGCCAAGGCGAACCGTGGCGGCATCGGGCGGGATTTCGCAGGTCGCGAAGCTTTCGCCGATCAAGGCCAGCACACCATCGGTGATCGCCTGGCCGGAGAGACTGGTTCCGGCGGCGCGAAAGGTGACCGGGCGCCGATGGGCGCGCGCCACCCGCAGCAGGGCCTGCACCTCCTGCTCGCTTTCGACCACCGCAACGACCTCGGGAACCAGACGATAGAAACTGGCGTCCGTGCCATAGGCAAGGCGGCGCAGAGGGTCGGTGACGACCTGGCGCTGGGGCAAGATGAGGGAGAGTGCCTGGATCAGCGAACTCAAGGTTTCCTTTCGTGGATCAGTCTGCGCAGGCGTACCACCTGCAAGAGGTCTACACCCCCGGCTATTGGCCGATCAACAACCGAATGGCGCGAGACGCAAATAGGACAGAAGCGTGGGCAATTGATGCGGAGCGGCTAGTGCAGAACCACCAGCGGCGAGGGGGAATTTTTTTGCGGAGTAAAGCGGGGTTGGCCGCGGAGGGTTGGGACAGATTGGCTGGCGGTACGAGTGAAGCGGCCGCCGGGACCGGTGCCGACAGTGCGGCCGAGGTTCTCGATGCGATCGCGCAGGCAGTGGTTGCACTGGGTGGCGTCCTCGTCGATGCAGGCCTTGCCGGGATAGATCTGGTACATCTGGCGATAGGGCGCGGGCGTGAGGACGGGCATGAAGACGTTGGCGCCGCTCTGGAGGCCGTGCTCGCGACCGTCGAGAGTGTTGATGGTGGCCAGCGCGGTGGTGCTGGGCAGGTTTGCCTCGGGGCAGACAAGGCGGGTGAGTGCGACGGCCTTGAGGACCATCATCTCGTTGCTGGGGACTTGATCGGGGCCGGCGGTTCGGACACCGCGCGCGCCGAGCGGCGTGTCGGGATGGGCGAGGAAGGGGCCGATGCCGACCATGTCGAGGTCGAGCTGCTCGAAGAGCTCAATGTCGCGGGCGAGCATCTCGCAGGTCTGGCCGGGGATGCCGACCATGACGCCGCTGCCGATCTCGTAGCCCATTTCGCGCAGATCGCAGAGCAGGGTGATGCGGTCGCTGATGGCAGTGCCGCGGCGAGGATGAATTGTGTTGTAGAGGCCGGGGTCGGAGGTCTCGAAGCGCAGGAGATAGCGGTCGGCACCGGCCTCGCGCCAGAGGCGGAGTTCGTCTGGCAACCGTTCGCCGAGGCTGAGGGTGATGGCGAGCGGGGTCTCCTGCTTAATAGTGCGGATGATCTCTGCGAACCACTTGGCTTCGATGCCGAAGTCCTCGCCGGATTGCAGGACGACGGTGCCGAAGCCGAGTTCGGCTGCCTGGCGCGCGCCGGCAAGAACCTCGTCGCGCGACATGCGATAACGCGGCATGGTGCGTGCGGCGCGCAGGCCGCAGTAGTGGCACTGGCGGACGCAGTAGCTGGAGATCTCGATGAGTCCGCGCAGATGGACGTCGTCGCCGACGTGGGCGCGGCGGGCCTCGTCGGCGCGGGCGAAGAGCTGCCCCAGCGCGGCGGGGTGGTCCTCGCGCAGCCAGCCGACGATCTCTGCATGGGCGATTCGAGGCATTACGACGACTCCGGATTACACATAGACGTCGCGCTTGCCTGAGCGGACGGCGGCGATCATGGGCCTGGCGATGCGCTGCTGTTTGGCGTCCATCTGCGCGATGTGGGTGAGCATGTGCTTCTCGCCGGCGGACTTGGTCTCGGGGCTGGCGTAGTCCTCCAGATACTCGGTGAAGGTGGAGAGGGCGTTGGGCTCACAGTGGTACTTGATCTCACCGGGTTTGGCCATGTCCATGAAATCCGTTCCGGTGCGGCCAAGGCGGTAGCAGGCGGTGCAAAAGGAGGGGGTGAAGTCCATCTCGGCGATCTCGCGGACGACCTGGTCGAGCGGGCGGGTGTCGCCGACGGCGAACTGGCTGCTGTTGAAGTCGCCCTGCGCGAGTTCGTAGCCGCCGGGATCGGTGCGGCTGCCGGCGGAGGTCTGCGAGATGCCGATCTGGAAGCACTTGTGGCGCATCTCGGCGGACTCGCGCGTGGACATGATCATTCCGGTATACGGAACCGTGAGGCGCAGGATGGCGATGAGCTTTAGGAAGTCTGCGTCACTGACCTTCCACGGCGTGGTTGCGGTGAAGTCGGTGCCGGCGGCGGGTTCCAGGCGCGGAACGCTGATGGTGTGCGGGCCGCAGCCGAAGCGCTCTTCCAGATGATGGATGTGCTGCAACATGGCGAGCACTTCGTAGCGCCAGTCGTAGATGCCGAAGAGCGGGCCAATGCCCACGTCGTCGATGCCGGCCTCCATGGCCCGGTCCATGACGGTGGCGCGCCAGTCGTAGTCGGACTTGCGGCCGCGGGGATGGACGCGCGCGTAGGTGGGGCGGTGATAGGTCTCCTGAAAGCACTGATAGGTGCCGATGCCGCAGGCCTTCAGATGGCGGAGGTCGTCAACCGGGAGCGGCGCGATGTTGACGTTGACGCGACGAATCTCGCCGTTGCCGCTGCGCGTGGCGTAGATGGTCTCGATGGCCTTGTAGACGTAGTCGAGGCTGTTGGAGTTGGGATAGGCCTCGCCGGCGACCATGAGGATGCGCTTGTGGCCCTGCTCGACGATGACCTTGATCTCGGCGGCGATCTCTTCCTGGGAGAGGGTGATGCGGTGCAACTCGCGGTTGCTGGCGCGGTAGGCGCAGTAGAGGCACTCGTTGGTGCAGCGGTTGCTGATGTAGAGCGGAGCGAACAGCACCAGACGGGAGCCGTAGATCTCTTCCTTGACGGCGCGCGCGGTGTGGAAGAGCTCATCCATCAGCTCGGGGTCCTCGAGGGCAATGAGGGTCGCGGTCTCGTCGAAGGTGAGGCCCTGCATCTCGCGTGCCTTGGCGAAGATGGCGCGGACGCGGGCCGGCTCGGGCTGCGCGGTGTGGCTGAGGCAATCGAAGATTGCCTGGTCGTTGACGTAGGTTGCCTGTTCGGCTACGGCTGTCATCGAAGCTCCTCAGCACGGTTGGACGGTGCTGCGCCGCCTGCCATTGCAGCAGGCCAGCCACGGGGTTGAATGCGGCTGCAAGCGCGCTTTGTGGCCCAAGCAACGCTGTATTGAGGAGTAACATGCGGCTGCAACGCCCCGCGGTGACACTGGTCACAGGGGCGAGGAATCCCACCCATCGCGATACAGCAGCGATGGAGGGGGCACCCGATCTCGTTGGTTTAGAAGCGCTCCCAGTGGAGGAGGTCGGCGAGGGGACGCTTCTCGATGGAGGGCGACTCGGCGGGATGGCCGACGGAGACGATGCTGATGAGGGTGAGGTCCGCGGGCGCGCCAAAGGCTTTAGCGACGGCGGGTGCGTAGGGCTGCGGTGAACCGGCGACCCAGCAGGCGCCGAGACCGTGCGCCTCTGCGGCGAGGAGTAGGTTTTCCGTGGCGGCGCAGCAGTCTTCGACCGCGCAGGTGGAGGGTCGCGCAAGAACGAGGATGCAGAAGGCGGCGTTGGCGATGAACTCGGCGTGGCCGAGGAGCTGCGGAATGCGGGCGAGTGAAGGTTTTTCGGTGAGGACGACAAACTCCCAGGGCTGGTCGTTCATGGCGGTGGGAGCGAGACGCGCACAGTCGACGATCTCTTCGATGGCGGCGCGATCAACGGGCTGCGGGGTGTAGGCGCGAATGCTGCGGCGCGAGTGCATGGCTTCGATGGCGGTCTTCATGGGTGCTCCGTGGGAGTTGTCGTCTTCTATGTTATGGCAGAGGCGGGGCGATTGCTGAGACGCCGGTCACAGCGGAAGCCTGGCGGTAGGCGCACAATGGAGAGTGCATCACCCGGCGGAGAAGACAGAATGAGCCAGCGCGAACGCATCGAAGAAGACCACCTGGGCACGCGCGCGCTGCCCGTGGAGGCGCGGTACGGCATCCACACGGCGCGGGCTCTGGAGAACTTTCCGCTGACGGGGAGGGCCGTGCATCCGGCGCTGGCGCTGGCCTTTGGCGAGGTGAAGCTGGCCTGCGCGATGACCAATCGCGCGCTGGGCGCGTGGGCGGGGGACGAGGCCAAGGCGGAGGCGATCGAACAGGCCTGCCGCGAGCTGAGCGAGGGAGAGCTGGCGGGCGAGATTGTGGTGGACGCGCTACAGGGCGGCGCGGGGACGAGCACCAACATGAACGTCAACGAGGTGCTGGCGAACCGCGCGCTGGAGATTCTGGGGCTGCCGCATGGGGAGTACGCGCGCGTCTCGCCGCTGGACGACATCAATCTGCACCAGTCGACGAACGACACTTACCCGACGGCGCTGCGGCTGGCTGCGATCCGGCTGCTGCATACGCTGGAGAAAAATGTGGTGGCGCTGCAGGAGTCGTTTCAGCGGGCGGAGAAGCGGTTTGCGCATGTGGTGAAGGTGGGGCGGACGGAGTATCAGGATGCGGTGCTGACCACGCTGGGGCGCGAGATGAGCGCGTACGCGGAGGCCATCAACCGCGACCGTTGGCGGATTTACAAGTGCGAGGAACGGCTGCGGGTGGTGAACCTGGGCGGAACGGCGATCGGCACCGGGCTGGGGGCGCCACGCGAGTTCATCTTCCGCGCCGTGGAGCAGTTGCGCGCGCTGACCGGGATTGGATTTGCGCGCGCGGAGAATTTAGTCGAGGCGACGCAGAATGCGGATGTCTTCGCGGAGGTCTCGGGGATACTGCGGGTCCATGCGGTGTCGCTGATCAAGATTTGTACCGACCTGCGGTTGCTGTCGTCGGGACCGGATGCGGGACTGGGAGAGATTCGGCTGCCCGCGCGTCAGGCGGGCTCGTCGATCATGCCGGGGAAGGTGAACCCGGTGATCCCCGAGGCCGCGACGCAGGCGGCGATGCTGGCGATGGGCAACGACAGCGTGATCGCTGCGGCGTGCGCGGCGGGAAGTCTGGAGCTGAATGCGTTTCTGCCGCTGATTGCCGATTGCCTGCTGGAGACGCTGGACGTGCTGGCGCGGGCTGACGATCTGCTGGCGCGGCTCTGCGTGGATGGGACCGAGGCGGACGAGGCGCGCTGCCGGGCGCATGTGATGAACGCGACCACCGAGGCCACGGAGCTGGTCCCCAGGCTGGGCTATGAGCGCGCGGAAGAGGCGGAGCGGTTGGCGCGCGAGCAGGGCAAGACGCTGCGAGATGTGGTTGTGGAGCTGGGCTGGATGAGCGGACAGGAGTTCGACGAGGCGACCAGCCCGGAGGCGGTCTGCCGGCTGGGTTCGCCGGTGCGGAAGAAAGCGACGCTGCGCGATGCGGCTGAGCCAGGCGATGCGGCGAAGGAGACGTTGCCATGAGCACAACGCCGAAGGGATTGCGGCTGCACATCGGGTTCTTCGGCCGGCGCAATGTGGGCAAATCGAGCCTGCTGAACGCGATCACGCGGCAGCAGGTGTCGATTGTGTCGGATGTGGCAGGAACAACCACCGATCCGGTGGAGAAACCGATGGAGCTGCTTCCGCTGGGGCCGGTGCTGTTTATCGATACGGCGGGGATTGACGAAGTGAGCGGGCGGGGCGAGCTGGGGGCACTGCGGGTGGAGAAGACGCGGCAGGCGCTGGAGCGGACGGAGATCGCTGTCTTAGTCGCCGAGCCGGGGGTATGGGGGGAGTTTGAAGACGGGCTGCTGGCGGATTTTGCGGAGCGGAAGACGCTTGCGGTGGTGGTCATCAATAAGACGGATGTGGCCGCGGCGGATGCGGCGCTGGTGGAGCGGTTGCGCGGGGAGAAGATGCGCGTGGTTCTTGCCTCGGCGATTACGGGAGCGGGGCTGCCGGAGCTGCGCGAGGCGCTGCTGGAGCTGGCCCCGGCGGACTTTATCGATTCGCCGGCGATCGTTGGAGATCTGGTTGGGCCGGGCGAGCTGGCGGTGCTGGTGGTGCCGATCGACAAGGAGGCGCCCAAGGGAAGGCTGATCCTGCCCCAGGTGCAGACCATCCGCGACCTGCTGGACACGGACGCGCTGTGCATGGTGGTGAAGGAGCGCGAGCTGCGGAGTGCGCTGGACCGGCTGAAGACGCCGCCCAGGCTGGTGGTGACGGACTCGCAGGCGTTTCTGAAGGTTGCGGCGGACACGCCGGTGGATGTGCCGCTGACCAGTTTTTCGATCCTCATGGCGCGCTTCAAGGGCGATCTGACGGCGCAGGTGGAGGGAACGCTGGCCATCGAGCGGCTGAGGGGCGGCAACCGGGTGCTGATTGCCGAGGCTTGTACGCACCACCCCATCGGCGAGGACATCGGGCGGGTGAAGATTCCGCGCTGGCTGACGCAGTATACGGGGGTGAAGCTGGAGTTTGAGACGGTGCAGGGGCGCGACTTCCCTGCCGACCTGACAAGCTACAAGCTGGTGATCCACTGCGGGGCGTGCATGTGGAACCGGAGGCAGATGCTCAGCCGGATTCTGCAATGCCAGCACGCGGGGGTGCCGATTACGAACTATGGGTTGACGATTGCGTACAGCCTGGGCATCTTTGCCCGTGCGCTGGAGCCGTTTCCCGCGGCTCTGGCCCGCTATCGGGCGCTGGCCGGAGCTGCGGCAAACTGAGAGCGCAACCGCGGGGAGTTGCGGCGATGGGACGTTGAACAGAGCTCCGGCAGGGAATATCTCGTGTGGATACAGTGTATTCCGGAGAAACGAATAGGGCTTCGCGTGCTTTCTCCAACCCTGTTTTATGGGTAGTATGACGGCCATCACATACCGCGCCCATTACCCGCTGATAGAGTTTGAGCAGCCGCTTTTTACAACAGGGGTGGCGCCAGCAATTGCGGGAGAATATCGCCGATAAGTGCAGTGACAAGCGGTGTTCTGCTCGCGATGGACCGTGCGGCGCAATCGGTGCGCCACATCGGAGGTCCCTTGGGGCGCGAGGCCCGGAAAGCGCGGCGGACGAGGAGCGATGAGCACAACAGCGGAAGCGACAACGGCAGTTAAAGCAGCGGCCCCCAAGGCCCCGGCAGCCCCCCAAGACGAGATCACCCTCATCGCAAATAAATGGAAGAACAAGCGGGGCAGCCTGATTATGGCGCTGCACGACCTGCAAAGCAGGGTCGGCTATGTGCCGCGCGAGTCGGCCATGAAGCTGGGGCGGCAGATGGACGTGCCCCTGGCGCGCATCTATGAAGTGGTCACCTTCTACAACTACTTCAAGCTGGAGGCGCCGGGCAAATACGTCATCTCGGTGTGCCTGGGCACGGCGTGCCACATCAAGGGGTCGGCTGAGCTGCTGAGCGGGCTGGAGAAGGAGCTGAAGATCAAGGAGGGGCAGAGCACTCCGGACAAGGAGTATCACCTGCAGGCCGTACGCTGCCTGGGCTGCTGCGGACTGGCGCCCCTGGTCTCGGTCAATGGCAAGGTGTACGCCAAGTTGAAGACCAATGAGAGCCGCTATGTGATCGAGCGCATCCAGATCGACAAGCCGATGGCCGTAGCCGATGCGGAAGATCTCGCCGAATAAACTCCCGCGCGCGGGAGACTTTGCAATGGAACCAATCGAAGTACAGGAAGATTATGAAACCGGAAGAACTTGAAGTAAGAGCGGCCGCGGAAGTTGCCAAGCAGCAAGCCTTCGATGTGCGCCTGTTCACCTGCTCCAGCCGGGGCTGTCAATCGTCGGAGGCCTTGGGCGTCATTGCCGGGCTCAAGGCGGAGCTGAAGGCCAAACAGCTCGACGCCAAGGTGCAGGTGAACGGCAGCGGATGCATGGGGCTGTGCAGCAAGGGCCCGCTGCTGCGCATGTGCTCGAAGACACAGAAGGACATTCTCTTCTCCGAGATCAAGCCGGAGATGGCGGCTACGATCGTGGAGCAGGCGGTGGTCCCGGTGCTGGCGGGCAAGAAGATTGAAAAGCCGGGCGGCGATCTGGAAGAGCACACGCTGGACCTGAACGATCCGTTCTTCACCATGCAGGAGTTTGTGGTGCTGGAGAACAACGGCAAGATCGATCCGGAGAAGCTGGACGACTACATTGCGCGCGACGGCTACAAGGCGTTGCGCAAGGCCCTGGGAATGAGCGCGGAGGATATCTGCAAGGAGATGCTGGCCAGCGGCCTGCGCGGCCGCGGCGGCGCGGGATTCCCGACCGGCATGAAGTGGGACCTGACGCGCAAGGTGCAGTCAGAGGTGAAGTACGTGATCTGCAACGGCGACGAGGGCGACCCCGGCGCGTTCATGGATGGATCGGTGCTGGAAGGCGATCCGCACGCGGTGATCGAGGGCATGTTGATCGCAGCCCGTGCCATGAAGGCGACCCACGGCGTCTTCTATATTCGCGCCGAATATCCGCTGGCCGTGGAGCGGGTGGAGAAGGCGCTGCGGCAGGCGCGCGCCGCCGGCCTGGTGGGCAAGAACGTGATGGATTCAGGATGGGCCTTCGACTTTGAGATGCGCCTGGGCGCGGGAGCCTTTGTGTGCGGCGAAGAGACGGCGCTGATCGCCTCGATCGAGGGCAAGCGCGGCACGCCGCGTCCCCGTCCGCCGTTTCCGGCGGTGAAGGGACTGTGGGACCAGCCCAGCTGCATCAACAACGTGGAGACGCTGGCCAACGTGCCCAATATCCTGCTGAGGGGCGCAAAGTGGTTTGCGTCGCGCGGCACGGAGAAGTCCAAGGGGACCAAGCTGTTCGCGCTGACCGGCAAGAGCAAGAACAATGGGCTGGTCGAGGTGCCGATGGGCATGACGCTGCGCGATGTGATCGAAAAGATCGGCGGCGGCACGGACAGCGGCCTGAAGATCAAGGCCATCCAGACGGGCGGGCCGTCGGGCGGCATGATACCCGAGCACCAGTTCGACACGCCGGTGAGTTACGAGAGCCTGCAGCAGCTTGGGTCCATGATGGGATCCGGCGGCATGATCGTCATCGACGAGCACGACAGCGTGGTCGAGTTGGCCCAGTTCTATCTGGACTTCTGCGTCGATGAGTCGTGCGGCAAGTGCGCCCCCTGCCGGATTGGAGGGACGCAGATGCTGCATCTGCTGAACAAGATCGTAGAGGGCAAGGGGACGGCAAAGGACATCCGAACCATCCGCAAGGTTGCCAAGGCGATGCAAAAGGCATCGCTGTGTGCGCTGGGCCAGACCGCTCCCAACCCGACGCTGTCTGCCATTCGCCATTTTGAGCATGAGTTCACCGAGCGGCTGCTGCCGGTCGCCACCACTAAAGCCTGACCACCAGGGAACGGGAAAACGCCGCCATGAGCAATACAATTCACGCCACGATCAACGGGTTGCCGGTGGAAGTCGCCAAGGGCACATCCATCCTGGACGCCGCGCGCCAGGCCCATGTGCGCATTCCCACGCTGTGCAAGCATCCCGACCTGGATGCCACGGCGGCCTGCGGAATATGCATCGTGCAGATCAAGAACAGCGGCAAGATGCTGCGCGCGTGTTGCACAACTATCGAAGACAAGATGGACATTTTCACCGAAACGCCGGAGATCGTCGAAGTGCGGCGCTCGGTGCTGGAGCTGATTCTGTCGCGGCACCCCAACGAGTGCCTGACCTGTCTGCGCAACCAGAACTGCGAGCTGCAAACCCTGGCCGCCGACTTCGAGCTGACGCGGACGGGGCTGGACAACATCGTTCCCGAACATCCGGTCGACAACTCGACGCGCAGCATTGTGCTGGACTCGCGCAAGTGCATCACCTGCGGCCGGTGCATCCAGGTGTGCCAGCAGGACCAGAACGTGTGGGCTCTGAGCTTCCTTAACCGCGGATTCGAGACGCGCATTGCCGCGGCCGGCGACATTCCTCTGGCCGACTCGCCCTGCGTGCGTTGCGGCCAGTGCTCCGCGCACTGCCCCACCGGGGCCATCGTGGAATACGACGAATCGGTGGACGTATGGGACAAACTGGCTGACCCGGATGCGTTCTGCATTGCGCAGATCGCGCCCGCGGTGCGCGTGGCCGTGGGCGAGGCCTTCGGCTTCCCGGTGGGCGCAAACCTGACCGGCAAGATCTACGCCGCACTGCGCCGCATGGGCTTCAAGGCGGTCTTCGACACCAACTTCGGGGCCGACCTGACCATCATCGAAGAGGCCACCGAGTTCAAATCGCGCCTGCTGGACGGCAAGGGGGTGCTTCCGCTGATCACCACCT
>JBEKWE010000050.1:0-17744 GCA_049513335.1 Acidobacteriaceae bacterium | reverse complement strand
AAGCCGCGGCGGAAGACGTAGTTCCACAGAAATGTGAACTTCGGAATCAGATAAACATTGCAGACGAACGCTGGCCACGAGCGGCTGACCTTGCCGGAGGCGACCAGCAGTTCGCCACCCAGCGTGCTGTATCGGTCCATGTGCTCGATGTAGTTCTCCAGCGTGGGATAGGCGTGGTGGATGAGGTCATGGTCGAGCGTGGCGGAGCTGCCATCGAAGGCGATAGTCTCGTGCACGGGGCGGTCCTGGAAGCGCGGCGGAGTGATGACGCTGGCCGGGACGCGGCGGAAGAGGCGCAGCTTGGGATCCGGGTAGAAGCCGCCGTGCCTGATCCAGCGGCCGAGGAAGAGGTTGCGGCGGCGGATGCGGTACGCGTCGGCGGGCGGGTCCGAGCGCAGCAGCGACTGAATCTCCGCCTGCAATTCCGGAGTCAACTCCTCGTCGGCGTCGAGCGAGAGGACCCATGCGCCGGTGCACTTGGCGATGGCCGAGTTCTTGGCCGCGGCAAAGCCATGCCACGGCTCCTGGTAGACGGCTGCGTTGGCGGCGCGCGCGATCTCCACCGTGCGGTCGGTCGAGCCGGAGTCCAGCACTACGATCTGGTCGGCAAACTGCACACTGGCCAGCGTGCGCGGCAGGTTTGCCTCCTCGTTTTTGGTGATGATGGCGACGGAGAGCGTGTGCGGCATTGGCGTCAATAATACTCCCCGTTATACCCGCCCATCGCGCCTCGTTTCAAGGGGATGCGATTGAGGGCAGCTACCCCTCTCAGGCGAGCGTGATCGAGGGGTCGCCGAGATGTTCGCGCAGCAGGCGCTGGATGAGCTGCAGCAGCGCCTCGCCGGTCTTGGGCAGGACGAACGCGGCGGCGGCTTCGTCCCAATCCAGCTTGAAGCTGGTGGTCTGGGCGGAGATCCAGATCTGGCGGACGGGTGTGTTGGGCGTCACGACGAACCGGCTCGATCCGTCCTCGAAGAGAATGTTCATCGCACCGCTGTTGTCCTCGCACTCGAAGCTGCCACCGGCGTCCTCGGCGGCGATCAGCGCCTGCTTCAGCGATTCGAGCGCGCGTTCGGATTCGCGGCGGAAGGTGGCTTCGTCGATCATGGCTCCAGTGTAGCGTGGGTACACGCTCGTGAGAACCCAACCCATCGCGAGAGAATGCGATGGAGGAAATCGGCTGGGAATAGCAGCGAGCCGGTATGATTCTTACGCAGAAAAAAATGCAGTTGGAGGGGCATTATGCTTCGAAGCAAATTATCTGTTGCTCACCGCGATGCGCGGCGGCGAGCCGGTCGCGGCCTGCGCTGCGCACTGGCCGTGGTCTGTTTTGCACTGGCGGCGCGGGCGATGGCAGCGCAGCAGATGACGGTGCTCTTCGGAACGCACGTGGCTGGGCCGGGCAAGGGCTTCTCCGTGTCGAGCTTCGATCCGAAGACAGGCGCGCTGGGTAAGCCGGAGTTTGTGATTGAGGCGGAGGCGCCGGCGTACTTCATCCTGGCCGATGGCGGCAGGCGCCTCTACACCTGCAACTCCACCGGCTTCGTCAGCGCGTATGCGGTTGCGGATGGAGGACGCAGCCTGAAACTGCTGAACAAGGTCCCCAGCGGCGGCGGCGATCCCAGTTACATCAGCCTGGACAAGACCGGCAAGGTCGTTTTTGTGGCGAACTACGACGGCGGCAACGTTGCCTCGTGGGAGCTGAAGTCGAATGGAAAAATCGGTGATCGCAGGTCCTTCCAGCAGTTCATTGGCTCGGGCGTCAACCCGCAGCGGCAGCAGCACGCCTACGCGCACTCCATCGTCGTGGACCCCACCAACCGCTTCGTACTCATCGGCGACCTGGGAGAGGACAAGGTCTTTATAGACCGCTTCAACGCGAAGGACGGATCGCTCACGGAGAACAATCCTGCATTTGTGTCCATAGCGGCGGGCCAGGGAGCGCGCCATGTGGTCTTTCATCCCAACGGCAGATGGGTCTACCTGAACACGGAGATGGGCAGCAACATCGTCTTCTTCCACTGGGACGGCGCGACCGGAACGCTCGTCCAGCAGCAGCTGATCTCGACCCTCCCGCGGGGGTTCCACGGCACCAGCAATGCCTCGGAGATGCGGGTGAGCGCGGACGGCCGGTTCATCTACGCGAGCAACCGCGTCGACGTGGGCGACGGTGACATTGCGGTCTTCGCCATCGATGCCAAGACTGGTCAGTTGACGCCGGTGCAGCACATCAACTCGGGCGGCCATACGCCGCGTAACTTCGACATTGACCCCACAGGCGAGTGGATGGTGGTGACCAACCACGGAAGCAACAACGCGCAGGTCTTCCGCATCGACAAGAAGGCGGGAACGCTGACGCCGGTGGGCGCGCCGGTCAGCGTGCCGTATCCCTTCAGTCCGCGGTTCGTTGCGGCGGCGAAGTAACGGCCCCTCAGAAGGGGATGTCGTCGTCGGTGATGCCCTGGTCGGCGAAGTCGGGCGCTGCGGCGGGCGCGGCAGACGTGGCCGTGTAGGGAGCGGTATTCGACTTGGCGTAGCTGCCGCCGCCTTCGCCGCTGCCGCTGCCGGGCTTAGACCCAACGAAGGTGAAGTCGAAGACGATGATCTCCGTGCGGTACTTCTTCTGGCCGGTCTCTTTGTCGTCCCAGGACCGGTTGGTAATCTTGCCTTCGACAAAGAGCGCAGAGCCCTTCTTCACATAATTCTTGGCCGTTTCGGCGAGTTTGTCGAAGCAGACCAGGTTGTGCCATTCGGGTTTGTCCACCCAATTTCCCTGCGCATCTTTTGCGCGGTCCGCGGTGGCCAGGGAAAAGCTGGCGACGGTCGTCCCTCCCGCCGTGGAACGGATTTCGGGGTCTTTGCCTACATTGCCGAGGAGAAATACTTTGTTGACGCCTTTTGCCATTTGTCTACGCTCCAGTGGTGCTGTGGTTGCGAAGGATGAGAATAACAGATCGGCGGGTTAGCAAGTTAGCAAGTTAGCGAGTTAACAAGTCAGCGAAAGAACGGCCCCTCCAGAGGTTGTCGCGCTGCTTTGCCGATCTGCTGACTCGCTGACTCGCTATCTCTTGCGGCCACCGAGCAGCTTGGCCAGGGCTAGCGCGAGGGTCAGCGTGCCCAGGGGCAGGCAGCCTATGGCGACCATCAGGGCCATCCAGCCGGAGTTGGTGCGCGGGCCCTGGTGGCCGATGCCGCCGCAGACGGTGAGCGCAAGAACTGCCGCCAGCGCTCCGCTTAAAAAGAGGAAGAGGCCGATACGGAAGAGTTGGCGGGTGTCTGGTTGCATGGAAGCAGGTTCGCGGTGCGAGGTTCAAGGTTCGAGGAATGGCGCGAGCATGCCTGTCAGCGGCAGGCGGCCTGCATCAGGTAGACGACCACGCCCGAGACCGAGACGTAGAGCCAGATGGGCAGGGTCCAGTGGGCCAGCCGCTTGTGCGCCGGGAAGCGGCCGGTGAGCGAGAGGAAGAAGGTGATCAGGACCAGCGGCAGCGCCACCGTGGAGAGCACAATGTGCGAGACCAGCAGGTCGCGGTAGAAGTGCCACCAGGGGTTGAAGCGGTTGAACCGCGTCTCGCCGTGCAGGGTGTAGTTGACCAGGTAGGAGACCAGAAAGATGGACGAGAAGAGGAAGGCGAAGGACATGGAGGCGCGGTGTTGCAGGATGCGCCGCTTGCGGATCTCCTCGAAGCCGGTGACCAGGGCGATGGTGGCCAGGGCATTGAGTACGGCGTTGACCAGCGGCAGCGACCGCAGGTGCGTTCCGGCCACGTCGGTGGGCGCGTGGAAGTAGACCAGCCAGCAGATGAGCGCGCTGGCCGCGGCCGAGACGCCGAGAATCCCGAAGATGACGCCGGGCGGCGTGTGGAGGTGGGCGTGTTTGTGGTGGGTGGCTGGCATGGGTTCCGTTCTCAGTTGCGAAGTGCAGGTTGCTGGCTGTTAGAACAACACTCGACCGCGGGCGTCGAGCATCATGGCGGCCAGCAGCAGCGGCAGATAGATGATTGACGCGTGCAGCAGGTCGCGTGCGGGCTGCAGGTGCGACGGCGCGACGGCCTCGTGCAGGTCCGGGCTGCGGGCCGTCTCTCCAAATGCAATCCGCGCAAAGCGAATGGTACACCACAGATAGCCTAACGACAGAACTGCGGCGGCAGCGGCATAGGCGTCGCCGGTTGTTCCCAGCACGAACGGCCACAGGCTGACGGGAACCATCAGCGCGGCGTAGAACAGCGCCTGCACGACGGTGGAGCGGGCGGCGGTGCGGGGGTTCCTGAGGGTGGATGCAATGCGGATTCCGGCGCGCGCGAAGTCCTCGCGATACATCCATCCGATGGCCATGAAATGCGGGAACTGCCATACGAAGAGGATGGCGAAGAGCGCGACGCCGGGCCACTCGATGAGTCCGCGCGCGGCGATCCAGCCGATCAGCGGAGGCATCGCGCCGGGAAACGCGCCGATCAATGTGTTGATGGTGCTGACCCGCTTCAGCGGCGTATAGATGGCCACATAGCCGACGGCGGTCAGCAGCGTGAGCGTGCCGGTGAGCGGGTTGGTGGCGAGGGCCAGGTAGATTGAACCGAGGATGACCGCCAGAAATCCCACGATGAGTCCATGCGCCAGGCCGATGCGGCCCGTCGCCATCGGGCGATTCTCTGTGCGGCGCTGCAGGCGGTCGGTCTCGCGCTCCAGCGCCTGGTTCAGCGCGCTTGCCCCGCAGGTGACGATGGCGATTCCGGCCAGCGCCTTGACCGCTCCCGCGTTGAATGGACTGATGCCGGAGCGCAGGCTGCCCAGGTAGAATCCGGCCGCAGACGTAATGACGACCATGGTGGTGACGCGCACCTTGAAGAGCGTGGCGTAGTCGGCAAGCAGGCCCGGTTGCGGGTTCGAGGCGGCAGGAGTCGCGAGCGGCTGCGGTTGGTTCTGCGATGTTGCGGTGAAGGCCACAGCCTTCAGCATAGCGCGAACCGGGCCGAACCCGCCGCGCCGGGGGCGAAGGTTCCGCAATCGGCGCGCGGGCCGACGGACTGGGATAGATCAGCTCCTCCAGAGGATATGTGTCGATTCCAGCGGCAACAGCGCAGGCGGACGACGCGGAAGCGCGCGCGGCGTGTAGTCGCCGGCAGGACGCGTCACGGGCACTTCGGCTGCGTACAGCAGCACGCCCGCGGCCCCCACCGCTTTCTCCGCAGACATGGCTTCGATGGCCGGAGGGCCTCCCGCAACCGGCTCCGCGTAGAGTTCCACTCGCAGCGCATCCTGAGCCACATCGCCGGGAAGGACCTCTACCTGGAAGCGATAAAGTCCGTTCTTCGACTCGACCTTCAACGCGCCAAAGCGCAGTGAGCTCCAGTGCCGCTCCATCTCCTGTTTCCACTGAGTCAATTCTGAGCCTAGCTTGCCATTCTCATCCGCCCGCTGTTTATAGGCCGCCGCCGCGGGCAGATAATGGTTTTCCGTGTACTCGCGGATCGCGCGGCTGGCAGAAAACTGCTGGGTCAGCCGCGCCATGCTCTCGCGGACGCGGTGCAGCCACTTCACCGGCATGCCTTCCGCGTTGCGCTCGTAGAACTGCGGGACCACCTCGTTCTCCAGCAGCGCGTACATCGCCTCGGCCTCCGCGGCGTCCCATGCCGGGTCTTCCCCATGCTCCTTGCCGTCGCCGATGGCCCATCCAACCTCCGGCGAGTAGGCCTCCGCCCACCAGCCGTCCAGCTCCGAGAGGTTCAGTCCGCCGTTGGCCAGCACCTTCATCCCGCTGGTGCCGCAGGCCTCCCACGGGCGGCGCGGCGTATTGATCCAGAGGTCCATCCCCTGCACCAGCTCCTGCGCCATCTGCATGTCGTAGTCGCTGAGGAAGACCACATGGCCGCGCACCTCGGGCCGCTGGATGAAGTCGTTCCATTTTTTGATCAGTTCCTGGCCCGGGAAATCCTGCGGATGCGCCTTGCCTGCAATCACCAACTGCACCGGCCGTTGCGGATTGGAGAGCAGGCGAACCAACCGCTCCGCATCGTGCAGCAAAAAGTCGGGGCGCTTGTAGGTAGCGAAGCGCCGCGCGAATCCAATCGTCAGCACCTCCTCCTTGAAGACCTCGGCAGCCTCCAGTTTGGGATCTCCCTCGGCGGAGAGTTGCCGCGCGTAACGTTCGTGCACGCGCGCCAGCATCGTCTTGCGCGCCTCGCCGCGCATCTGCCACAGCTCCGCGTCGGTCAGTTGCCGGACGTCCTCCGCCCTGGGCCGGTCGCCGCGCCATCGGTCGGCGCCGCACGCCTTCATCCACAGGGCATCGGCCGCGGCCGAGTCCCACGTCGGCACATGGATGCCGTTGGTGACCGAGCCGATGGGCACCTCCGCGCGCGGCCAGCGCGGAAACAGCGGCCCGAAGATCTGCCGGCTCACCTCGCCGTGCAGCTTGCTGACGCCGTTCACCTGCCCGCTGCCGCGCAGCGCAAGATAGGCCATATTGAATGGCTCCGAGGCATCGCCCGCGTTCGCCCTCCCCATGGCAAGCAGGCTCTCCACCGAAATTGCGAGTTCGTCCTTCGCATAGTGCGTCAGATATTTACGCACCAGTCCCGGGTCAAAGCGGTCGAATCCCGCCGGCACAGCCGTGTGGGTGGTAAACAGGTTCCCCGCGCGGGTGACGGTCATGGCGACGTCGAACGAGACTTTGTGGTCCTCCATATAACAGCGTGCCCGCTCCAGCACGGCAAAGGCCGCATGGCCCTCGTTCAGATGGCAGACCTCGGGCGCGAGTCCCAGCGCGCGCAGAAGCCGCCAGCCGCCGATGCCAAGAACGATCTCCTGCTTCAGGCGCATCTCCGCGTCGCCGCCGTAGAGTTCGCTGGTAATGCCGCGCTGCGCGGCGGTATTGGCGAAGTCGTTGGCGTCGAGCAAATACAGCTTCCTTCTGCCCACAAATACCTGCCAGCAGCGCAGCCAGATCTTGGCGCCGGGAAATTGAAGCTGCAGCCGCAACCACTCGCCATCGGCGCGGCGCAGCGGCTGAATCGGCAACTGCCCGGGATCGTTCACCGGATAGAGGTCGCGTTGCCGCCCGTCCGCGGCGAAGTCCTGGCGAAAGTATCCCTGGCCCCACAGCAGGCCAACCCCGACCACGGGAACGCCCAGGTCACTGGCCGCCTTCATCTGGTCGCCCGCCACATTTCCCAGTCCGCCGGAGTAGATGGGCAGCGCCTCGGTCAGCATGAACTCCATGCTGAAGTAGGCCGCCGTGGTGAGCGCCGCGCCGGCGTGCTTCTTCTGGAACCACGCATCCGCGGCATGGGCCGCGTGCTTATGGCGCAACATCCCGACCAGGCGCTGTTGAAACTTCGGCGTCGCCAGCAGGGCATTCACCTTGTCTTTGGAGACCGTCTGCAGAATGACCCATGGGTTCTGCGTCGTCTTCCATAGATAACTGTCCAGGGCCTCCCATATCTCGTCCGCCTTATGGTTCCACGACCAATGCAGATTGAGCGCCAGCTCGGTGAGCGCATCCATTCCCGGAGCCGGCTGCGTGCCGGCCTCTGGATTTGTCTGGCTGGTCTGGTTGGACTTGCTCGACTTAGGATCGCTCACTTTGTCTCCTGAACTTAAAGCATTTTGCTAATGGTATAGATCGTCGCGTAGCGAGCAAAATGCGGGGATTCTTCCCCATTCGCTACGCTCAGGGTCAGAATGACAAACTGTATTCCTCTATATCATTGGATGCTCTGGGACGGATTATGCGTGCAGCAGCGCTTCAGGACAACCGCGCGGCAAGCCACAGGCACGCGGTGAGCGTCCTGGCACTGTTAGATGCCGACGCGCCGCACTGCGTGGTATGGGGAGGGGCTGAGGTGGAGGCGCAAACTTCGCCGGAGTTTCTTCGAACT
The DNA here is from genome assembly GCA_049513335.1 of Acidobacteriaceae bacterium. Lineage (GTDB taxonomy): Bacteria > Acidobacteriota > Terriglobia > Terriglobales > Acidobacteriaceae > Edaphobacter. The sequence goes on along the minus strand of JBEKWE010000050.1, from coordinate 9,867 downwards.
TCGCCCGGGGCAGAATGACGACGTGCGCGGTGCCGCGTTCAGGCTGCGGGTTCCAGCGAGCCTTGCTCTTTCTCAGGCCAGGGAGGCAGCAGCTTCAGCAACGCCCACAGAATGCCCAGCGGAAGAATGGTCAAAAAGATCGCCACCAACAACCCCTCCTTGGTGACCAGGGCCATCTTGTAGGTGGTGTATCCGAGAAAGCTCTTGGAGAACAACTGGCCGCCGATGACGACGTTCCAGCGCATGGCCAGAACGCCGATCTGCACCAGGCATCCGGAGATGACGTAGATGCGCCGCCGCATCAGCTCGGGCAGCTTTGTCACCTGGGTGATCGCCAGTAGCAGGATGGGAACCAGCGTTCCGATACAGATCTGGAGTACGATCTGCGAGAAATAGAGTCTGGTGTGGACCATGAAGTTCAGACTGCGGAAGCTCTCGTCCGCTTCGTAGACGCGATGGACCAGGTCCAGCATCTCCAGGCTGAAGTCGAGGATGAAGATGTAGAAGAGGTACATCGCGATGGTGTCCACGCAGGGCATGTCGATGGGCAGCTTGCGCAGCCAGGTGATGAGCATGTACAGCAGCATTACCGCGGCGATGCCGCTGACCATGGCGGAAAAGAGGAAGACCACCGGCATCAGCGGCGAGTTCCACCAGGGGTTCGCCTTGAGGGAGCCGAAGATGAAGCCAACGTATCCGTGCAGGATGAAGGCGGAGGGAATGCCCACGATGGTGACGATCCAACCCACCTTGTGGTCGATGGCCAGCGATCGCTCGCTGATATTGTCGGAGCCCAGCGTCATCGCGCGGTAGAGCAGACGCCGCCAGCCGGAGGTCGTCTGCGAGAGATGGACGATGTCGCTGCGATAGTCCAGCCAGATCTCGAAGACCAGGACCGCCATCAGGTACCACAGGTAAACGAAGCCGAACATGGCCATGGCCGACGTGCTGTGCGGCGTGAAGTACATCTCCGGCGAGCGCTCCGGATGGCCCAGGTGCAACTGCAAGGGCAGCGGCGCCACCAGCAGGAAGGAGAGCGCGGTGAGCAGCGCCAGCCGGTAGGTGGGCGCAACCGCCTTCACGTTGAAGACGCGGACCAGCGACGCCAGAATGAATGCGCCCGCCACCAGCCCCGTGATGTAGGGGTAGAGAACGATCAGCACGCTCCACTGCAGGCCGTACTCATTCGGATACATGAAGCCTTCCACACCGTTCATAGCGCTCCCCGACTTTGCTCTTCAAGCAGTTTCATCAATCTCTATCGCACCGAACCGTCCAGCTCGTTGTAGAAGACCTTTGCGCCGGTGGCCATCTGCGGCTTCAGCACCTGGACGTGGTGGGTCTTCAGGAATGCGTGAATGGGATCGTTGGGATCTTTCAGGTCCACCAGTTGTCGCGCGCCGGTTGGGCAGTTCTCGCAGCAGGCGGTGGTCAGGCCCTTGGTGATCCGGTGATAGCAGAGCGTGCATTTGTCCGCGACCCGCTTTTCCGGATGGATGTAGCGGCATCCATACGGGCAGGCCTGCACGCAGTAGGCGCAGCCCAGGCAGTAGGTCTGGTCCACCAGAACCACGCCATCCGGAGAAATGAAGGTGGCGCCCACCGGACAGACCTGGGTGCAGGGCGAATCGGCGCAGTGGTTGCACAGCTTGGGAACGAAGAAATACTTACCCTCGTCTTCGGCAGCGGAAGAGAAGCCCTCCTCGCCGCCTGCACTTCGGGCGACGGCAGGGAAGCCCTCCTTGCCGCCGTCGGGCGAGATCACCTCGGGGCTCTCCATGTGCCAGTCGGTGACGTGGTAGCGTTCCACCCAGGTGCGGAAGTGTCCATCCGGCACATCGTTCTCCGCCGCGCAGGCGCGCACGCAGTTGCCGCAGCCGATGCACTTGGGAATGTCGATCAACATGCTCCACCAGTGGTCGGTCATCTTATAGTTCGGCGACTCTTCGGGCGTTCCGGCGAGCACATACTTCCAGGCGATCGCAGCCGCGGGCAGCATGATGAGAAAATGGCGTCGGTCGAGGTTCACTTGGCTTCTCCAGTCTGAATCACAGGCCATTATGCGGCTGGTGGCAGGTCTCGCAGGGCACCCCGCCAGAGTGCTGCACCGGGTCAATCTGCGGGAACCCGCCGGGCTTGGCGGCGCTCTCCGCATGGCAGCGAATGCACAGCACGGTCGTGTTGATCTTCTCCGGCTGGATCGAAGGGTCGTCCGCGTGCTTCGCCAGCGGGCCGTGGCAGGCTTCGCAGCTCACGTTCTCGTGCTTGCCCGCCTTCTTCGCCTCGGCAATGTCCGCGTGGCAGGTCTCGCAGGTTTCGTGGCCGGCGAAGTGCATCGGGCGGGCGGCGATCTCCGCAATCGCTGCTCCGCGGTAGTGGCCATACTCTCCGAAGCTCTTGGGCACAACAAAGTGGCGGACCACAAGAAACACCGCGAAGGCGACAACGAAGAGAAAGGCAAAGCGGAAGAGATGTCCTGCATCCTTGGTGAGACTCATCGCGTAATCTTACTTCCTTCCGAATTGGGGCCTGCCGTTGCCGCTGTTGCGTGGCGGAATGGAGGAACAGCAAGCCGCGTCCGCTGCTCGTCTCCGCACCGGCAATTCATTCCTACGGGGCGGGAGAGACGCTTGTATGTGAGCCACGTCACAGCTTGGCGGGCGATGCGGAGAGGGTGCATGGAAGATGAAAAAAATGATCGTCACTCGGGTGGTGGAGTGACTATAATCACAGAGAATCATCACCCCACTTATTGGGATCGTCTCTTCATTGTGAGTGACGACGGTCACATTCAAATCACCGTTTTGCACTCTATCGTACCTTTATTGTGAGTGATGGCAGTCACATCTGATATGTGGTTTTGACTCTCTCGTGTTTCTCAACCCGCTTTATTTTTTGCCAATTTAATCGGTGCTTTCTTTAGCAACCGGAACGAAGTCGCAGTCATCGAACACAAGAACCAAGAACCAAATTGCAATTCATGGGCGACCAGTCTGTGCGGAGGCTCTCCGCGGAGGGGCTGAATGAAACGGATTTTCCTGTATGTGGCATTGATCGCGTTGCTGCCTGGGCTTTCGAACAGGGCCGGGCTTCTCTATGCTGCGGGGGCAAAACAACAGGCGGCTGTGGCGCAGAAAGCGGCCGCTCCCAATCCCACCGACTTTGTCGGTTCGGAAATGTGCGCCGCCTGTCACGCCGATGTGGCCAAGAAGTTCAGCAGCAATCCTCACTCGCGGCTCGCCCTGATGCACAATGGCACGGGCGCCACCTGCGAGAGCTGTCACGGGCCGGGCCGGGCGCACGTCGAGAGCGGCGGCGACGTCACCAAAATCAAGCAGCTCAGCAAACTTTCGCCGAAGGAGATCGACGAGACCTGCCTGGGCTGCCACGCGGGCGCGCATCCCAACTTCGAGCGCTCTCCTCATGCCAGGGCCGGCGTCAGTTGCACCAGCTGCCATAGCGTGCATAACGGAGACACGGAGGCGAAGCTGCTGAAGGCCGCGCAGCCGCAACTTTGCTTCCAGTGCCACACCGATGTGAAGCCGGCGTTCGACATGCCCTTCCATCACAAGGTGAACGAAGGCCTGGTGAAGTGCAGCGACTGCCACGACGTTCACGGGACCTTCGGCAATAACAACATCCGATCCACAGCCGACCAGAATGCGATCTGCACCAAGTGCCACATGGAGAATCGTGGGCCCTTCGTCTTTGAGCATGCGGCAGTCAAGACGGAAGGATGCCTGGGTTGCCACACTCCGCATGGCTCTCAGAACGCCCGCTTGCTGAATGTGCCCAACATCAATCAGCTATGCAACCAGTGCCACAGCCCGGTCTCCGGCGATACGGTCCATGGGATGAACGCAGGATCGGCAGAGGTTGTACCCTGCATCAGCTGCCACACCATGATTCATGGGTCCAACATCAATCCGGCCTTCTTAAGGTAATGAAGTTCGCCGCGCCGTCCAAGCCAGCATCGGATGGCGCGGCCCATAACCCGCAGCAAGTGTTGCAACAGGTCGAAGGATTCAAAGCTGGCAATGTTTTCTTTCAATGAGGCTTGAGATGACGAAAAAACACGGGCTCTCTCTGCACCCCACGGAACATCTCTCTGGCGCGACCATTACGCGGTTGGCGGCGAGCATCGGGTTCGCCATACTTCTGCTGACGACGGTCGTCTCGCTCGCTCAGACTCCACCGGCGCCTGCAGAGGCGGTGCAGAATGGGTATGCGATCCACGAGACGGCGGACCTGGGCGGCCACCTGGTTGGAATCTCCGGCAGCGGATCCATGTACGACACGCTGGTCAACATACAGTCCGGGCCGCGGGTGCTGGGCCAGACCTTTACCATGCATGCCGTCGAGGGCACAAAGCATCCCCTGCTGGATTCGCTTTCGGCCTTCAGCAGCGGGTTTGGCGGCGATCCCTACAACTTCGCGAAGCTGAACTTCTCCAAGGGCAAGCTGTATGAGTTCTCGGGGCTGTTCCGCCGCGACCGCCAGTACTCCGACTACGACCTGCTGGGCAATCCGTCGATTCCCTCCGGAGTGACGATCCCCTACGGATTGGTCAATAATGTTGCGACCGCCGCATCCGTTGCATGGCCGCAGGTGGAACAATCGCCCGTGATGTTCAACACCGTGCGCAGAATGACGGACACCAACCTCACGTTGTTGCCGCTCTCCAAGGTGAGCTTCCGCGCCGCATACTCGCAGAATGTCTTCCAGGGCCCGACTCTCAGTCCGGGGCGATCGACCGGCAAGTTTGATTCCCTGCTGGCGGAGTATCAGCGCAACAGCACGGACGATTTCACGGGCGCGATCGACTGGAAACCGGTGCAGCACACCAGAATCACGTTTGAGGAGCAGGTCACCCACTTCAAGACAGGCTCCTACTTCACCCTGGCGCCAGGCTCCTTCATCGCGCAAGAGGCGGACGGCACGCCGGTCTCGATCGGCAGTTGGTATTCTACGGCGTCGCCCTACCCGATCTCTTCCTGCAATACAGGCAGCATGGGCGGTGCATACACCAACTCAACCAACTACACCATCTTCTCGGCGCCGCAGACCCCCGGCGGCCTGCCCATCATCAATCCGGCCTGCGATGTCCTTACCAGCTACCTGCGCTCTCAGCCCACGCGCACGATCATTCCCACCGAGATGTTGCGGCTGCAGAGCTCGAGCCTCAGGAACATCGCGCTGAACGGCGACTTCCGTTACTCGGTAGGGAACAGCACGGTGGCCAATTATTACGAGAACTGGACGGGGCTGGATGGTGTGGCCGCTACCAAGGCCGGAGTCACGCCGGCTTACCCCGCTCAGGCAATCCGTTCGGCGACGTTTACCGGCGCTACGACCGCACAGAGGCGGGTTGTCGCTTTCGATTTTGGCATGACCTGGCAGGCGACGAAGACGTTCTCCCTCTCCGATCAGGTGGACGCCTCCAATCTTCACCAGCCAGGCAACGCGAACATCACTCAGGGAATCACTCAAAATACAACGACCGATCCAAATCAGACCATCAACTACTCGGGCCCGCTGGGCCCTGGATCCGCTTTCACTATCTCAGGCAACCCCAGCGGCGTGCCGCTCTACGCCTACTTCGGCCAGAGGTTCCTGACCAACAATGCGACCGCGAGCTGGGACGCGTCGTCTCGAGCCACGCTGTCACTGACCTATCGCTACCAGGCGCACACCATTATCCAGACCAGTGGGACCGGGCCCCTGGAAAACCTTATCGGCATTGACGAGAATGGCGGAATCTTCAACGCCGCCCTGCGCCCCACCAACCATTGGAACCTCAACGGCACGGTCGAAGCGCTCTACGCCGACAACGTCTTGACCCCGTTGGGCGCGCGCCAGACGAGGCACTACAGAGTCCACACCATGTACCGGCCCAAGCCGTGGGCAACCGTATCCGGCGCCTTCAACGACCTGGAACGGCATAACAACACCAACAATACGGGCACGCCGTCCGCGGACGGGCCGCTACAGCATGTCGATCACAGCCGGTCGGTGAGCATGGGCGTTGTACTGTCGCCCAATGAGCACTACAGCCTGGATGTGAATTACTCTTATTCGGATGTTTATACGGCGACCAACATCTGCTATTTGTCGGGCGCTACCAGCACTCTGCCCGGCGTTGATACGGGCGTAGCCTGCCCCGACAAGAGCGGGGACTTCCTTGGCAGAGACTTCATGGATGCGCCGACGCAGTACGCATCCTTTGGTCTCACCTACTCCCCGAACAAGGTGGTCCGCACCGCTGCGGGATATCGCATCAGCTCAGTCAGCGGCAACCAGTTCTTCAACGTTGCACAAGAGGTCAACGGTTCGCTGCAGTCGGCCTATCAGTCTCCCTATGTAAACCTTGCTTGGACGGTGCATCCGGGACTGATCTACAGGGCGGAGTACAACTACTTCGGCTACGGAGAAGGCGGCCCTTCCGGCGCACCCTTATGCAGCAGCGCGCCGCCTGTGAGTGGCGTGGGCGTGACGCCCGTGTTGCCCACATCCTTTTCCTGCAGCTCGAGTCAGTTCGGCCCGACCGGCTTGACGGAACCCTCTTCCGGCCTGAGCGCGCCGCGCAACTTCCACGCCAATAACGTGACCTTGTCCATGCACTACGAGTTTTAATCGCTGGGCCATTTGTTGAACGAATGAGATAGAATCGCGGGGAAGCAACCAAGGAGATTGCCCATGAAGATTCGGACTGGAATTGCAATTGCCGTGATGATGGCGGCCACCACCGTGACAACCGCCTTTGCACAAGGTCCGGGAGCGGACACCTTCAAGGCCAAGTGCGCGATGTGCCACGGCGCAGACGGCCTGGCAGCCACCCCTGCGGGAAAGGCGATGCAGGTCCCGCCCCTCAAATCGCCGGCACTGGTCAAGGCGACCACCGCGGACCTGATCGCCGCGACCACCAACGGCAAGGGTAAGATGCCGGCCTACACTGGCAAGCTGACCGATGCGCAGATCAAGGATGTGGTCGCCTACATCCGCACCCTGCAGAAGTAGTAGACGCGGCTGCGGCGCGTGTGGACGGATGCGCCTGGCCGGATTGCAGTGGCCGGATGCGTGTAGCCGGATGATTCTTGGGTGAGCTTTGCCAAGGGAGGGCCTGAACCAGGGTTCGACGTTCTCTTGGCAAAGCTCTTCCGTATTTAGAGCTTCCTTTCAGCATTGTTTGAGGTCGGCATGTCTCTGTTCGGTAAGTTGGAGAAGGTCCTTCGGCCAGTCCTGTTTTATGGCAACAACTGGATCAGCCTGATCGGCGGCGCTCTGACCAGCGCGTCGGCCTTTGTGCTGGTCGGCTTCTGGGTCGTCAGTTTCTTCGGGCATGGCGGGTCCGCCAACCCCTACCTGGGAATTATCTTCGACCTGTTTCTGCCCGGCCTCTTCATCCTCGGCCTGGTCCTGATTCCCATCGGCATCTGGCAGCGGCGAAGGCATCTGACGGCGATCGGGGAGCTGCCCTCGGTCTATCCGCAGATCAACCTCAAGGACCCGGTCTTCCGCCGCGGGATCGAGATCGTCATTGCGGCCACGTTCATCAACTTCGTCATCGTGGGCACGGCCAGCTATCGCGGCGTCTCCTACATGGATTCCGCGAACTTCTGCGGCCAGAGCTGCCATGTGATGGCCCCGCAGTGGGCCGCGTACCAGGTCTCACCGCACTCCAACGTGGCCTGCGTGGAGTGCCACATTGGCTCCGGCTTCTCGGCCGCGGTCGAGGCCAAGGTGAACGGGACGAAGCAATTGGTGGAGGTGACGCTGGGCAACTATCCGCGTCCCATCCTGGCCCCGCTCTCCGTGCTGCGCCCGGCGAGGGCAACCTGCGAGGCGTGCCACTCGCCGACCCGCTTCGTGGGCGAGAAGCTGCTGGTGGAGACGATGTACGGCGATGACGAGAAGAACTCCGTAACCCGCACCGTGCTGGCGCTGCACCTGGGCGGAGTGGACTCGCTCTCGCACCTCAGCGGAATCCACGGCCATCACCTCGACCACTACGAGTACGTGGCCACCGACTCCACCTATCAGACCATCATCGCGGTCAACAAGCACAACGCGGACGGCTCCATCACCCAGTTTGTAAGCTCCGACTGGAAGGGGCCGGTCAAGGGCGTCACCCGTCAGATGGACTGCATGGACTGCCACAACCAGGCGACCCACATCTTCCAGACCGCCGAGGACGCCATCGACGAGGTGATGGTGGATGGCACCCCCAGCGCGGGCCTTCCCTTTGTCCACAAGGAGGGGCTGCAACTGATTCAGGCGGAGTACGCATCGCAGGCCGAGGCGGCCACGAAGATCACCTCGGGGCTGGACGACTTCTACCGCACCCAGTATCCGGCGGTGTGGGCGGGCCAGCGCGCTCAGGTGGACGCGGCCGCCAGGACCCTGGTCGCCATCTACCGGCGCAACGTCTTCCCCGAGATGAAGGTCGCCTGGGGCACCTATCCCAACGGCATGGGGCACAGCGCGCCGGGGCACAATCCATCCCCCGGATGCTTCCGCTGCCACGACGGCAACCACACCTCCAAGGACGGCAAGACCATCACCAACGACTGCTCGGTCTGCCACAATCTGCTGGCGGTGGACGAGGCCAACCCGAAGCAGTTGGCCGACCTCGGCCTGCAATAGTGGTTGGCTCCTCAACGCGACGGCATCGCTCAGGGATTTAGAATAGTGAGATGAGCGACCCTAAGGTAATTTCTCGGAAGGTGGCGGAGTCGCAGGCGGAGCGCAGCGAGATCATCTTTCCCGCGGACACCAATGCCATTGGAAACCTCTTTGGCGGGCGGTTGATGCAGTGGATCGACCTGGTGGGCGCGGTGGCCGCGGTGCGCCACTCGCATGCCATCGTGGTGACGGCGAGCATGGACCACCTGGACTTCGTCGCCCCGGTGCATGTGGGCGACCTGCTGATCCTGAAGGCGAGCGTCAACCGGGCCTTCCACACCAGCATGGAGATCGGCGTGCGCGCCATGGTGGAGGACGCGCGCGGGCAGACGCTGCGCCACGTCTCCACGGCCTATGTGACCTACGTTGCGGTGGACCACGAGGGGCATCCCATCCCCGTGCCCTGCGTCATCGCGGAGACCGAGCACCAGAAACGCCGCTTCGCCGATGCGGGCCGGCGCAGGGAGATGCGCGGCGAAGAGACGCAGCGGGCCAGGGAGGTTCGCGCCGCGCTGGGGGCCGGGTGGCACGTTTGAAGGTTGCCGGTTGTCAGTTGTTGGTTGTTGGGTGCAAGCGCGCGCGGGCCTGAATTCACGGAGGAGAGAGTATGGGACATACAGGAGCAGGAGTGCCGCAAGGCCCGCAGCCATTGCCGGGTGTGGCGTATGTAGTTGCCGTGGGCAGCGGCAAGGGCGGCGTCGGCAAGACCACCGTCGCGGTGAACCTGGCCGTGGCGCTGGCCAAGCTGGGCCATCGCGTGGGTCTGCTCGACGCCGACATCTATGGCCCCAATGTTCCCATCATGATGGGCATGACGCGAGCGCCCAGCATCGTGGGCGAAGACCGCATCGGAACGCTCGTGGCGCATGGCGTCAAGTTCATCTCCATCGGTCTGCTTGCTCCCGGTGACAAGCCCATGGTGATGCGCGGACCCATGCTGCACCAGATCATCCGCCAATTTTTGCAGCAGGTGGAGTGGGGCGAGCTGGACTTCCTGATCGTTGACCTGCCGCCGGGCACCGGGGATGTGGTGATCTCGCTGGTGCAGACCGTGCCGCTCACCGGAGCGGTGGTCGTCTCCACGCCCAGCGACGTCAGCCTGCAGGACGCGCGCAAGGCCATCGAGATGTTCGCCCAGGTCAAGGTCGAGGTCATCGGCCTGGTGGAGAACATGGGACGCTTCAC
>JBEKWE010000049.1:0-18021 GCA_049513335.1 Acidobacteriaceae bacterium | reverse complement strand
ACATCGACGAAGGCCTCGTCGGAGACGCAGTACTGGCCGGTGTAGGAGCTGAGGTAGATGGCCCCGTTGGCTTCCAGTTGCCTCCAGAGATGCTGCACGCCGCGATGGTGGCGCTCCTCGGTGGTACGGATGAAGTCACGATGGAAGAGCGGATCGTCTTTGGAGAGGGAATCGTCCAGCAGCCCCATGCGCTTCCAGAGGTTGCGGAAGCTGGCGGAGACTTCATCGGCGAACTGCTGCGGTGGGATTCCGGCGGCCGCTGCGGAGCGCTGCACCTTCTGGCCGTGCTCGTCGGTGCCGGTGAGGAAGAAGGTGTCTTCGCCCAGCAGGCGGTGGCGTCGCGCGATGACATCGGCGGCGATGGTGGTGTAGGCGTGGCCGATGTGGGGACGCGCGTTGACGTAGTAGATCGGCGTGGTGAGGAAGAACTTTTTCGCGGTCTCTGGCATCGGCTTGATAGGCCAGTTTAGCAGGTGGTGGGGCAGGAGCGGGAACCATTAGCGCAGCAGGAACCCACCTCTCAAAGGGAGATGACCACCCCAGCGAGTAAACGCGCTTGCCGGGCAGACGCGAAGCGATTGGCGTCAGATGGCGTGGGGCACGGCGGGAGTGACCGTTCTGGCCCCCAGCCGAGGCACCAGAATCTGGAAGAAGATGAGCGAGATGAGATATGCGGAGGCGGCCAGTGAAAAGATGATCATGGGGTGAAGCGAGAAGTAGTGGCTGACCAGCCAGGTGAAGATTGCCCCGCCGGCTGCGCCGACTGCTCCGCCGATTCCGACCACGGTGGAGATCGTGGTGGACGGGAACATGTCGGTGGGAGTGGCGAAGAGGTTGGCGGACCAACCCTGGTGGGCCGCTGCGGCCAGCGAGAAGAGCGCGATGGCCGGCCACGGGTTGGTGGGGAAGATAACACCGAAGTGCGGCACAAAGATAATGGGAGTGACCAGCAGCGCGCAGATGAGCAGGGCGTACTTGCGCCCGGCGTTGACCGTGTGGCCGCATTTAATGAGAAAACCGGAGAGCCATCCGCCGGCAATAGAGCCGACGCCGGAAACGCTATAAATGACGATCAGCGGATATTTGGCGTGGTTGAGATCCAGGCCGTAGTTGTCATGCAGGAACATCGGGAGATAGAAGAGATAGAACCACCAGATGGGGTCGGTGAGGCCCTTGCCGATGGAGAAGGCATAGAAACCGCGGCGGCGCACGAGAGCCGACCAGGGAAGGGTTTTTCCGCCGGCTGTGTGGATGGCAAAATCGGCCTCAAGGTTGGCCTGGGTTTGGGTCGATCCGCGACGCAGGCGGTTATAGGGAAAGAACAGCCAGATGATGCACCAGATAATGCCCATGGAACCGGTGCAGATAAAGGCGGCATGCCAGCCGAAACGGGAGGTGACGGCGGCCACCAGGATCGGGGCGATAAAGAAGGCGGCGTTGGAGCCGGAGTTGAAGACTCCGTTGGCCAGCGCACGCTCCTCGGAGGGGAACCACTCGGTGGTGGCCTTGACGGCGGCGGGGAAGTTGCCGCTCTCGCCAATTCCCAGGACGATGCGCGCGACGCAGAAGCCAAGCACGCTGGTGACGATGGAGTGGCTGAGGGAGGCGCAGGCCCAGATGGCGATGGCCAGAGCGTAACCGGTTTTGGTGCCGAGCCGGTCGATGATGCGACCGGCAAAGAGAAATCCAACGCCGTAGGCGATCTGAAAGCAGATGATGATGTTGCCGTAGTTGAGGTGATATTTGACCTGGAACTCAGGCGCGACGTTGGGAATCCAACCCATAAAAGGGAGATGGAGAAGAGGCTCGACGAGCGCGAGGACCGAGCGGTCCATGTAGTTGATGGTGGTCGCAGCAAAGAGCAGGGCGCAGATAAACCATCGGATGTTGTTGTTCGGGGGCGCGGAGGTGGTGACGCCCTCCTCGACAATGCTGACGGTATTGCTAGGCATGGATTAGAAGCTCCGGCGGCCGTTCAATCAAACGACCTCTAGACCGCCTGCGGCGGGAGATTTAGAAAACCAGTGTTGCCAGCTTGAGCACAGAAGCTCGTTGGGTCGGGCTGCAAAGCACCTGTACACCCGCCAAGGAGACCACAACAATAATATTCATCTCTGGCCAAGTTGACAATCCCGCGTTTGCGGGGGAAACCGCGAAAGAGAAATGAACAACGAGGGGATGTGTGCATAAATAGCTATGTTTGAGCGGTAAGCAATTAAAAACGGCGTATATGGGCGTTTGTTTGAGTACTTTTGCAGTACCAAAGTTACGCGGATATTTGTGCGCCGGGCTGCGGACAGGGAGGGAGTGGAGAGTGGGCGTCCGGGGGGGGAGTTGCCGGGAAAGGTCGAAGCGAACGGCAGGGGGCCCGGAAGCGACAGATGAAACCGGCAATTATGGCCGATAAGAGAGTCTTAAGGGGCTGTAATGCGCCTCTTTGGTTTTTCTTAAAGGACGGCTGCCTGTGAATGTGTTGATTGTTGAGGACGATTCTGCATTGGGGCATTTTCTGCAACAGGGACTGAAGCTCGACGGCCACGATGTTGCGGTGGTGACGGATGGCGAGGCGGCGCTTGAGAGTGTGGCAAAGCTGCGTCCAGAGCTGATGATTCTGGACCTGGGCCTGCCGCGCATGGACGGCATCGAGGTGCTGGCCGAGATGCAGGAGCACTTCCGCTCCACCTCGGTGCTGGTGTTGACGGGACGGGCCGAGATGGAGGAGCGGGTGAAATGTTTACAACTGGGGGCCGACGACGTTGTGTTGAAGCCATTCTCTTTCCATGAGCTTCGCGCGCGCTTGCAGGCGCTCAGCCGGCGGCGCAGCCAGTTCGAGGACCCGGTGCTGCGCTTTGGTGATCTGGAGATGGACCGTACCCGGCGCAGGGTGACCCAGGCGGGCCACGAGGTGGACCTGACGGCGACCGAGTTCTCCCTGCTGGAATCGCTGATGCGGCGCCGCGGCGAGCGCGTATGCAGCCGCAGCGAGCTGCTGCGGGAGGTGTGGCGGATGCCGTTTGGGGCCGGATCAAACGCCGCCAGGACAAGCCGCATGGATACCAATATCGTGGAGGTTTATATCAACTACCTGCGCAAGAAACTGGGCAGAAATCCAGGTGCGACGCGGACCGCCTCCGGCGGCCGTTCATCGGTGATCCAGACGGTGCGCGGCGAGGGCTATCTGCTGAACGCGCCGGAGGACTGCGATGTCAATGCAGGCGCGGACAACTCGCCGCCCGAGTTGACGGCGGTCTTTGCCATGGGAGGGGTCGCGGCCGATGCCTGATGCGGAGATATTGGAAGGCAGAAGCAATCGCAGGAAGTTCAAGCAGCTCAGCGCGGAGCTGCATGAGCTGTGCCAGCCGTTGACGACCTTGCAGTGCCGCCTGGAGATGGCAACCTTGAGCGATACTCTGGAGGCCTATCGAGAGGCCATGGAGAACGGGCTGGCCGAGTGCCGGCGGATGGCGGAGTCGGTGGAAACGATGCGCCAGATCCTGCATGAGGCGAAACGGGGGGCCGAGGCCGATGAGATGGAGGCAGAAAAATAATGGCGCGGTTGCTGGATGCGGTGCGGGATGCGGCGCCAGACGCGATAAAGACTGCGCCCGGAGATGCGGATGTGAACGCTGGGCTGGACGCAGGTGAGCGCACGGCCGAGGCGCGGACCGTGGTAGTGGTCAGCGCGGACGTTGAGTTTCGCCTACAGCTCAGCGAGCGGCTGGCGGCGCTGCGCTGGCGGGTGAGGCAGGCCGGCGGCGGTGCAGAAGCGTTGCTGCACCTGGAGGCGCAACCGGTTTCGGCGGTGCTGCTCGACGGCTGGCTGCCTGACCTGGAGGTGCGCGAGTTTGCGGCCCATGTGAGGCTGCTCTATCCGGAGATCGAACAGATGCATCTGGTTGGTGCAACCGGGGAGAATGACAATTCCGCGGCAGGTCCGCGGAGCTTGTGGCGCAATGAACTGCTGCATGTGATTCGCGAGGCGCAGGCGGGGGCAAATCGGTCCCCGGTGCGGCGGCCGAGGGTCCGCAATGCGGTTGACGAGGGCACCATCCAACACGAGCCGGAAGCCTTGCGCGTGTTGCCCGATGGGACCGTCACGGATGGAACGCTCCCGCAGGACAGTTTGAGCCTCTCTCACGGAAGATGGCTCGAGGTGCAGGAAGCAGTTGGGGCCGGTGCCGTCTCCGAGATGGCGGGACGCAAGATGCTGCTGCCGGAGCTGGTGGGCGACAGCCCTGCGATGCGCGAGATGGCGCGCCTGGTACACCTGGTGGCTCCGCGTTCCACCACCGTCTTGATCGAAGGCGAGACCGGGACCGGCAAAGAGGTGGTGGCGCGGGCGCTGCATCGGCTCAGCGCGCGTGCGGGAAAGCCCTTCGGGGTGCTCAATTGCGCGGCCATCCCCGAGTCTCTGCTGGAGGCGGAGCTGTTTGGCCACACCCGCGGCGCGTTCACCGGAGCGGTGCAGTCGCGCATGGGGCGGATCGAGGCGGCCGATGGGGGAACGCTGCTGCTGGACGAGATTGGCGAGATGCCGGTGGGAATGCAGGCCAAGATGCTGCGCTTTCTGGAGTCCGGCGAGCTGCAGCGTGTGGGCGGAAACGAGATGACACGGGTCGACGTGCGCCTGATCGCGGCCACCCACCAGCCGCTGGAACAACAAACGGCGCAGGGTTCGTTTCGCCTGGACCTATATCACCGGCTGGCTGTCTTTCCCATCCAGGTGCCTGCGCTGCGCGAGCGCATGGAGGACATCAGTGAGCTGTCGGAGTATTTTCTGCAACAGTTGGGGCAGCAGAGTCCGCGCAAGCGGCTCACCCCCGGCGCGGCGGCAAAGTTGCAGCAGCACTCCTGGCCGGGCAATGTGCGAGAGCTGATGCATGTGCTGGAACGCGGAGTGATCCTGGCCGGCGCAAGCCCGGAGATCGCCGCCGCGGACATCCGCTACCGGCGGGCCACGCAGAGCTGAAAGAAACAGCTTCTGAGAATCTCTGAATCATTAAAGACTTCAAAGAAAACAGGCTTCACAAGTTGTGCAGGAACCCATTCATTTGAAGGGGCGCGACTTTTGCCGCGCTATAGACGGCTTGTTGCAACGCGACTTCAGCCGCCGAGGGAATCGTCGCGCCAACAATCGACGTTTGCACAGCCTGTATTGCCGCGCAGTGAATCATCGGCGCATGGAACTGATCGATTTTGGGAATGCCTGAGAGAAGACTAATGCAAAGTGGCCGGATAGTGGCCCCTGTCGTGCTTTCTCCAATAGCAGACAGAGATCGATGTCGGAGTGCGCGGGATCAGACCGCGGAATTAGAAGTTGGTTGCATTGGAAAAGGGGCCGGAATGGGGAACCACACATTTTTGATGCAGGAAAGACTGAACAAGTTCAGGTTTGGGTTTGGCGAACGGCAGGAGGTTGGGACCGACCCGTTTCTCTCCGCGGCTGCGACGGATGGCGTGCGCGGCTTGCAGAGCGACACGTCGCCGGAGCGAGACCAGCTTCTGCTGGAACATCTTCCCACGGTGCGTTACCTGGCGCGGCGGATTCACGAGCGGCTTCCGCAGCATGTCGAGCTGGACGACCTGATCTCGGCCGGAGTGGTGGGCCTGATCGACGCGTTCTCCAAGTTCGACAACACCAAACAGGTGCAGTTCAAGAGCTACGCGCAGTTCCGCATTCGCGGGGCGATCCTGGACTCGCTGCGCACGCTGGACTGGAGTCCGCGCGAACTGCGCCGCAAAGGACGCGCGGTGGAGGAGGCGATTCGCTCGGTGACCCACAAGCTGGGACGCGTGCCGGCGGAGCCGGAGATCGCACGCGAGATGGACATGGGCCTGAGTGAGTTCCAGCAGTTGCTGGGAGAGTTGAAGGGCCTGGAGATCGGCAGCCTGCACCTGGAGCGGACCGAGAACTCGGGCGATGAGGAGCTGGCCTATATTCCGGGATCGCCCGATGACGACCCGCTCTTCCGCTGCCTGCAGGGCGAGATGAAGCAGCGGCTGACGGACGCCATAGAGGAGCTGCCGGAGAAGGAGCGCATGGTGCTGACGCTCTACTACTACGAAGAGCTGACCATGAAGGAGATTGGGCTGACGCTGGGCGTGGTGGAGTCGCGCGTATCGCAGATCCACTCGTCGGCGATGCTGCGGCTGCGCGCTGCGCTGGCCGGTCTGCGCACGGACTACTCGGCGGATGTGAAGGCCATGGCGGCGAAGAAGAAGCAGGCTGCGGGGCGGATGGTGGCCTAGTTCAAGGGACTGGGTCACAGGTTTGGAGCAAAGGATCCCAGGGGAGCGCTTGGCGGAGACTGGCAGCAATATGCCGCTCTCCGCCGTTTTTTTGAAATTACGGACGCGAGCAAGGCTGAAGCTGCGTTCAAATTCCGACACTACGTCTCAAACTTCGAAGCGAAGTCAGGTTGCAGGGAAGATGGCTTATTACCGCGAGAATGTACTGGGCTGGCTGGCGGCAGAGAGCGTGGCCTGGCTGGCCGGTGAGTTGCCCGAGGCGGTGCTGGGGCCGAGGCCGAGCTTGATGATGGCGCGCGAGTCGGGCACCAGCTTGGTCTGCCAGCCGTTGTCAGCCTGCAGCTTCTCCATTGCGGCCTGTGTCTCCGCGTCCCAGTGGCCGCTGGGCGCGCCCGTGAGGTAGCCGGAGCGGATCAGAGCGCTCTGGATCTGCGTGGCGCGCTCATCGTCAATGGTTCGCTGGGCCTGAAGCCTGGGCTTGGGGGGGTGTTTGCCGCTTCTTGGAGAGGTGGGTCCGCGGCGCGAGTGCGTCAGAGCGACTGCAGGCGCTGCGGAGCCGAAGATGAGCGATAACAACAGAAGCAATGTACCCAAACGCATGGTACGGCGAAACCTCATGGAACAATATGACACAGAAACCGTGCAGATTCTCTAATATTCAGAGGCAAGCCTATACCCCGAATTCTAGGTTTGGCAACACGAATCGCGGTTTCTGCATCTTAGGGGTTTCTAAGTTGGTTCTGAGGGAGAGAGCACGCGATCCGCGTTCTCTCCTTCGCACCATGGGTTAGGGCAGGGTGCCTCCCAGGTAGGTGTCTCCGGCGGAAGCACTCGTCCCTTGCAACCGCACCTTGAAGGCCACATCCTGGCCCGACTTCAGGCCGCCGACGATGGAATTGAAATCGGATTTGTCAGAGATCGGCTTTTTGTTGATCTCGAGGATGATGGTTCCCGGGAGAATGCCGATCTCGTCGGCGAAGGAGCCGGGCCGGACATTGCTGACGCTGACTCCGCCCTGAATGCCGAGCTTGCTGGCGATTTGGGATGGGACATTGTCAATCTGGATGCCGAGCTTGATCTCGGCTGCGGCGGCTTCTGCGGCGGTCCCAGCTGGCGTGGTGTTCTCGTCATTCTGGCTTCCGTTGTCGGCGAAGAGCTTGGCGCGGTCCGCGATGCCTACCGTCAACGTCTTCTGGGAGCCGTTGCGCAGGATGCCGAGCTGCACGGTCGAGCCCACCTTGCGGGTGGAGATGTTGGCGACCAGATCATCGCCGTCCTTGATCGGCTTGCCGTCGACAGAGACGATGATGTCGTCGGGCTTGACGCCGGCTTTTGCCGCAGGACCGTCGGCCGGCCTGACCTCGTTGACCAATACTCCGCCGTTGGCAAAGCCGTAGACACGGCTGACGGCGGACGGCGGCGCAGGTTGGAAGCTGACGCCGATGGAGCCGCGTGTGACCTTGTGGTCGGGGCTGATGAGCATGTTGTAGACGCTGGCGATGGTGTTGGACGGCATGGCGAAGCCGACGCCCTCGGAGCCTTCGGAATGCGTTAAGATGGCAGTATTCATGCCGATCACTTCGCCGGCCATATCCACCAACGGGCCGCCCGAGTTGCCCGGGTTGATGGCGGCGTCGGTCTGGATGAAGCGCTGGAACTGACTGGGTGTTTTGTTGGGGTCGGGATCGTCGATGGAACGGTTCTTGGCGGAGACGATGCCCGCGGAGACGGTCTGGGAGAGGCCGAAGGGCTCGCCAATGGCGAGGACCCAGTCGCCAACCTGCGCGCCGTCGGAGTTGCCCAGCTTGACCGTGGGCAGCGGGTTGGGCGCGTCGATCTTTATGACGGCAATGTCAGTCTCGGCGTCCACGCCGATCACGTGCGCCAGGCGCCCCTGTTCGCTGTCGTTGTCCGGATCGGTGGAGAGCTTGACGTAGATCTTGTCGGCCTTGTCGACCACGTGGTTGTTGGTGATGATGTATCCGCGTGAGTCGACGATAAAGCCGGAGCCCCGCGCCTCGCGTGTGCCGCCGAAGTTGTTGGAACCGTCATCTCCGCCCTGGCCGCCCTGACCGCCGAAGAAGCGGTTGAGGAAGTCCTGCATGTCGCCCTGGTCTCCCTGATTGCCATTGCCGCCGAATGGAATGATCTGGCCGCGGCGGCTGGAGCGCCGGTTAGCGGACTGCTTGGGGATGGTCTCGGTCTTGATGTTGACCACGGCCGGGCCCACGTCCTTGGCTATCTTGGAGAAGGCGTTGGAGAGGTCAAGCGGCTTGGGAATGGCCAGCGGACGCGCGTCGGAGGAGTCGACGGCCTGGTCCTTGGCGCTGACCGAGCGGGTGAAGATGGAGCCGGCGAGAATGCCGGCAGAGAGCGTGACCAACAGCGCGAAGGTCGCGCTGAGCCGGTGGTTGCGAATGCGCTCGAAAAAATTGTGTGCAGCTTGCTTTTGGGTGTCCATCGGTAGGTAGGTCCTCATGCGAATTGGGCTGTGCCTGGTTGCTGGCGTTGCCTGCCTGCGGATGCTGCGCGGCGGAGTCGCTGAGCCAAGTATATCCGCTTGCAACGAGCCGCAGTGCCAGGCGAAATGTCCAGATGATTAGACGCAGCAGCCGCAAAAGCGTTTCCCACAGGCTGGCTTTTCCAGAAGTCAGTGGCAGCTAGATGGTTTGCGGCGGGGTCTTAGGGCGCAGCGGCGGCGCGCGCGTTCTGGATGAACCGCGCCAGCAGTGCGGGGTCCTTGCGGCCGGGCGACGATTCGATGCCGCTGGAGACATCGACCCCCCAGGGCTTGAGCCGGTCGATTGCCTGCGCGACATTCTGCGGCGTGAGGCCGCCGGCGACAATCAGGTTCATACCGCTGGGCGCAGACGCGAAGAGCGCCCGCGCAGCGGTCCAGTCGAACGCGACACCCGTACCGCCCATGGCCGCGCCCACCTTTGAATCGATCAGCACGCGATCGGTCAGCCCCATCCGGGCGATGCGCTCGATCTGAGCGGCAAGTTGCACGGCGGGGGATTGGGCCGTTTCTGGCTGCGTCTGTTCCTCGACCGTCCAGTGCAGCGTCGGGATGATGCGCATGCTGCCTTTGAATTTTTCCGCGAGCCGCTGGGCCAGCGGCTCATCAAGACCGCCGTGGAGTTGGACTGCCGTCAGGCCTGCCTCAAGTGCTATAGCTGCGATCTGCCCGGCGTCGCGCGCGTGGAAGACTCCGACCCGTTCGACGTGGGCTGGAAGGTGCGGAGTGATGGCGGCGACCTGCGCCGCCGTCACCTGGCGCGGGCTGGGCGCAAAGACGAAGCCAACGGCGTCCGCGCCAAGCTGGGCGGAAAGCTGTGCATCTTCGAGGCTGGTGTTGCCGCAGATCTTTACCCACATTGCATTGGCCTCATCTCTCCGGCGAGTCCCTGGGGTTGAGCAAGGCCGCCAGCGCAGCTGCCGGGTCGGGCTGGCGCATCAGCGACTCGCCGACCAGGAAGGCGTGGTAGCCAAAGCTGCGCATCTGCGCAATGTCCGCGCCGCTCTGAATGCCGCTCTCGGCCACATGCACGGCGGCGTGGGGCAACCACTGCGCCAGCTCGATCCAAGTCTGTGGCTCGACCTGCATGGTGTGCAGGTTGCGGCTGTTCACGCCGATAACGGTGAATCCCAGTGCGGCGGCGCGGTCCAGCTCGGCGCGGTTGTGCACCTCGCAGAGCATGTCCAACTCCATGCGGCGGGCCTCGTCGCGCAGGCTTTTTAGTTCGACGTCGGTGAGCGCGGCGACGATGAGCAGGATGGCGTCGGCGCAGGCGGCGCGGGCTTCCAGAATCTGCAACGGGTCGAGGATGAAGTCCTTGCGCAGGCAGGGAATCGAGACTGCCGAGGACGCGCGAGAGAGATCGTCGAGCGAGCCCTGAAAGAACTCCCGGTCGGTGAGTACGGAGAGCGCGGCCGCTCCTGCCGCTGCGAGCGAGCTGGCCAACGCGGCTGGATCGAAGTCCGGACGGATGAGGCCGCGCGACGGCGAAGCCTTCTTCAACTCGGCGATGATGGCCGGGCCGGAGGCCGCGGCCCTGCGCAGGGCTGTCTCGAATCCGCGTGGGGTGTGCGCGGCGGCCCTGCGCTCCAGAAGCGGGATGTCGGCCGCGACACGGCGGCCCGTCACTTCGAGCAGCGTGTGCGCGAGAATCCTCTCAAGCTGGGTGGACATTCAGTGGGTGTCGTTGGAAGAATTTTTGGTGCCGAAGGGGGGACTCGAACCCCCACACCCTTGCGAGTACATGGACCTGAACCATGCGCGTCTGCCAATTCCGCCACTTCGGCACTTGTCTTCGATGTCGCGAACCCTGCGGCAGGACACGGCAGTCGTGAATCATCAGTCTTTCAAACGCCGGGTCTGCTGTCAATTGCGCGCCGCTTCGCTTACACTGGAACGGCTTCAGACAGCTCATCTGCCGGGAGGCTTTTCGCACGATTATGACCGAACCAACGCAGGCAGCGCCCCAGCCCAGCCCTTCCGAGATTCCCGAAGAGCTTGCCCTGGAGATACGCAAACTCGCCCACGACCTCTCCAACGCGCTGGAGATCATCGTGCAGACCAACTACCTGCTGAGCACGGTGGATCTGAAGGAGCCGGCGAGCGACTGGCTGCGCATGCTGGACAACGGCGTGCACAAGGCGCTGGATATCAACCTCGCGCTGCGCACATACATCAAGGCGCACGCGCCCCGGTAGGGACCACACGTCTATGGCCTTGCGGCTTTGGACGCACGCTTGGCAACGAACTTCTTCGCAGAGGGTTTTTTTGCGCCGGACCTCTTTGCGGCCGATTTCTTTGCAGGGACCTTCTTTGCGATGCGCTGGCTGAGTGTTTTCTTTGCAGCCGGCGTGGATGACCCAACTGACCTGGTCACGGCCGGTTTTGCGATTTTGCCTGTTGCTGTGGCCGTGGGCGCAGGGACGCTGCGGACGCCCAGTTCCGCCTCGTGGACGGCCAACATCTTCTCGATCTGCTGTAGCAGGACGCGCGTGTGCATGGGCTTGACCAGCATCTTGTGGGCGCCGAGCGCCAGCCAGTCTTCCTCCGCGACGGGAAACGCAGTCAGCAGGGCAACGGCCGGGTGATAGCTGGCCGAGCGGGCTGCGGCGATGACCTCGATACCCGCGGCGTCGCTCTCCATGCGCATGTCGGTGATGACCATGTGGTACTGATGGGTACGCAGCTTACTCATGCCTTCGCGGCCTGAGGCTGCGGTGTCCACATCGAATCCGCTGATCTCCAGCACGGCCTTGAGGGTGAGCAGCACAGCCACTTCATCGTCTACAAGCAGAATCCTGCGCTTCATGGGATCTCCTCGTTCCCGGGGGCATTGCAAGCTGCCGGGCGCGCCAGGGCACCAACCATAGTACCCCCGCCGCAGACGTCCAATGCAAGACAAACGGAAGGGCCCTGGGAGCGCTGTGCGCAAGCGGCGAGGATGGCGCTACCGGAGCAGGCGGCCGCGAGACCCGAAACGGGATGATTGCATGAAGAACTGCTCCGAAGAGTCGTCCTCATCGTCGTCCTCGTCCTCATCTTCCTCGTCGTCGTAGTCCTCTTCATCCTCTTCTTCGCCGGGATCGGCGATTCGGTCGTCGTCTTCCACGTCGTCCTCCTCGTCGTCGTAGTCGTCCTCGTCTTCCTCTTCTTCCTGCTCGTCGAGATCATCTTCGTCCTCAGGATCGTCCTCGTCGTCTTCCTCATCCTCGTCGATAGGGGCGGCTAGGAGGTCTTCGCGAAAGAGGAAAGTGAGCGACGGGAAGAGACTGGACTCCTCCGTCGGGGCGGAGTGAAAAAGAGGAGCGAAGGGGGGATGGTTGAGGGTGAGGTTCTGCGGGGTCAGCATGGGACTGTCTCCTGGAGCAGTCGAGGCACTGGGCAGTTGGATGCGGGCTGCTGGGTACATTGGTTCTAACATACCTGGCCACGGATGTTGGTTATTCAGGGGTTATAGGGTCGGGGAGGGGTGGTCAGGGGGTGCGGAGGGAGGCTTCGATGCCGGAGTTGACCTCGGCCTGGGCGAACTCGGCGGCGACGCGGATTCCGTTCATGACGGCGCGCTCGTTGGAGGCGCCGTGGCCGATGATGCAGACACCGCGGACTCCGAGCAGCGGTGCGCCGCCGAACTCGGAGTAGTCGATGCGCTTCTTGAAGTCGTTGAAGGCACGGCGGGAGAGCAGCGCTCCGACCTGCGAGGTGACGGTGGATTTGAGGGACTCGCGCAGCAGGACGCGGACCAGCCGGGCGGTGCCTTCGCAGGTCTTGATGGCGACGTTGCCGACGAAACCGTCGCAGACGATGACGTCGGCGTGGCCGTTGAAGAGGTCGCGACCCTCGACGTTGCCGATGAAGTTCATTCCGGGGAGGGCTTGGAGCAGGGGGAAGGTGTCGTGGGTCAGCGAGTTGCCCTTGCTGTCCTCCTCGCCGATACTGAGCAGGCCAACGCGAGGATGGGCGATGTGCAGGACGTTGCGCGCGTAGATGTGGCCCATGACGGCGAACTGGACGAGATTGTCGGGGTCGCAATCGACGTTGGCCCCAACGTCGAGCAGGATGGAGGGAGTGCCCAGCGCGGTTGGCAGAATGGTGGAGAGGCCGGGGCGATGGACGCCGGCCAACATGCCCAGGACCATCTTGGCGGTGGCCATGGCTGCGCCGGTGTTGCCGGCGGTGAAGAAGCCGGCGGCAGCGCCATCGCGAACCATGCGCAGGCCGACGCGCATGGAGGAGTCGCGCTTGGCGCGGACGGCCTGAGCAGCCCTGTCGTCCATGCTGATCCACTCGGAGGAGTGGACGATCTCGATCTGCGGACGCCTGCGTCCGTAGCGCACCGGGAATCGGCCGCGCAGAGCGTGGTCGAGGGCCGGACGAAGTACCTCCGCGGGGCCGACCAGGTGGACGCGGACACCAAGATGGCGCGACGCAAGGATGGCCCCGCGAATCTCGGATTCGGGGGCTTTGTCGGAACCCATTGCATCTACAACAATGTTGATCGGCATCTGGGAGGGTGGGTGCGCGGAGCGGATTTAGCTGGCTTCCTTCACGGCGAGGACCTCGCGGCCATTATATTGGCCGCACTTCTGGCAGATACGGTGAGGCAGCTTGCGCTCGTGGCAGTGGGGACACTCCGATGTGCTGACCGGAGTGAGAAAGTCGTGGCTGCGGCGTTTGGAGGTGCGTTGCTTGGAGTGGCGGCGTTTCGGATTCGGCATAGCAATTCCCTTTCGATTGGCCCGCGCCTGCCGCGATGCGACCAGCGGCGGCGGTTGGAAGGCCCGGTGAGGCTGAAATCGGTGCTAACCGGGTTTGATCGTGCCGGCCAGACCCGCGAGCGCATTCCACCCTGAAGCATTCGTTTCGGCTTCGGAGACGGAGTTGCAGGAGCAGGGCGTGAGGTTCAGGTTCTGGCCACAGCGCGGACAAAGTCCCTTGCAATCTTCCTTGCAGAGCGTGCGGGAGGGCAGGGAGAGAAGCACCTGTTCGCGCACGACATCCTCAAGCGAGAGACCGCTCTCCTCATAGTAACCGATTTCGGTCTCGTCGGGCGTGATGGAACGCTCTGCGGGGTCGGCGTCTGCGGACTGGGGGCGGAAGATGAGGTCGAAGTCGCCGGCGAGCGAGGTGGGAACCGGCTCGACGCAGCGCGCGCAGAGGAGTTCGAAGTCGCCGTGGTAGGCGGCGCGCAGGCGGATGTCTGCGACCTGCTCGCCGTGGCCGCGGCTCTCGACGATGAGGTCGGCGCGGCCAGTGACGGGAAGCGGGCCAACCTGAGAGACATCGGGGGCGTAGTCCAGCGCTCCGGAAGGGATCGGTTCGTCGAAGAGGAGCGGCTCGTGTTCGAGTTGGAGGGGGGTGATGAGCACATGGTTAAGCCTAGGGCCGTGCGCGGTCGCGGTCAATGGGCGCGATCGCTCCGGTCACTGGCGAGGTACGCGATCTCCCCTTCCAGCGAGGAGGGGTTGAGTGACGCGGCTCACAGCGCGTCGGGCGAGTCGGCGGCCAGGTTGGCGAATAATTTACTTCTTATTGCAGGTTCGTGTATACAATGGGTTTTTCCCACGAGGGGGGAGCTATGTCTTTACGTACTATCTTTCTGAGCAGGTTGATAGGCTACTACTCGGTCCTGGTTGCGCTGTCGATGATCGTGCACAAGCAGGCGACAGTGGAGATGATTACGCGGATGATGGGTCACGGCGGGGCGCCGTTTGCGATCGGCCTGATCTCGGTCGCGTTAGGACTGGCGATGGTCCTGGGCCACAACGTGTGGTCTGGAGGCGCGCTGCCGGTGGTGGTTACGCTGATTGGCTGGTGGGGCCTGATCAAAGGCCTGCTCTGCCTGTTTCTGCCTGTAGGGGTGATCGCCGGGTTGTTGGCCGGGCCGCTCTACACAAAGTATTTCTATGTTTCACCGGTGATCTCGCTTGTTGTGGGCCTCTATCTGATTGTTGCGAGCAGCATTGGCAGTCGGGACGCAGCGGCTGTGAAGTAGCGACTCGATCCGCAGGAGAGTCACTCAAATAAACAGGCGGATGGCGGCGACTCCAGCGGCGCCGGCGTCGAGGCAGGTGTCTGTGTTGGAACGATTGATGCCGCCGAGGGCGAGGACTGGAACCGGAGCGGCGGCGGCGCAGGCGGCGCGGAGAAGATCGAGTCCCGCGCCTGCGGAGATTGTCTTGTTCCCGGTGGATTTCTCAGAGGCTTGAACTTCTGGGGCAGCAATTTCTGCGACGATTTTTTCAAAGACGTGACCGAAGAGGATGAGGGTTGGGCGCTCGTCCGCGCTGGCGGAAGCGGCGCGGGCGACCTCGGCGATGGTGTGGCAGGAAAGGCTGACGACCGGCTCGGGCAGGCTGGCCGCGGCGTAGAGTGCGCGGACCTGCAAAGGGGTGAGCGAGCCGGGGGCGGAGGTGAGGTGGACGCCGTCGGCACAGATGGCGACGGCGATGTCGGCGCGGGAGTTGATGAGGAGTTTGGGCTCGCTGCGCGTAGAGTCGGCGCGGAGGGTTGCCAGCAGGCGGCGGGCGAGCGAGGCGAGGGCTGCGGCGGGGAGATCTTTTTCGCGGAGCTGGAGGAAGTCGATGCCGTCGGCGGCAAGGCGCGCGGCCTGAGCGAGGAGCGCGGCCTGGCGTTGAGGCTCGTCTCCGGCGAAACGGGCGCGATCGGTGATGGCGTAGCGCAGCATGGGTCCAGTGTCGATGCGGGAGGCCCAGTGCAGCGGCTTCGGGTTGGCAGACGGCGGGTTGAGCATCTTTACCTCTGGCAATGGGGGCAGAAGTGGGTACTGCGTCCGGCGAGTTGGATGTGGCGGATCGGAGTGGCGCAGGCGAAGCAGGGCTGGCCGGTGCGGCGGTAGACGCGGTGACGGAGCTGGAAGAGGCCGCGGGAGCCGTCGGCATCGACGTAGTCGGAGACCGACGAGCCGCCGAGCCGGATGGCGTGGCGGAGGACTTTGACCAGCGCGGTGCGCAGGCGGGCCAGCTCGGCGCGGGTCAATCGCGCTGCTTGACGAGTCGGACGAATGGCGGCGCGGAAGAGCGACTCGTCGGCGTAGATGTTGCCGATGCCGTGCAGCAGGGTCTGGTTTAGCAGCGCGGCCTTGATGGGAGTGCGGCGCGGATGGAAGAGGGCGATGAAATCGGCGAGCGAGATGGTGAGCGGCTCGCGGCCAGGGCCGATGTAGGGAGTTGGTTTTGAATGTTGTGGCCGGTCCCAGGTCTCAGAATCGAGACGTGCCACCCCGGCGAGCAAAGACCGCTCGCCGGGGACCCCGTCTGGGGCACCCGCAGGTTGAGGGGCGTGGAGGGAGATGCGGCCAAAGCGGCGGGGATCGACGAAGCGAATTTCGCGCGCGGCTGTTTCCCCGGGCGCGTCTGTTTCTCCGGGCGTAGCGCTGAGTGTGAGGACGGCGTGGGTGTGGAGCGCGAGGGGAATTTCGGGCGCGGAGATGAGCAGGCGGCCGGTCATGCCGAGGTGGATGAGGAGTTCGGTTGAGGTTTTGTGGCGCTCAACCGTCATGACGATGGTCTTGCCGACGCGGCGGACGGATTCGATGCGCGCGCCGGTGAGGGCGCGGGCGATCTCGGACTCAGGCGACTTGAAGGTCTGTGGCTTGCCGCTGGTCCAGACGCGAAGGATGCGCGCACCGTGGACTCGGGCGTGGACGCCTGCGGCGATGGTCTCGACTTCGGGAAGCTCGGGCATACCACCAGAGTAAAGCTTTTGCCAGCGCGACCGACATGTGATGCGGCGGTATAGAATCGGATATGGGCGTGCGGCGAAGCTGGCCGCGCGGACCCATCCCTTCCGGAGCAAAATTTTTTGTGAGCCAGCGTAAAACAGCAGTGGTCCTCGGCGCGCAGTGGGGCGATGAGGGCAAGGGCAAGATCGTGGATGTGCTGAGCGAGCGGTTCACCGTGGTGGCCCGCTACGCGGGCGGACACAACGCAGGGCACACGGTCATCATCGGCGGGAAGAAGTTTGTGCTGCAACTGATTCCGTGCGGCGTGCTGCGGCCGAAGTGCCGGGGCGTGATCGGGAACGGGGTGGTGCTGGACCCGATGGCCTTCCTGAGCGAGGTGAAGCGGCTGCGGGACGCGGGGCTGAAGGTTGCGGGCGGGGCGGATGGGCAGTTGTTTGTGTCGAACCGCGCGCAGGTGATCCTGCCGTACCACCGGATGATCGAGCTGGCGGCGGAGAACGCGCCGGGGCGGACCAAGATTGGCACGACCAGCCGGGGGATTGGGCCGGCGTACGAGGACAAGATGCATCGCAGCGGGCTGCGGGTGGTGGACCTGCTGAATTCGGCGCTGCTGCGCACGCACATCGAGAACGCGTGCCACGAGAAGAACACGATTGCGGCGGCTCTGTTTGGGACGGCGCCGCTGGACGCGAAGGCGATGTACGAGGAGTATGCGCGTGCGGCAGAGCAGGTGGCACCGTTCGTGACGGACACGGCGGCGCTGCTGAACGAGGCGATCGAGAATGGCGAGAAGGTGATGTTCGAGGGGGCGCAGGGCGCGCTGCTGGACATCGACCACGGGACGTACCCGTTTGTGACCAGCTCGAGCTCGACGGCGGGCGGCGCTGTGACCGGGACGGGCGTGGGGCCGACGCGGATCGGGACGGTGATCGCGGTGACCAAGGCGTATGTGACGCGGGTGGGCGAGGGGCCGTTCCCGACCGAGATCCAGGACGACACGGCCACGCTGCTGCGGGCTCGCGGGCAGGAGTACGGCGCGGTGACGGGAAGGCCGCGGCGCTGCGGATGGCTGGATCTGCCGCTGCTGCGCTACTCGAATATGATTAACGGAACTGAGTGGCTGGTGGTGACCAAGATGGATGTGCTGGACCAGTGCGCGGAGATTCCGGTGTGCACCGGGTACAAGATCGACGGAAAGCTGGCGGAGACGATTCCGGCGGACATGCGCGGGTTCGAGGCGATCCAGCCGGTGTATACCAAGCTGAAGGGCTGGAATTGCCCCACCGAGGGGATTACGGAGTTCGAGAAGCTGCCGAAGCCGGCGCAGGAGTATCTGATGTTTGTGGAGCGCGAGTCGGGGGCGAAGATCGGGATGGTTTCGACCGGGCCGGAGCGCGACCAGACGATGCTGCTGCCGGGGTTCGATGCGGAGCTGAAGGCATAGATGGAGGAGCGATGATCAGTTTTACGGTACGGATGAAGTTTGCCGAGGCGGACCACGATGCGGTGGCGGAGATGCTGCGCAAGCTGACCCTGGCGTCGCGGCAGGAGC
>JBEKWE010000048.1:0-18235 GCA_049513335.1 Acidobacteriaceae bacterium | reverse complement strand
CTTAGTCGTGACCTAACATTCATCGATTGAAGACTTTAGACTTTTTTCGTACACAAAGGGAGTACACCGATGACCGACCCAGCCGAACTCACCGAGATCACCATCAAGCGTTTTCTCTGCCGGCCTATCCCCGCCAAAGCGCCTTTTTCAACCCATAACCAGAATGTTTTGAATACTTTAGCTTAGACTTTTTGCAATCAATACTTTGGAAAGGTAAGTATCCCTTGACATAAGGTAAGACTTATGCGACACTGATCTTGCCATGAAAATACCACAGCCCATTCCGACCATTCGTCGCTTTACAATCAACGACTTCAACGAGCAATTCTTTGACAATGATGCCTGTCTAGACTGGCTGATGGAGCAAAGATACCCCGATAGCCGTGCGATTTGCTCGTATTGCAAAGTGGAGCGCAAACATCACCGGATCACGACGAAGAAAGCCTACGCCTGCGACTACTGTGGGACATACATCTCGCCGATGGCCGGAACGATCTTCGAGAAGTCCAGCACGTCGCTGCGCCTCTGGTTCTACGCGATGTACCTGATGTCAGCAACCCGTTGCGGTATCTCAGCAAAGCAGATTCAGCGCGAGTGTGGCGTTACCTACAAGACTGCGTGGCGCATGTTCAAGCAGATTCGCACCCTGATGTCGGAAGATTTCACCATGTCAGGCCCGGTTGAGATGGATGAGACGTTCTATGGTGCGCCAAAGAAGAACCAGCACGTCAATAAGCGCCAGCAGGGGACGCACAAGGACAAACAGCCCATCTTCGGCATCGTGGAGCGCGAGGGACGCGTTACAACAAAAGTTGTTGCCGATGTGAAGGAAAAGACCTTGCTGCCCATCGTCGCAGAGCGTGTGTTGCCAAAGAGCATCGTCTACACAGACAGCTATACGTCGTATGACAATGTGCGGTGGATGGG
The DNA here is from genome assembly GCA_049513335.1 of Acidobacteriaceae bacterium. Classification (GTDB taxonomy): domain Bacteria; phylum Acidobacteriota; class Terriglobia; order Terriglobales; family Acidobacteriaceae; genus Edaphobacter. The sequence continues at coordinate 17,308 of JBEKWE010000048.1, read as the reverse complement.
CAAGAGCTACAAGCATGAGCGCATCAATCACACTGCTGGAATCTACGTCATGGGACAGGTTCACACGCAGACAATCGAGGGATTTTGGAGCCTTCTAAAGCGCGGCATCGGCGGTGTCTACCACTCGGTTAGCACCAAGTATTTGCAGTCCTACTGCGATGAATACTCTTTCCGCTACAACCGCCGCGCTGGAAACGAACCGATGTTTACTTCGCTGCTGTCTCAGGTTGTGGCGCAGGCGGAATAGCCTTCCTGACCAGACGCGAAAAGTCCTCGCGTGTAATCGGGTGCATCTTCTCTTGAATGCCCGCAGACGGGATCAGAACGGCGCGTTTGCCGTTCTGTTTCTCTGCGTCTGTCAACTTCGTTGATGGACTCATAAATCCTCAAAATAATCCTACACCTTCGGCGACATCCAGATGTAGACTACTCCGCAAACTGTTAATAACCCAAGGCACAACAGTATGATGAGGAACCACCTCACTTCTCTACTTCTTTCCTTCATATACGGATCATCTGCTGCGCCTGATCCCATAAGGTTGGGACTCGAAGCCATCAGCGCGAGATGGTTTAGGGGCGTATGGATTTCAGGAATTGTCGTTGCGATTGGATGCATGTTTGAAATATGGGAAGTTGCCTTCGACCTCAAGAATTGGCGAAGGCACAGGAAAAAGCTCCCACTGTTACCGGAAAACCCTGGTAGCTGGATGTATCCAATGGCAGCTTTAGGTCTATTCCTGGTTGTAGGGGGAATTGTCAGTGAAACGATATTTGAAGTTCTATCTTCAAGCTCCGATGCTGCTATCCGCTCCCATGAATCAGACAAAATAACCACTGCTGAGAGCGATGCCGCAGATGCAACTACGAAGGCAACCGAGTTGGGCAATGAGACACAGGGACTCAAAACAGACGCTGCTAATGCCAAGCGCGATATGGTGAAGGCGCAACTGGAGCTTGCGCGGCTGACTGGGCCGATCCATGTGGTTCGCGTCATCAACGATGTAGCTAGACCTGATCCGATGAAGGGAATCAAGCAGCGAGTCCTATTGCGCTCGAATACGGTGATCGTTTTCCCCAAATTGCCTAAGGGCAAATCACTGGATTGGACACTGCTACTAACCCAAGATGAGGTCGGCAATCGCCAGTTCGGTACAGTTCCGAAAGTCATGCCAGGAGGAGATGCAAAGTCTCCATTCGGATATTCGCTGTTCCTCGATCCCCTCAGTACATGCACGCTGGACTTAACATCAGACGAACATGGCACCATAGATAGAACCTTTGGAGGAGCGAGCTGTCCCAATACTCCCACCAGTAAATAGACGCACCACTTCGCTGCCCAGTCACGGCACTTTGAGTATACCTTACTTGAGGGGATATTTACCTTTGGAAACACTATCGCCCAGTAATCGCATGATTCCAATCCACTTACGCCTAAAGAATCTACTTTGAATACTTTGGCTCTAATCGAATTGGAATGAACGCATTACAAGCAAATCGCCCATAGGGGGGAGGGGGGTGGGTTGGGCGAATAGAAAACGAAAAACCAGACAACAACTCTCGATCGGGAGCCAGATTGCATCGCCTCGCGCTCTAGCTCGATTCAGCCTGGTTTTTGAGCTTCTTCAGAAGCCACGCCATGTTTTTGCCCAGCGTCTTCATTGTCTGAATGCCTTCTTCATCCTTCTCGACATCGCCGATCTCGCGGCCAATGCCGATGTTCCAGTACGACGAGCCGGGCACGATCATCTCGCTGATGAAAAAGAAGTGGTTCAAGGCGTCGAAGGCATGGATCGCTCCCGCTCTGCGCACCGCGACGACGGCTGCGCCAACCTTGCGCCGGAAGATTCCTCCGTTCGCCTTGGAAACCAGACAGGCGCGGTCCATCAACGCCTTGATCTCCGGAGAGATGTCCGCCACATACGTCGGCGAACCGAGCAGGATGCCGTCCGCCTCCTCCATTTTCTGGATGTAGGCGTTTCCCATGTCGCCGGTCTGCGAACAGCGGCGGTCCTTCTTGGTGGAGCACTTGCGGCAGGCCAGGCAGCCGTGAATCTTGGCCCCGCTCAGTTGGATGAGTTCGGTCTCGGTCCCCTCGGCCTCCAGCTCCTTGAGAACGGTTCGAAGCAGGATGGCCGTGTTTCCGTTTTTTCTCGCGCTGCCGTTGAACGCAACAACCTTCGTCCGAGTTCCGTGCATGATGGCCGTCTCCCTTGCTTGCCATCAGGCTAGTGGCCGGATGGCTGCAGTTCCGTAGATTTCATTTTGCTCCTTTGGCGGCATCGATTGCGAAACGGGTGCCCTTCAATCTCGCGCAGATGGGATTTGATGTATCTTGAGCAAGCTATAATGGGGCCGTCTATCCCTTCACTCACGAGGCAATCTTGAAAACTTCGATGCTGCTTCGCACATTTGGCTATCTCTGTGTGACTGGATGTTCTTTGGCCCACACCTGCGTTGCTCAATCATTGAGGAACAGCGGCGCGTCCCCTGTTCTCGCCGTCGCCAAGAAGGAGATCGACCGCGACTTTGCAGAACTCAAGAAGCAGCCCGTCGCTCCTTACTATCTCAGCTACGAAATCATCGACTCGAATGTGGCCGCAGTCACCTCCACCTTTGGAGCCCTTGTAGACAGCAATTCCAGCCACCGCCGCGTTGCGCATGTCGCAGTCCGCGTCGGCGACTACGCGCTGGACAACACCCACCAGGTGCGCGGCGCTCGCGGGATGGACGTTGTGAGTGGCAACTCCATCGTCACCCTTCCCGTCGACGACGATCCGTTGCCCATTCGCTCCGCGCTGTGGCTGGAGACCGACCGGCGGTTCAAGCGTGCGCTCACCCAGTTCGCCGCCGTGCAAACCAACAATCAGGTCACCATCGAGCAGGAGGACAAGTCCGACGACTTCTCCCACGAGAAGCCCGAACAGTCCATCGAACCCATCCCCGCGATGCAGGTCGATCGCAAGCTGTGGGAGGAGAAGACGCGCAAGTACACAGCGCCGTTCCACCGCTACGGCGACATCTTCAACGCCACGGCCACCTTCACGGCCGATCAGGAGACGCGCTGGTTTGTCTCTAGCGACGGCTCCGCAATTCAGACCACGACCACCTTCTATCAGCTCTTCATCGAGGCCGCCTCCAAGGCAGCCGATGGAATGGAGCTTCCGCGTTACGAATCCTTCGCCGCGCTCTCGCCCCAGGGACTGCCCGACGACGCGACCGTGTTGAAGGCGGTCGACAAGATGATCGCAGACCTCAAAGCTCTGCGCGACGCGCCCATCGTCGATCCCTACACCGGCCCGGCGATTCTCTCCGGCCGTGCCTCAGCCGTCTTCTTCCACGAAGTCTTCGGCCATCGCATCGAGGGCCAGCGTCAGAAGAGCGAAACCGAAGGCCAGACCTTCAAGAAGATGATCGGCCAGCCAGTTCTTCCTGCCTTCCTCTCCGTCGACTTCGACCCCACGCTCAAGCAATACGGCGGCGTGGATCTGATCGGCTCATACGCCTTCGACGATGAAGGCGTAAGAGCGCGGCCCGTGGTCGCGGTCAAGGACGGCGTTCTGCAGAACTTTCTGATGGGCCGCTCGCCCATCGAGGGCTTTCCCAACTCCAACAGCCACGGTCGCGCGCAGGCCGGACTGCAGCCCGTAGCGCGTCAGTCGAACCTCGTCATCGTCAACTCAAAGCCGGTCTCGCGCGAGCAACTCAAGCAACTCTTGATCGCGCAGATCAAGGAGCAGAACAAGCCCTTCGGCCTCTTCTTCGACGACATTCAGGGCGGATTTACCCTGACGGGTCGAACCACTCCCAACGCCTTCAACGTACTGCCGATCATGGTCTACCGCATCTATCCCGATGGCCGGGAGGAGTTGGTGCGCGGCGTGGACCTGGTCGGCACGCCACTCACCGTCTTCAGCAAGATCCTTGCCGCCGATAACGAGAAGGCTGTCTTCAACGGGATTTGCGGAGCCGAGTCCGGTTCGATTCCAGTCTCGGCCAGCGGTCCGGGAATCCTGATCTCCCAGATCGAAGTTCAGAAGAAGGCGAAGTCGCAGGAGCGACCGCCGATCCTTCCCCCACCCTTCGCGGCGGCGCCAGGAGGTGCAAAATGAAGAAGCAGGTTATTGCTCTTACCCTCTTCGTTCTCGCTTCGGCTCCGCTGGTTGCGCAGCAGGATGATGTTGAGTCCCGCGCCATGCGCGACGAGATGCAGCGCTCCATGAAGGATCTGCGCCTCGAATCGATGGAGTGTCCGTACTACATTGCATACAAGATTGTGGACAGCGATCGCATGGTCGCTCATGCCAGCCTCGGCTCGCTTACCTCCAGCGGCGAGTCGCGCAACCGCTCCCTCAGCGTCACGGTGCGCGTTGGCAGCTACGACCTCGACAACAGCAACTTCATCGGCGGCATCGGCGGAATGGCGGAGCTGATCGTCTCGCTGGGCAACAGCATCCTTCCTATCGACGACAACTACGACGAACTGCGCCGCAAGATATGGCTCGCCACCGACGCGGCCTACAAGAAAGCGGTAGAAGACCTTTCTGCAAAGAAGGCCGCGCGGTTGAACAGCAACTACGTAGAGACGGTCCCCGACTTCAGCCGGGAGCCCGCACGCCAGGAGTCGGAGACGCTGCCGCCGATCGTCGAAAAACTCAGCGATGCCGAGCGTCTGGTGCGCGACGCCTCCGCTATCTTTCTCAAGTTGCGGTCAGTCGAAACCTCCGAGGCGGAGTTCGAAGTCGACAATGGTTCGGAGCGCTTCCTCAACAGCGAAGGCACAACCTACTTCCGTCAGGTTCCCGAGGTGTACTTCCACGCCTCGGCCTCGCTGCAGAACAGCAACGGCGAAACCTTTACCGACATGGACTCCGAACACGGACGCTCGCTGAGCGGTTTTCCTAGCGAAGCGACGGTCCTTCAGAACACGCAGGAGATCGCTGATCGACTGACCGCCCGGCTGAAAGGAAAGTCGGCCAAGCGCTACAACGGCCCTGTGCTGGTGGAAGGGAAGGCGGCCGACGAGCTCTTCGCTGCTCACTTCGCCAATCAGCTCTCGGCACGGCACTCGAACTCTGGCGTCGGCTCGCTTCTCGCGTTACTTTCCGGGAATGCTTCCAGCCAGACCAGTTCGAACTCCAGTATGCTCAATAAGGTGGGTAGCCGCGTCCTTCCCGATTTTCTGACCGTAGTCGACAACCCGCAACTCTCCCAGTCGGACGGCCAACCCCTCTTCGGCAACTACAAATTCGACGAAGAGGGCGTGCCTTCGCAGGAGACTGTGTTGGTCGAGAACGGTATTCTCAAGAGGCTGCTCACTTCGCGAGCGCCCGTTCGCGGAATGCTGCAGAGCACGGGAAACATGCGCGAGTTGGGCGTGCTGCCGGGCAACCTGTTCGTCAACGCGTCGAAGTCCTCGTCCCACGAAGAACTGAGGAAGCAACTGATCGATCTGGTCACGTCGCGAGGCCTGGAATACGGCATGATTCTTCGCCGGTTCTCGGGCACTACGGCCATCGAAGCCGCTCGCGTCTACCCCGACGGCCACGAGGAGTCGGTTCGCGATGCGCGAATTTCGGATGTCTCCCCCAGCTCCTTCAAGGACATCCTGGCTGTCTCCAAGGACCGCACGGTCTATACCACACACGCGTCGGCAACTTCGCTCGTCGGGCTTTCGTCCCTCGCGAACGCCGACCTCATCACTTACATCGTGCCTGACCTGCTCTTTGAAGACATGACCGTGGAGCATACCTCGGGCGATACACCCAAACCACCCGCGATCCCCAGTCCTCTGGCTTCAAATTGAGACATCGGAATTCTGTCCAGGGCGCTCCAGCTAAAGCGGTTTACGCGGCATTCAGTGCCCATCGATTTGTCTTCTATCACGTAAGGAACGAACTCAACGATTCATATCACTTCAAATTAAGTGATTGGCAACCGAAGCCGCCGCCCTCTCGATTGCTGTTTGCCGTCAGAAAGAAATCTGTGCAGCAATCTCCACTTCCCGCTGCGTATAAACGCGCGATGTGATAGAACGTCCTAACGCCGCGCGTTTTTACCGTCTGCAATGCGTACATTATCCGGGACGATATTTGAACAGAGTCGCGAGAAGGGAATGGTCTTATGAATTCGAACGAATCAAGCAACGGAGGAATATCCCGACGCACGGCGATTGCAACCGGGTTGGCGGCGCTGGCGGTCCCTCGCTATGCGACAGGTGCTGCGGCGCAGGACGCAGGGCAGAAGCTGCGGATCGCATGCATCGGCGTGGGTGGCGTGGGGCAGGACTATGTGGCCGGATGCAGCGCCGAGGAGATTGTCGCGCTGTGCGACCTGGATCACGAGTTCTCCGCGCCCGCGTTCAAGCTCTATCCAAAGGCGCGACTATACAAGGACTTCCGGCAGATGTTTGACAGGGAAGAAAAGAACTTCGACGCGCTGATTGTCGCGACGCCGGACCACTGGCACTCTCACCTAGCGCTGGCGGGCCTTGCCATGAACAAGCACATCTACTGCGCCAAGCCGATCACACGGACGATTGCCGAGGAGCGGCGGGTGAAGGCTGCGTGTCTTCAGTCCGGGGTGACGACCAAGGCGAGCATTCAGGACTCCTGTACCTCGCCTGCCCGGGCGACGACAGAGTTGTTGATGAGCGGAGCAATCGGGCCGGTCCGCGAGGTGCACTTCTGGACCGGAACGCACAGCCCCAGCGGGTTGGCGCGACCGGTAGAGGCGCAGACGCCGCCTGCGGGGATGGACTGGGACCAGTGGTGCGGGCCGTCGCCGGCGCGTCCGTACAACAAGATTTATCACTATGGGAGCTGGCGACCGTGGTGGGACTTCGGCACGGGCAACCTAGGCGACGTCGCCTGCCACTCGCTGCATGTGTTCCACGACGAGCTGGAACTGGGCACGCCGGACTGGATTGCGGCCAACGCCTGCCAGTCCTTCTCGCTGGCGGGCGCGGTGGAGAACAGCGAGTGCTCAAGCATCGCCAACTTTGTCCAATGGCACCTGCCGGCGCGCGGCAAACACCCGGAGACGATGGCGTACTTCTACGATGGCGGCCTTCAGCCACCACGACCGTTGAGCATGCCTCTCGATATGGGGATGCCGGGGCGAGGCGTGATGTTCGTCGGCGACGAGGGCGTTCTAGTCTCCGCGTTCTATGGGGGCAGCCCATGGCTGCCCGATCACACGCTGTCGCAGCCGGGCCAGAAACTGCGAGGCCTGCCCGGCGGCCAGCTCCTGCCGGAGAGCCGGTTCAAGGACTTCAAGCAACCTGAGCCGACCCTGACGCGATGCGAGCGAGTGGACCACTACGCCGAGTGGATACGGAGCTGCAAGGCCGGCAAGAAGTCGATTACTCCGGTGGAATACGCCTGCGGACTGACGGAGTTCGCCCTGCTGGGAAGCTTGGCCGAGCGCAGATACAGCACGCCCGGAGTGCGCAGCGGAGCGGGCTATGGGCAAAACAGCCGATCGGACTCAGCCGTTGTGTGGATTCCCGCGTCCAGCGACGGCCATGTGCACTTGCCCGACGCACCTCCGGTGGCGAGCACCGCCGCGTATGCGCCGCGCTACTGGCGAACATCCAAGGTGCTGCTTTGGGACGCAAAGGCGATGCGGTTCACCAACGACGACGTTGCCAACGGCTACGTCGACATGCCCTATCGCAAGGAGTGGGACTATAAGGTGTAGGGAAGGCCTGAATCAAACCTTCGCGAAGATTGCAATCGCCGCGCCCGGCCAGTCGCCTCGCTCACGCAGGGAGTTCGTCGTCGAGCGACTGCGAAAGGACTTCGTCGCGGCGGGCAGCGCGCCAGGCCGTAAGTTTCGTCTGCAACGCGGGGTCGGTGGCCGCGAGGATCTCGACGGCGAAGAGTGCGGCGTTGGCTGCTCCGGCAGCTCCTATGGCGAAGGTGGCCACGGGAACGCCCTTGGGCATCTGGACGATCGAGAGCAGGGAATCGAAGCCCTGGAGGGCAGTTGCCGCAATAGGAACCCCGAGGACCGGGACGGTCGTCTTAGCGGCGAGCATTCCGGCGACGTGGGCGGCGCCACCCGCGCCTGCGATGATGACGCGTAGGCCGCGGGATGCGGCCGATTCTGCGTAGGCAAACATCTGATCGGGTGTGCGGTGCGCCGAGATGATGCGGGCCTCATGGGGCACGCCGAACTCGCGCAAGACGTCCACGGTTGCGCGCATTACCGCATAATCGTTGCGGCTGCCCATGAGAACTGCGACGAGAGGCCTGGTCTGCGATTTTGTCTTCATGGCAGAGATTATACGGTCCAAGCTGCCCGCGCTGTTGCGATCTGGGTTCCGGTCCGCGGACCCAGTTGCCGGCACTCCGTTCCATGGGCAATTTGCGGGAAGAGTCTCAGGGGACGGAGAAACGGTTGGCAAACGAAAGTTGCTGCTATTTCGCCATATATTCCTTTTCGTTGCCCTCCCCCCCACCCCCCCCTAGAGGTGGTAATTATATAGTTGACAAATCAAGTTGATTGCCTTAGTATAAATGCTATGAAGACACCGAAGACGCTGCAACAGGCAATCATCCACTTCTCCGATGCTGATAACTGCCTTGAATTCATGGCGATGCACCGATGGCCCGATGGAATCGTAACCTGCCCAACCTGCGGGCGCAAGGACGTTTCGTTCCTTGCGAACCAGAAGAAGTGGCAGTGCAAGAGCGCCCATGCCAAGCGCCAGTTTTCCGCGAAGGTTGGAACCATTTTTGAGGACTCCCCGCTGGGCCTTGAGAAGTGGCTCCCCTGCGTCTGGCTCATCACCAACTCCAAGAACGGCGTTAGTTCCTGCGAGATCGCCCGGTCGCTTGGCGTGACCCAAAAGACTGCATGGTTCATGCTGCACCGCATTCGTTTTGCCATGAATGAGAATCCGTTCAACATCTACAATGGCAAGCTCGGCGGGTCGGACGGCGGCGCTGTTGAGGTCGATGAATCGTTTGTTGGAGGCAAGCTCACCAACATGCATAAGGGTCGTGCGAAGAAGATGCAGGAGACCCGCGCAGCGGTTGACCCGGACGAATACTTTCAGCGGTACGCGAACAAGACTCCCGTTATGGGGATGTTCGACCGTGAATCCCGGCAAGTACGGGCTATGGTCATTCCGAATGTGAAGCGCGAGACTTTGCAAAATGAAATCCTCAAGAACATCAAATACGGCTCGAAGGTCTATACCGATTCAGCCGTGAGCTACAACCGCACCGGCTGGCACTACGTTCACGACACCGTGAATCATGCCGAGTGCTACGTTAGGGGCCAGGTTCATACCAACAGCCTCGAAAACTTCTGGAGCCTCACCAAGAGAAACCTTGCTGGCACTTATGTTGCGGTCGAGCCATTTCACTTGGATCGTTACCTCGATGAGCAGATGTTCCGTTTCAACAATCGCCTGAATATGAGTGACGCAGACCGCTTCTCCAAGGCTCTGTCACAGGTGGTAAACCGTCGTCTCACTTACGCCGAAGTCACCGGCAAGGTGGGAGGGACGGCCAACTAATCCATTCAGGAAACCGCGTGGGCGGAAGCCGAAGACTGCTTAGGCGGTCTTCCTCGCCCGCGTTTTCCCGTGCGTTCTGCTTCCATAGCACGTTCCTGTTTCTCCGCGTCCATAGCAGCTTTCACAGCGGCAGGATCAGCCTTTAGGATCGTTCCCATTGCATTGCTGAAAGTGTTGAATTCATTACTGGTTTTCTTCATCAATATATCCCCACATTCGTCATAGTATGCATCACAATCCAAAGATTGACTGTAATAACTAGCTGAACTTCATTTGGGTTAGTCGGCCCTAGTAGTAAATCAGTTGTGATAGAAATGTTATTTACTAAAGAGTCGTCTTGGAGCAAGCAAAAGAAAGGCTCCCGACCTTCTCCCGGTAACTCATGTATTTCTCCGGGTAATGGCATCCGTAGTGCATCAAATAGTGTTTTGAGGCGGTTATCAATATCTCCTCCTGATATAACTGTTTGCCCCGGAGCCTCCGGGCGCAGCATTAGGATGTCCAATTTACAAGCTACCCCCAATCCCTTCCACGACAAAGGAACGTATCCAACTCCATTCAAGATGAGCCAACTTGCGAGAGCGATTGGGGTTTTAACTCGCTGACCTTGAGGAGATGAAAGTTCCCACTCTCTGAGATTAGGGGAAACCTGCCACAAGACCATTAGTTGGTCATGGAACACTCTGCGAATATCATGCTTGTGTTGAGAACGGGTATCAGTCCTGCTCGATCCAAGTAGCAAACCGCTGTATGTAAGCCTAAATTCCAAGGTTTTCTCCGATGGCACGGAATTGTAGGGATCGGAAACAATAATTTTCTCTCTCACCGCACACCCCCATCATGCGCCTGTCTACTTGATTCGTCAACTATATATTTACCCTAGAGGTTCGCAAGGGTGTAAGCGCATTGTTATGTTAATGCTGCAGGCAAAGTATACATTCTGGATACCTTAGGCGTAAGTTGATTCGATTCATATGTTTACAGAGCACATGGGCTGCCAAAGTATTCTATGAAAACAGGTTGCGGCTAAAGTCTTCTCAACAGGCTGGATACGGCTGCTCACTCAGCCGGGAGGTCCTTGGCCCAGATGCTGGCGTTGAGGCACTCGACCACGCCATCGACGATGAGGTTGAGGCCGGCGGTGAACTTGGTGGAGTCGGCGATCTGCTTGTTGCTGACGGCGTCGGCCATGTTGATGCTGGAGCCGACGATGGAGAGTGCGGCGTCCTTCTTCTGCGCGCCGGACTTTGCGCCATAGAGAGCTTCGACGCCCTGCACCAGGCTGGGGAGAAGAGAGATGCCGCGAAAGAACAATTTAAGGAATTCCATGTGTTGCCTCCAAATGGTTATGTATTGCGGGTTGATGTTTGCGAGCACGGAATACAGAGATTCTGGCTTCGCCAGAATGACGACGCTAAAACAGCCAACCGCAAGGGCAAGGGCCAATACGGAGATTCTGGCTGCGCCAGAATGACGACGCTACAAAGCGATCAGCGTTTTCCGAGGAACAGGTCGATGGCGAGATGGGCGATGGTGAGCAGGGCGCCAAAGGCCGCGGCCATTCCTTTCAACCGTTGCACGATCTTCTCGTGCTCATGCATGCGGCCTTCCAGTTGCGCGAGGCGGCCTGGCTGACCGATGCCCATCAGCTCCTTCATCTGGCTCTTCAAAACACTCAGGTCGGAGAGGACCTGTCCCTCGAAGTCCGTCATCTTACTGCTCCTTGTGTTGCGATGTGGCTAGTGTGAAAGCCGGTGGCCCTCAGCGGCTTGTTTAGCCGACCGGCAGATTGGTGAATACGGCGCTGGAAAGGCGCGAGTAGAGAGACGGGTTGGATGCGTCGAAGATGCGGATGTAGTAGCGCTCCACCTGCGCCGAGCGCGGGATGGAGAAGCTGCGGACCGGACTGCGGAGCACCAGGTTCTGGTCCACGCCGGGGCCGAAGTCCCAGTCGCGCAGGCGCACCTCGAAGCCGCCGCCAGTTGGAGGTGCGGTTCCTGCGTCGATCTGCAATGCGGTTGTAGTGGCACTGGCCACGGTCAACTGCTGTAGGTTTGCGAGAACTGCTCCCGGCGTCGACTGCGCTGTTGGCGGCAGGAATGAATCCTGCGCGATGGCCTCGGAGAGCGTGACGCCAAGCGATTCGGCCCAGTCGTTGGCGAAGGCGATGCGGTAGGTGAGCAGCTCGGGCACGGCGTTTTCGTTAACGACTGCGACCTTGCGGACGACAACATTGATGGTCTGGCCATTGGCGATAATGCTGAGGACATCGCCGGGCCAGATGTCGGCGGATGGATTGATCGCTGCATAGCTGCCTGCGATGGCGGCGGCGCGGCTGGATGCGAAGCTGAGGACGGCCTGCGCGGCGCTCTCGCAGTCTGCGCTGGAGCGGGCGAGCGGGCGAAGGACCTTGCCCAGCCAGCGCGCGGTGCCGGGCATTCCACCGGCGGCTTCGGCGGCGACGCTGGCGGCGTCTTCGAGGCGCGCGATGGCGCGGGAGCGCAGGCGATAGAAGACGGTGACGGTCTCGCCGGCGACGGGAACGCGGCCAGCGAAGAAGGTGACTTTTCCTGTGGTGGTCATGCTGCAGTCAACGCCTTCTCCTGCGACGCCGATGAGGCGTGTCTGGGTTGCGCCACCGGGCAGCGTGCTGACGACCCATGCGGAGCCGGTTTGAGTGACGGAGCAGAAGCCCACGGAGCCGGTGAGTTCGACCGAGTCGATGGCAGCGAAGGTGCATGTTGCGGGCGAACTGGCGGATGCGCCGTCGTAGAGGACGGTGGCGGGCGTGTTGGAGGCGTTGCCGAGGTCCTGCAGGTCGAAGACGAGCTTCATCGGCGAACTGACGAGACCGCCGCCGAAGGCCTGGATGGCGCCATCGACGCGGGTGTAGTAGGTCTGGAGGACACGCTGCATCTCCGGGCTGTGCAGCCGGATGCGGAGAGTGTAGGCGTGGCCGGAGAGGAGCGTGCAGGTGGTGCCGACCTCCGCGCCGTTGACGAAGGGCGTGATGACGGTGGAACCATTGCTCTGGCGGACGTTGTATCCGGCGAAGCAGTTGGCGCGCTGGACGGCGCCGGAGTAGAGGCCGCAGAGGACGCCGTCGGAGGGCGAGGCGAGCTGGACGTTGCCCGCCTCGACGACGAGCGAGCCTCCCATCTCGACCTGGTCGATGGCGGCGAGGGTGGTCTGGCCGTCGTAGCCGTTGCCGCCGGAGAGGATGAGGCCCGCGCCGCCGAGGGAGAGATGCGAGCCGGGATCGGTGACATTCCAGAGCTGCGTGTTGAAGGTGGACTGGTTGAAGCTTTCGGACAACAGTGTGGGCTTTGCGATGTGGAACGGAGCATCCGATAGCGTGAAGAGCGTGGTTGTGCCATCGCCGGCGAAGAGCTCGGAGACGTAGGCTGTGGGCTCGATTGCACCGCTGAGAGTGACGTCGTTGGCCAGCTCCTTGACCATCGAGGTCTTCAGTGCGGCCACCTGGAGGGTCCCGTCGCCCTGGCCAGCATCGAAGTCGAGCGAGTGAGTGACGGAGCCGACCGGGTTCATGCTGAGTGCGCCGTTGAGCACGCGATACGCGGCGTAGGTGGAACCCGCGATGCTGCCTGCGTTAGCGGACCAGGGCTGCGAGGGCTGGGGCGTGAAGACGCCGATGGGATTGCCGCGCTGCACCTGCGATGTGGTGAGCAGACCGGCGGCCGTGCGCGAGGTGAGGCTCTGGAGTAGGGAACCGGCGGGCACGGTGAAGCCGTCCGCGGTGAGGGTCAGGGACTGCTTGTCGAGCAGCCACTCGTCGCTGATGGCAGAGAAGGCGACACGATAGACCGGGCCGGCGAGGCCGACGCCGACGTAGACAGGGACCGGCTCGGTGGCGAGGTATCCGGTGAAGAGCGCGGCGCCACTCGCGGCCGTGACCACGACGCGCGCGCGGCGGACGGGCACGGGCAGCGCGGCGGATGCGCCGGGATTGGCTGGAGAGCCTACCTCCAGCATCCCGGTGCATCGCGAGGGCGTGTTCAGGACGCGCTCGATGGTGGGAGGCGCATCCGCGCAGAGGGACGCGCTGTAGTCGATGGCGCCGTTGCCGTCGAGATTGTCGATGGTGAGGATCACGAGGCCACCACCGTTCCGAGCTTGGGCAGCCCACGCTGTTCTCGCACCTCATCCACGGTCAGCACGCCGGCCTTCAGAAGCTCGGTCTGGATCTGCAGCTCCTCCATCTCGTCGCGTGCCTCAAGGTCGTTGAAGGTGAACTCGAACTCGCGCCAGCCGAGCTTTTTGGCGAACAAGTCGCGGGTGATGTGCTCGGCGAGCAGCTTGGCGACGGGAACGACGGCGCTCTGGAAGGCCTCGTCGGCCATCTCGCCTGCTGTGGATTTGTTGACGTCGGCCTGAAGGCCAAGCAGCATGGGCGGCAGTTCGAAGGCGTTGGCGATCATGCGCAGCAGAAACTCCTGCCACTGGATGCGCAGGTCGGCGTCGGTGCCGCCGGCGAAGCGAAGGACCTCGGGCTTCTGCTCGCTGCTGAGAATGGGGACGCGGCCCGTGCCTTCGATCTCGTCCTGCCACCAGCGGATGAGGCGGTCGTGCTGCTCGGGCGTGGCCTCGTTGAGCCAGAGAGCGTACTGCACGACGGAGTTGGAGGCGAGGCGGCCGGCATAGCGGTTCGCGCTGAGGAACTGGTTCACGGTCTCGAAGGCGACCTCGAGGCGTCCCAGGCCGAACGGCGTGTGGCTGCGCGGGTTGAGGCGGATGTACATCAGCTCGTCGTCGAGCAGCGGGATGAGGTTCTTGGTGGCGAGGCCGCCGCGCGCCTGCGCGTAGCGAGGCTTGTTGGGATCGCCATCCCAGGTGACGTCGATCTCGATGGTGGCGCCATCGACCGCCCAGAGATGGAAGGGGCGCAGCTCGTCGCCGGTGGCCTCCATCTCAACCGCGCCGAAGCCGCCGACGAGAAGGTCCTCGAGGACCTGCTCGAAGATGGTGCGGAAGCTGTCGCTGACGTTGGGCTCCTCCAGGCAGCGGCGCGGGACCCGCATGCGCTCCTCGGCGTCCGGCACATCCTCGTTGTTGTAGCCGCGGCGCAGCTTGATCTTCCAGTCCATGCTGGCGATCTTGTCCTTGACGACATTGATCGCGCGCCGCGCCACGGGCGTCTCGGCAAACTTCCGCAGGTTCGCGGGAGTCGGCTTGGGCGTCGCGTTCTGTCCTGTTCTGTTCGGGTTGTAGGGACTCAGAATCGAGGGCAACGTCACCGTCTTCCTCTCACCCTTGGTTGCGTCTCCCGCTGCCGCATCGACTGCTGTCAACCTCTGCCATGCATCCGTCACTCTTGTTCGAAGACCCACGTCCTCACCCCTTTCAATCTCTTGTTGCACAAAAAATGGCACAGCATATTTGCTGTGCCTTCCGCTGCTGCGTGTCGTTGGTGCAAACCCTTCTCGCCGATCCGTTCGTTTCTTTGCGGCAGAACCGGCCCGTCCTCCTACGGCGTTTAATCCCTCAGAGCCGCAGGTCTATCCGGGCGGTTTGGGCGGCGCGGGCCAGATCGTTCATCGTCACGACGCGAATCTGTTGGCTCTCCATCGTCTCCACCCCGAAGCGGTATCGCTCCACACTCTCGTCTTCAAACTCATGCTTCTCCTGATCCTCATCCGATACGGCGCGCAGCGGCTCAACCACGGCGGTCAGCTCCAGCCTGGCTCCCTCCACGCGAACGACTCCGTCACGCAACTGGGGCGCGGTGTAGGCAAGGACTTTTGCAGCCTCCACATCGCCATCGAGCGACACCGCATGAAACATCTTGATGACGCCGTTGGGCCGGTACCCGCAGTCGATCTTCATGGGATCGCCCGGCAGCGTGTACATGGAAGCGGCAATTCTCTTGCGCATCAAAGCCCACACGCCGGCGCGCTCGAACTGCCTTCGCATGGCGCTGGCGATCACTGCGCGTCCGGTCCGCTGACGATCCTGCTTCACCCGCAACGGCTCCACATGCAACCGCATCAACAGCTCCAGCTCCGTCACCATATTCTCCGCGAGACAGGCGCGCGCCTCCGTCATCTGGATGGAGTTCGAAAACGTATCTTCGATGACAGCGACCACAGGCTTGTGGTCTGCCAATCCCAGTCGCAAACGCGTATCGATCTCGCCCTCCAAAGCCTCGAGCAGTCCTATGTCCGCGTCCGCATCCATGCACCGTACTCGGCTCCAGTCCCGGGTAAAACGGACTCGCGCGCTCTCCTCCCGGCCTGCCTCCCGCAGCAGGACCCCGATATTCGTGTACTCGCCCTTCACCGCATCCGGAACATAACGGATGAGGAAGAACTCGCAAGGCACGCGGTCACTCACCTTCGACCTCCTTCGACAACAGTCAGCAATTCAAAGGCCATTGCTGCCAACGATACCTCTTGAAGCGTTCTTCTCCAATTCCTAGGGCAACTGCGCAGATCGAATGCACCGATGCAGCCAGAGATGGGGCAAAGGGCTACATCACGAACTTTCCTACTGCATCTTCCGCGAACTGTCTTGGAACGCAAACACTCAACTTTTTCTCCCACATCGGGAACGGCTCCCGATTTGAATCCCGAAACGACCCGATCAATTCTCGCAGTCGCCCGCGTCGTACCAACATTTGCTCCGTCAACCGTTCAATCACTGCCGTATCTCCCCCGTACCATTCGGGAGGAACGATCTCCGCGATAGCCCATAACGTTTCAGCTTCCATCGTCTCCATGCGGCTGAGCCAAGGCTCAAAGCTCATCCAGCCCGTCACTCCCGCATACACCTGGTTGCGGGCGTAGACTCCGCGTAGCGGCGTGTCGGGGAACGTCCACTCCCCGGCGTTGAAGCAGTATCCCTGATCGATGAACGTCGCCCGATACTTCCGCTCGCGCGGCTTGCGATCAAAGACCGCTTGGCGTCCATTGCAATTGCCGGTCCACTTATCGAGGGCCAGCATACCGGCGAACTCCTGCAGGTTCCGAACCTCATCCAGTTGCTGCTCCGGAAGGTAGTCCACAACCTGGCCGGGCATTAGCCCGCCGACGAACTGACTGCCAAATTGCAATCCTGCGCGATACTTCTCCCTCTGTCCGCGCGGCATCTCGACGTGCATGTCGGCGGTATTCGCGATCAGCCACTCCGTCACCTCGACCACATCGCTGGACGGCACCGTCAATCCAGCGGTCTGGGCCAGCCGAGTGGCGATCAGTTCATTGGCCAGCACGCGCAGGTGCTGAGGGTTGTTCTGAAACTTGACAACCCACAGCTTGCCGTCAGCGCCGAGCATCAACTGGCTCTGAGCTCCGCCTCGCATTCTGCGAATCGCCTGTACCGCAAGCACCGCCAACGAACCTTACCTCGTTCTTGAAGAATACTGCACTCAGGCTGCCCGCATCCTGTTCGAGCCGGTCTGCATTCTTTCCGCCCTTACCGCCTGGCCCAGCGCCATTGCCATCAGACAATCGTCATGGGCGCCGACTGCCGCTCCCGTCCTTCCTCCGGGATGACTGACGAAGGTCCGGCACTCCTCCAGCAACCTCTTGCTCAGAAACAACCACGGAGACTCCACTAGCAGCGCTCCCATGCGACTGATCAGCGCAGGCTTCGAGCTTGCCGAGGTCAGCCATCCTGCCACTCCCGTCTGCTCGTAGACTCGCGCGTACCGCTCCACCGCGTCCAGATATGCAAGCACGCCGGATCCATGATTGTTTCGCTCCACGGCAACCAAGGCCACGCGACCGGGTCCGCCGTACTCGCGGCCCAGCGAAGCGGCAACAC
>JBEKWE010000047.1:0-18284 GCA_049513335.1 Acidobacteriaceae bacterium | reverse complement strand
CCTCGCCACCGGCGCAGACAACCTGCTGGCTGGGCGCGTGGCCGCGCATCTGGGCCTCTTCGCCGGCGTCCTCGCCTCCGATGGCAGCATCAACCTCACCGGCCACAGCAAGCTCGCGATCTTCCAGCAGAGGTTTCCGGCGGGCTTCAGCTACATCGGCAACGACCGCAGCGACCTGCCCCTGCTGACCCACTGCGTTCATCCCATGCTCGCCAATCCGCAGCACAGCCTGCGCGCGGCGCTGCGTTCGGCGGCGGTGCAGCCGGAGCGCACCTTCACCGACTCCGTTTCGCCGCTGAAGGCCTGGCTGCGCGCCATCCGGCTGCAGCAGTGGGCCAAGAACACGCTAATCTTCCTGCCCCTTCTGCTGGCCCATGTGCGCGCCGCGGGGCCGGCCGTCGCCTCGCTGCTCGCCTTTCTCAGCTTCGGGCTGGCAGCCTCGGCAACCTACGTCATCAACGATCTGCTGGACCTCGAGGCCGACCGTCATCACCCGCGCAAGCGCAGCCGTCCCTTCGCCGCCGGAGACCTCTCTCCGATTGCCGGCGCAGCCACCATCCTCCTCTTCCTTGCCCTGTCCCTGGCGCTTGCGCTGCTTCTGCCGCGCGTTCTCACGGCGTTGTCCCCGCAGTTCCCATGGAACGGCCAGGGCCGGTTCCTGGAGTGGCTGCTCATCTACTCCGTCTCCACCACCGTCTACTCGCTGCGCCTGAAGCGGATGGTGCTGGTGGATGTGATTGTGCTGGCCTGCCTGTACACCATCCGCATTCTCGCCGGTTCAGCGGCTGCCGGTGTGATGGTCTCGCCCTGGCTGGCCGCCTTCAGCATCTTCTTCTTCCTCTCGCTCGCCTTCGTCAAGCGTTTCTCCGAGATCGAAAGCATGAGCCTCCGCAGCGAGGCCTCCGGCTCGGTCGCCGTCAAAGGCCGCGGCTACCGCGTCTCCGACCTCGAACAACTGCGCAGCTTCGGCACGGCCAGCGGCTATGCCTCGGTCGTCGTCTTCGCGCTGTATATCGGCAACGAGGTCGCGCAGAACCTCTATCGGCACCACGCGCGCCTGTGGCTGCTGGTCCCCGTGCTTCTGCTCTGGCTCAGCCGGCTGTGGCTCAAGGCCTCCCGCGGCGATCTGTATGAGGACCCCGTGGTCTACGCCATCACAGACCGGCGCAGCCTCCAGCTCGGAGTGGTCGTCGTTGCCATCGTCCTCTCCGCGCTCTAGCGATAGCGCCGCGATACACTAGAGAACGACAACGCAAGAGAAGAAGCCCTGCAGATTTCGAGGAACCTACTCTCCGCCGATTGGATTCATGAACGAAACCATCCCCCAACTCCTCAGCTACGACGAAACCTCTCTCGACGCCGCATTCGCCACGCTCGCCGCAGAGGTTCGTAATGAAACTGTCTCTCTACAAGACTCCGAAGCCTTCCGCCTGCACTGGCTCGGCCGTAAGCAGGGCCGTCTGAAGCTCATCAGCGACGCGTGGCTGAAGTCCGCGCCCGCCGATGCGCGCAAGCCCCTCGGCATCCGCTTCAACCAGCTCAAGCAGCAGATTGAAGCAGCCCTCGCAGTCGCCGTCGCAGCCCCGCCAGCCGCATCCGCGAAGGCTGGCCTCGACATCACCCTTCCCGGCAGCGTCCGCGCCACAGGCATCCCCCATCCGCTGCTGAAGACGATGAACGAGATCGTCGCCGTCTTCCATCATCTCGGCTACTCCACCGCGCTCGGCCCGCAGGTTGAGAGCGACTTCTACAACTTCGAGGCGCTCAACTTCCCGCCCAACCACCCCGCGCGCGACACCCAGGACACGCTGCTGCTCGCCGGCCAGCAGGCAAAGCCATCGCGCGACCGCCTGCTGATGCGTACCCACACCTCGCCCGTCCAGATTCGCAGCATGATCGCCCAGGCCCCGCCCATCCGCTTCGTCGTCCCCGGCAAGGTGCATCGCAACGACGACGCCGACGCCACCCACTCGCCCATCTTCCACCAGGTCGAGGGCCTCGCAGTGGACACCGGCATCACCTTCTCCGACCTCAAGGGAACCCTCGACCACGCCATGAAGGCGCTCTTCGGCTCTAGTGTCAAAACGCGCTTCTTCCCCAGCTTCTTCCCCTTCACCGAACCCAGCGCCGACGTGCAGATCTCCTGCATCTTCTGCTCCGGCGCCGGCTGCCGCCGATGCAAGCACTCCGGCTGGATCGAGCTGCTCGGCTGCGGAATGGTCGATCCCACCGTCTTCGCCGCAGTCACCGACGAACGTCGCAAGCTCAACCCCGCCGACGACGCCTACAACCCCGCCAAGATCACCGGCTTCGCCTTCGGCATGGGAGTCGAGCGCATCGCCATGGTCCAGCACGGCATCTCCGACATCGGCCACTTCTTCTCCGGCGACATGCGCTTCCTGGAGCAGTTCGCATGAAGATACTCTCAGCCTGGCTCCGCTCCTACGTCCCCGGCATCGCCGCGGACGACCGCCAACTCGCCGAAGACCTCACCCTGCGCGGCATCGCCGTCGAAGGCATCCACGACCTTGGCCCCGGGAACGGCCACCTCTTCGAGATGGACATCACCACCAACCGCGTCGACGCCATGAACCACTACGGCATCGCGCGCGAGGCCGCGACCATCTACAACCTCCCACTCGCCCCGCTCGACATAGTACTGCCCACCGCGCAGCCAACCGCGAAGCCCTTCTCCGTGCAGATCGCGCCCGAGGCGAAGAACCTCTGCGGCCGCTTCACCGCTCGCGTCCTGCGCAACGTCACCATTACGCCCTCCACCGGCCAGGTTGCAGAATTTTTCGCGCTGCTGGGATCGAAGCCCATCTCCAACGCGGTCGATGCCTCGAACTTCGTGCTGCAAGGGATGGGCCATCCCACCCACGCCTTCGACCTGGACAAGCTCGACGGCGGAATCATCGTGCGCCTCGCGCGCAAGGGCGAGCGGCTGCGGCTCCTCGACGGGACCGAGCGCACCCTCGTGGCCGACGATCTCGTCATCGCCGACCACGCCAAGGCGCTGGGGCTGGCCGGCGTCATGGGCGGCTGGGACTCCATGATTACCGCCGCGACCAAGAACATCCTGATCGAGGCCGCCTGGTTCGATCCCGTCAGCATTCGGCTCAGCGCGCGACGCCACGGCCTGCACACCGACGCATCGCACCGCTTCGAGCGCGGCGCGGACCTCAACGCATGCGCCGCCGCCAGCGCGCTGGTCGCTAAACTCATCCTCGAATCCGGAGGCGCACCCGAGGGCGATCTGGTCGATGTCGTCGTCCCAGCCATCGCCGCGCGCACCGCCAATCGCCCGCCCATCGCGCTTTCGCTTCGCCAGGTGCTGCGCCACCTCGGTGCTACCCTCGACGACCAGCCCAACCAATCCGCGCTCACCGCCGACCTCGTCCGCCAGTTCCTCACCGCTCTCGGCTGCACCCTCACCGAAGCCGCAACCAACGGTCTTCAACCAACGACCAGTAACCAGCAACCAACAACCTTCTCCGTCCAACTCCCCTCCTGGCGGCTCGACCTGGAACGCGAGATCGACCTCATCGAAGAGGTCGCCCGCGTCTATGGCTACAACCGCTTCGCCAACACGCTGCCCACGGCGCTGCCCGTCATCGCGCACCCGACAGCCGCCGCTGAGTCCGCCGTGCGCACGCGTCTGCTGGCGCTGGGCTACTCGGAGGCAATCTCCAGTAGCTTCGCGTCCGAATCCGACGGCGCAACCTTTGCCACCACAAATCTGCAAGCTCCAGGCGGCCTCGTCGCGCTGGAAAATCCGCTCTCCGAAGAGGCCCGCCTGCTGCGTCCATCGCTCGCGCCGGGAATGCTCGCCATGCTCGCCCACAACCTCAACCGCGATGTGCGCGACGTGCGTCTCTTCGAGCAGGGAACAATCTTCACCGGCTCAGCCGATCAAGTTACAGAGTCGCCCAGCCTCTCGCTCGGCCTCACCGGCGAACTTCCCGCCACGCGCCTGCACAGCTCCAAAGACGCAGCCGTCTTCGAGCTGAAATCTGTCGTCGAATCGCTTCTCTCGCTCTTCGCGGCCTCTCCCGACGCGCTCTCCACCAGCGCCGCCTCTGCGCTCACCTTCTCGCCCGACGCGCCCGCGTGGCTCGAGCCGGGCCGCAGCGCTACGGTTCTGCTCGACGGCGCTCCCATCGCCTGCTTCGGCGAGCTGGCGGCCAACCAACGCGAGGCCCGCAAGCTGCGCCAGCCCGTCTTCCTTGCCCAACTCGACCTCGACACCCTCTATCGCCTTCCCCTGCGCCGCGCCGCCGCGCGCGAGCTCTCCCGCTTCCAGGCCGTCGAGCGCGACTTCTCCTTCACCTTCGCCGACGCCGTGCAGTGGCGCACCATCGCCCAAGCAATCTCCGCGCTCGCCATCCCCGAACTCACGCGCTTCACCCCGGTCGAGATCTTCCGCGATGCGCGAGCCGGTTCCCCATCGGCAGCGCCGGCCGGCCACTACGCCCTGTTGCTGCGTTGCGTCTTCCAGTCCACCCAGCGCACCCTGCGCGAGGACGAGTTGTCCGAGTGGTCCACCAGGCTCATCGCCGCCCTCACCTCCCTCGGCGGGGCCATCCGAACCTAGCGCGATTCCTCCTGCCGGATTCCATTCAATAGAAGCCCCGTTTTGCACAATCGCTGAGTGGCCGATTCGCACTCAATCCGCTCTATACTTGCGACTATGAGTTCCGCTATCAGTGTGGATGAGTTTCAGGCGCTCGAGCAGAAGGTGTTGCGGGCAGTGGAGATCGTAAAGCGCGAGCGCGAGGCGCGCGCCGCAGCCGAGGCCGAAATCGCGTCGCTGCGCCAGCAGCTCGCCGCGCAGGCGGAAGCTGTACAGACGGCCCAAAGCAAGATTGCATCCGCCCAGAGCCAGGCTGATGCGGTCCAGGGCCAGATCCAGGCCGCGCACAGCCAGGTGCAAGCCGCCCAGCGCGAGAAAGCAGCCGCCCAAAGCCAGATCGCCGCGCTCATCCAGGAGCGAGACGCGGTGCGCCAGCGGGTCGAGCGCATGCTGCACCAGATGGACGAGCTGCTGTAGTCTGGGCCGCTGCAATGCGATCGGCTGCGCCGGTTCAGAGGCACACCATCGGGAGAGGAGACGCGCGTGACGGAGTGGAACGAAGATCGGGATGAATCTGGCCTGGGTGGCATTCCTTCGACGAATGCCGCCTCCAACGGCCCCGGCCGCGCACCCGCTCCCGACGCGGTCAGCGTCGAAATCTACGACCAGATCTACAACCTGCGCGGCACCGACGACGCGTACATCCAGCAGATTGCCGCCCTGGTGGACGCCAAGATGCGCGCCGTCGCGGCCCACGGCGGCACGGCCGATTCGCTGCGCGTCGCGGTGCTGGCTGCGCTCAACATCGCCGACGATCTGACGACCCTGCGCGCGCGCTACGACGCGCTGGCCGGAAGCCGGGACCGCTCCGAAGACTCCATGCGCTCCCGCGCCGACACCCTCTCCGAGATGCTCGACGACCTTCTTGAAGACCGCCGCGCCGGCTAGCCGCGCGTTGCCGAACGAGGGACGAAATTTTCCTCAGCGTCTATTCAGCCCCAGCAGGCTCAAAAAGAAGCTGCCGAAGATCACCTCCACGCCCAGCATCAACAGCGTGGCCGAGGGCAGCGTAAGCCGCAGCATGTGCGTCGGCGAGAGCGCTCCGAAGCCCGCCGCGTGCCACAGAAAGATCGCGTAACCCAGGATTCCCGCGCCGGCCAGCAGCAGCGTGCAGCCAGCCAGCAGGCCCGTCTCCAGCGTGATGTGCTTGAACAGCCTCTCGAACTGCGGGTTGGGCGGAAGAAATCCCTCCTGCGTCCCAAAGACCTTGGCCGACACGGCGAAGACGGTGATGTGCGTCCCGATCAGCACCAGGCCCAGCGCGTAGGTCAGCGTGTCGACGTCGAAGGTGTACGCGCCCACCCGAAGCGGCCCGGGCAGCAGCGCGGCGGCGAGCACAAGCCCCACCGCCAGCGCGGCCAGCCCAGGGTAGAAGAAGAGCCAGCGCGGGCTGTAGAGCAGCAGGAAGCGCAGGTGTCGCCAGCCGTCGCGCCACGAGCGCAGGTGCGGTGGGCGCGAGCGGCCGTCGGGCGAGAGCGTGGTCGGGACCTCGGTCATGCGCAGCCCGGCCAGCGAGCTCTTCACCACCATCTCGGATGCGAACTCCATCCCGGTGGTGCGCAGATTCAGCGCCAGAATCCGGTCGCGGCGGAAGGCGCGCAGACCACAGTGGAAGTCGCGCACCGGAATGGAGAAAAAAATCCGCCCAACCGCGGAGAGGATGGGGTTCCCGATGTACTTATGCAGCGGCGGCATCGCGCCGCGCTCGATGCTGCCGGCAAATCGGTTGCCCATCACCAGGTCGTATCCCTCGTCCAGCCGCGGAAGGAAGCGCGGCAGGTGCTCGAAGTGGTAGCTGGCGTCGGCGTCGGCCATCATCACGTACTTGCCGCGGGCGGCCTCGATTCCGGCGATCAGCGCGGCGCCGTAGCCGCGCGTGACAACATCGACGACGCGCGCTCCTTCGGCGCGGGCGATCTCCTGCGAGCCGTCGATCGACCCATTGTCGGCCACCACCACCTCGCCCGTGACGCCGCTGGCCTCGATCGCAGCCACCGCCTGGCGCACGCAGATGGCCAGCGTCTCCGCCTCATTGAGACACGGCATAAGAATCGTAAGTTCGAGATCGGCCATGGGGAGAATGGTAGCAAAGTTGTCAGTTGCTGGTTACACGTTGTCAGTCAACCGTATTTGGTCAACTTGAACTGAATGACTGAAGTTGCCGAAAAGACGACTTTACTGGCTGTTCGAGCCAATGGACTTGCTGGCGATCGACCGCGTGGAGCGGCCCAACGGAAGATTAGCCGCACCGGCGATTCTACTTGTCGACCGAATTCGGATGGTCGGCCCGATAGCGGGCGCTTGCGGCTTGGATCTGGGGTTTGTAGATTGCATAGACCTTTCGAATCACTTCCTGCGTCTTGGCAAGTCTCAGTTGATCCACATCGCTTGCCATCGCGTGCTGGGCGACGGTGAGCTTGTAGCAGGCAGGAGAGACGTGGAAGAGAGTTGCGCCCACCAAGCGATAGGTATTGAGCACCTCCTGCATCAGGTCCCTGGATACGCCGTGCTGGTACCAGGTGATGTACATCGGCATGAGGTCCGTCTTCCCCATCTCGGCTTTGAGGTCCGTCCAGTACGACACCGGCCAGTACTGGAAGACACCTTTCGAGCGCTCCTTGTCGACGGCAGCAATCCACCTCTCCCGGTAGGAGTCCATATCGCCGCTGAGTTGAAGATATTCGTGAATCTGGTCCACGGTGGCGGGGTCTTTCAGTGCAGGCAGCGTAACCGTCGTGTCGGGCGACGCCGGCGAGACCGGGAGCGATTCGATTTTTTGCGGTGGCTGCCTTTGGGCGAGGGCAGTGCCCTGAAGGCAGCAAGCAATCGCGAAAGCGATCAGAGGATGACGCATGGTTCGGTTCATGATTTCGTCTCCTGGTAAGCTTACCTCCCGATCGTGCCGGCGCGCACCATCCCTGTGGCAAATAACCAAATACTTCATTTACCTGAGGCGCACAATCTCGATGCGCATGAAATACGGCGTTATAGGTAACTTCATTCGCCCCGGACTGCAAACTGACCCCTGCCCAGTTACCAGCTCGCTGTTGGCGGGGATGCGATTTACTGGCAACCTGTAACTGTCAGTTGAGCGGAAGCGCATAGAATGTAGTGTCGCCGAGCTGTTGCCAGCCCCGGAAGGCGGGGTCGGAGTCGCTGACGCGAGCGTTGCCGAAGTCGCCGACCAGGACCTTCGCGCCCTGGGCGCGGACCGTGGCAATCACCTCGTCCCGGTTGGGCAGATCGGCCAGGAAGGAATGGACCGGTGTTTCGGGGTCGTAGATCTCGGTAAGAATGCGCACCCCCGCCAGCCGCGCCCAGTATGGGTCGTTGAGGCAGGCCGTGTGGCCGATGCAGGCGACCGTGTCGCCAGGCTTTACGCCAAGTGATTCGAGACCCTCGGCGGCATGGACCATGGTGGGCGAGTACCAGCCGCCGGGAGACTTGACCAGCGAGAGTTGGCGCCGGTCTTCAAAGACCGTGCGCAGGCTCTCGAAGCTGGTCAGCAGCGCAAGCAGAAGAATCAGGGCCGAGGCGGTGAGGCGAAGATTTACGGCCGGGCCGCGCGCTACCGGCGAGTCTGCTTCGCTCTGCGCATCGGGCAGGCGCAGCGCGGCGAAGAGCGTCAGAATAATGCTCAAATACGCTACCGTTACATAGCGCTCTTCCGTGTTGACGATGGCGTAGATGCCCCAGATGGCGACGCCCAGCAGCAGCGGAACCAGCCAGAATGCGCTTGTGCCGTGCCTGTCGGGCTTCCAGCGCAACTTGGGGCGCGCGCCCAGCAACACCAGCAGCGCCAGCAGCAGCAGCGCCTCGGGGTGGTTGAACAGGTACCGCACCACCAGAACCGCGTTGCGCGTGGCGCGCGGAAGGTCCTGGCGAACGCTGAAATGAGGTTTGATCTGCTCGTTCCAGTAGGACGCGTCGAACCAGTCCGGGTAGGTGCCGTAGGGCATCTCGGCGTAGCTGAGGACCAGCGGCGTGTGCATCAACTCCTTCTCGGGATGCTTGAGGTGGACCTCGGAGGAGCCAAACTCTCCGGTCTGGGTTGGCTGCAGGTGCATCTTCTCCGTGCCGCCGACGAACCACGCGTAGTTCAGCGCGCCAGAGTCACCGAAGTCGAAGCGCTGCCGCTGGCGGGAGAGCGCGGCAACGTATGGCCCCGCCACAACCGCAAAGCAGGTGAAGGCAATCAGCGCCGCAGGCATGATTCGCATCAGTCCGTGCCGCAGCCAGAGCCGGCGAAAGACCGCCAGCGCAATGATGCAGAGAAACGCAAAGAGAAACGCAAACGACTTGGTGAGATAGGCGCATCCCAGGGCCACGCCCATCAGCGCGGCGTAGCGCAGGCGACCGTTGGCGAGATGCGTCAGCAGAGCGGCGATCGCGAACAGCAGCAGCGCCTGCAGCAGCGCGTCGGGCCGGACCTTGCCCAGCGATAGCTCGCGCTGGCTCGCAATCACCAGCAGCGCAATCCCCAGATAACGCAGCATCGTCCGGTCCAGCAGATAACTCACCCGCTGACTCGCCGACTCGCTGACTCGCAGACCCGCTGCTTCGCGCAACCGCACGATCGAGTCGGTGAAGCAGACAACTGCCACCATCCCCAGCAGAAAAATCCCGAAGTTGACGAAGTAGTACGCGCGCAGCTCAGTGGCCGGAGTTGCCCACATGATCGCGTGCCCCAGCGCCAGGAGCGCCGGGTACATGGGGTGCCAGTAGCCGTTGACGGTCCCCGCCCACCGGTGCGCGCGAATCAGGTCGCCAAGGTCCATGTAGGCGACCGCGTCGCCGTCAAGCCAATAGCTTTCGTAGAGCGCGAAGCCAAACGTAGCCAGCGCCGCCAGCGCGCAGTAGAACGGAAAGAATCGGCGCAGAAGTGTGGACACGTCAGACGCATCGAGATGGCCTTCCCGCGGATCGCCTGGCTTCACCTTCTGCCTCCCTCCGTTGACTCGATTATCGCAGAGCGGTCCACGAATTGACTTGCATATGAAGCGCGGAGTGATTGTGGTACTTTTTTCTTTGTACCTCGCGAGGCCGGATCGTCCGGCCTCTACCTGCTCCGCAAACCTCGGCGCGGCGGCGCGGATGGGGGTTCAAGCGGCGATCCTGATTGAGGAGATTCTTATGCCAAAATCACCCATCGTTTATCTCGAACTGCCCTCCAACGACGTAGCAGCATGCAAGCAGTTCTACCACTCCCTCTTCGAGTGGAGTTTCCAGGACTTCGGCCCGGACTACGCAGCCTTCTCCGGCTCCGGCCTGAACGGCGGACTGAACGGTGCAAGCTCTGCCGAAGGCCGCACCAAATTCCCCCTGGCCGTCATCGACACCAACGACCTCGAAGCGATGGAGAAGAGAATCGTAGCTGCAGGCGGCCGCATCACGCTGCCCATCTTCGCCTTTCCCGGAGGCCGTCGCTTCCACTTCACCGACCCCTCCGGAAACGAGCTGGCCGTAATGCAGAAGGAGTAGCTCGTTCGCTGAGCGGAGAACTGCTCATCACTGAAATAAAAACGGGCGGCCAGTGTGCTTCCGCTGGCCGCCCGCTTTCATTTACCAATACAAAATCGCGTTATATGTCTTTCACCCCGTCCACAAACGCCTTCAGCTTGCGGCTGCGGCTGGGGTGGCGCAGCTTGCGCAGCGCCTTGGCTTCGATCTGTCGAATCCTCTCGCGCGTCACCTGGAAGCTCTGACCGACCTCCTCCAGCGTGTGCTCGCTTCCGTCCTCCAGCCCGAAGCGCATCTTGATCACGCGCTCTTCGCGCGGCGTCAGGGTGCGCAGCACCTGGCTGGTGTATTCCTTCAGGTTCACCGCAATCACCGCGTCCGCCGGGCTCACCGCCATGCGGTCTTCGATGAAGTCCCCAAGGTGCGAGTCCTCCTCTTCGCCGATCGGCGTCTCCAGCGAGATTGGCTCCTGCGCGATCTTCAGCACCTTGCGCACCTTGGCCACCGGAATGTCCATGCGCTTGGCAATCTCCTCCGACGACGCCTCGCGGCCCAGCTCCTGCACCAACTGCCGGCTGGTCCGGATCAGCTTGTTGATGGTCTCGATCATGTGCACCGGAATGCGGATGGTCCGTGCCTGGTCGGCGATGGCGCGTGTAATCGCCTGGCGGATCCACCACGTCGCATAGGTGGAGAACTTGTATCCGCGCCGGTACTCGAACTTGTCCACCGCCTTCATCAGTCCGATGTTGCCCTCCTGGATCAGGTCCAGAAACTGCAATCCGCGGTTCGTATATTTCTTCGCAATGGAGACCACCAGCCGCAGGTTGGCCTCGATCAGCTCGCGCTTGGCGCGCTCCGCGTCCATGTCGCCCTGGATCATCTCCCGCTGCGTGCGCTTCAGGTCCGCGATGGGCGTGCCCGCGTCCTTCTCGATGCGCTCCAGGTCGATGCGGCAGTTCTTCTGCTGGCGGCGATACTCCTTCTGCAGCACCTCGGACTTCGACGCCTCGTGCTTGGCCTCCAGCGACTTGATCTGCCGCTCCAGCGTGCGCATCGCGTCCACCGTCTTGTTGACCTTGTCCAGCAGCCGCTTCTTCTCCGAGTTGGTGTACTTGAACTCGCGAATGATGCGGTTGATGTAGACGTGCTCGCGGCCCAGCAGCCAGCGCGTCTTGCGCAGCTCGCGCGCCTTGGCCTTTGTCTCCTTGCCGCTGTGCGCGGCCACCTTCTCCGTCAGCGTCAGCGCCTTCTTCTGGTGCTTCACAATCACGTCGATGCGGCTGACCGTCGCCTTTACCCGCGCCTGCAGGATCTCTTCCGTCAGCTCCTCTTCGTCGAAGGTCACCACTTCCTTGATGTTGCGCACGCCGCGGCGCAGGTCTTCGCCCAGCCCCACGATCTCGTGGATCACAATGGGCGAACGCGAGATGGCCTTCATCACGCGGTTCTGTCCGCGCTCGATGCGCTTGGCGATCTCCACCTCGCCCTCGCGCGTCAGCAGCGGCACCGTGCCCATCTCGCGCAGGTACATGCGCACCGGGTCGTTGGTCTTCTCCAGCGTCCCCGGCGACAGGTCCAGCTCCACGTCGTCGGACTCTTCGCCCGCCTCCGGCTCGTACTTGTCGCGGTCCGCCCCCATGCGGCCATCGCCCGTGAGCACATCGATGCCCTGGGTGTTGATGGTCGTCATCAGGTCGTCCAGCTCGTCGGGAGAGGTGATGTCGCCCGGAAGCAGGTCGTTGACCTCGCCAAAGGTCAGGTAGCCCTTCTCTTTTCCGGTGTCGATGAGTTTCGCCAGTTCGTCTTCAAACTTATCGATCTTGTCGATCTTGTCGATTTCTTCAGCCACGGCGGTGCGCGCTCCTGGGGAGAAATTTTCGTGGGGCCGTCATGCGTGCAGGCGGACATTTCCCTTGGTTGTTTCGTGGTCGATGGGGAGGAGTTGCGGTAGTGACCGCGGTGGCAAGCCCGATCGCCTCATGGCAGATCAGAGCATTCATAGGCGCACGTCCCCATCTCATACTAGCCTACCACATTGTTAGATGAATCCAGCGCGAAATATGACTCACAGCCGGACCGCGTGACGGGTGAACCAGGCAGCCATCTCTTCTTCGCTGAGCGAGCCCTCGGCAAGACGCTGAAATGTCAGATATTTCTCCTCTGGAGGAGCGACAACCTTCAAGCCATTGAACCGGAGAAAGCCCTCGGAGACGATCAGCGCAGTGCGCTTATTGCCATCGACAAAGGCGTGATTGCGCGCAATCCCAAAGGCATACGAGGCAGCCAGCCGCGGCAGTGTCGCGGAATCCTCATAGGCGAAGACGTTGCGTGGCTTGGCCAGGGCAGAGTCAAGGAGGCTCTCGTCGCGGATTCCGTCCGAGCCGCCATGTTCTGCCAGTTGCCTGGAGTGCGCGACAAGAACCTCCGGCTTCTCCACCCAGATGGGCTCATCCATGGCTATTCAGCCAATTTCTTCAATACATCGCGGTTTTCCCGCATCACCTGCTCCAGAATGCCGATCTTTCGGGCAAACGCCGCGTTGTAGGGAGTGATGCGAATGCCGTCTGGAGATTCGGTCAGGTAGACTGTGTCGCCTTTTTCGACATGAAGACGATTCAGTATCTCCCTGGGCAAAACGATTCCTACAGAGCTGCCAATGGTGGTGACTTTGACGGCGGTAGCGGTGGTGGCTTTAACGGCGGTGGCCATGACTATCCTCCTGTTGTTGATTATAACATATGTTATAACCCGCGGGTGTGGATCGTTCAATTGTTGGGTTTGAAATTCCCCCGCCGCAGCCGCGCCAGCAGCACTCCGGGCCGCAACGACGGCGGATAGTGCAGCAGGCTGGCCGAGAACGCTGGAAAGGTGTCGTGCGCGATGCGCAACGACGCCGGCAGCACATAGCAGTTCATCGCCAGCTCCGAGATCAGCAGTGCAGCCGCCGCGCCGTACAACCCCTCCCAGCGCGCAAGGTAGAAGCACGCAACGCAGGTCAGGCTGGTCGCAGCCACGTAGATGGCGGCCATCCTCTGGTGCTGATTGGTGGAAGCCATCAGCGTGGAGCTGGTCGACCACAGGGCGTAGAAAACCACCACCAGTAGCAGAATGCTCAGCAGCCCCTGGCTGGGCGGCACTTTACCTCCCGTCCAGTGGTGCAGAAAGGACGGCCCAACCGCCATCACCCCAGCCACCACCACCACCCCAATCATCAGGGCCAGTTGGCAGGCGCGGCGGTGCAGCGTCCGGGTCGTGTCGATCTTGCCCGCGCCGTACGCCAGCGACATCTCCGGCCAGAAGGTGGCGTTCACCATCTGCACCATCTGCAGCGCCGCCCGCGAGACGGTGCGCGCAGTGGCGAAGATGGCCACATCGACCGGGCCAAGAGCGTAACCCACGGCCATCAGCGTCCCTTGCAGGTTCAGCGCGTTGCCGATGGGGAATCCCATAAAGGCAAACGCAAGCGGCGCGAGGCGGCGTATCTCGCTGAAGCGCGCGTGCCTCCATCCGAACTCGATCCAGGGAATGT
This sequence comes from Acidobacteriaceae bacterium, assembly GCA_049513335.1. Classification (GTDB taxonomy): domain Bacteria; phylum Acidobacteriota; class Terriglobia; order Terriglobales; family Acidobacteriaceae; genus Edaphobacter. The sequence goes on along the minus strand of JBEKWE010000047.1, from coordinate 4,659 downwards.
CGCGGCGCACCAGAGCGCACAGCAACAGGGTGCCCAGGCTGTTGGCCACCGCAAACACCAGCGCGGCGGTGCGCGGTCCGTGGCCCAGAACCACCGGGACCATCATTGCAACAAAGGCCGTCAGCGAGATCATGCTCTTGATGAACGATCCGTACGGATAGCGGCCCACGCAGGTGTAGGCGGACTGCAGCAATTGCTCAAACTGGCCGAGCAGGACCGAGAGTCCGAGGTAAAAGATGATCCACCGCGTGTCCGCCAGGCTGATCGAGTGGACGTTGAGCAAGCTGTCTACTGGGACGAAGTACAGCACCGGCCCCAGCAACAGGGCGATCGTTCCGCAGATGCACGCGAACAGCCACCAGCAGCTCTGAAAGACGCGCAGGGTTCCCTGGCGGTCGCCCGCCGACTCGCGCATGGTCATATCGTTGCCGGCCACCGAGCCGAAGCCAATGTTGGACAAGGCAAGATAGGAGGGAACGGCCGTCAGGATCAACCAATTGCCATAGACCCGGATGTCCCAGAAGCGCAAGAACCGGATCTGGATCAGCAAGATGACCATACCGGCCATCTTGCTGACCCAGTTCGAGGCAAACCCAAGGGCAAGCCGGCGTTTGATTCTGCTGTCCAAGCTGCGCTCCGTCCAGGTGGCAATCTCTGAAATTGACGTATGTAAATACTTCTATCGTCGGTGAAGCTGCGCAACCAGGTTCTGCGCAACGGGACGAAGTATACGCTTGGCCTTTTGCGTCAGGCCCACCGGATCGCGGATGCGGTCGCCCGCCGCAAACGAGTGCAGGGTCCGTTGATTGCCTGTCTGCTCGGCCCAGTCTTCAAACAGCGGAGCGATCTCGGCTCGCTCCTCTGCGGGGAACTCATCGGACGCAGCCGCCAGGTAGCGCAGAAAATTGGCGCGGCTGGCCTGGCCGATCCAGGCGCGCTCCTCCGCGGACTTCATGCCGCAGCGCGTGGCGGCAAGCGGAAAAACTTCACCGAACATGCGCGCCTCGTCGCGCACCCACATGCCCACCCGCTTGCGGAACTTGTTGCCGCCGTGCCCGACGCGGTAGCCGCTGAGAATCTCGTTGGCGTAGACGAAGCTGCCGAACGGGGCCATCTGCACGAACAGCGCCCAGTCTGCCAGCGACTCCAGCGACGCCAGTATCGGCCCCGAACGGAGATACGCCTCGCGCCGGATGGCAAAGGCCGCAAAGCCGACCTTGGGCCCGTTCTTCTGGCTCAGCAACGTGGCCGGCGGCTGCTCAACTTTGGGCACGCTAAGCAAGTATTCGCTACTGACCACCGCATCGTCCGCGTCGATGTTCTCCCATCCCGCGCGCACCAGAACGGCGTCGTCGCGGCTGCCCGCCCCCGCGCACAACGCCTCGCAGAAGCGCGGGCGCGCCACGTCGTCGCTGGAGAGCAGCGTGATCCAGTCGCCGCTCTGGCTGCTCAGTGTGAAGTTGTACTGGGCGGTCAGATTCACGCCCTGCGGTGGCTTCACGGCGCGCACATGGGCCGCATACTTTGCGATGATTTCGGGCGTGTTGTCGCTGCTGTAGTGGTCCGAGATTACGATCTCATCCGGCGGGCGCGTCTGGTTCAGCAGCGACAGAATCGTCGCCTCCAGGAACTCTCCCTGGTTATACGCCGGGATGCCAACCGAGAATCGTAGCGCTCTGCCCATGAACCCTGATTGTAGCAACGGGAGCGAACGGGACCCTCGGCCAGTGCCATCTCTCATGCGCCTCGCGGCGTGTGCCGCAGCGGCGCGTCTGGCGCGGACCATCGCCTGGATCGTTGTTCTATGGCGCGCCCGTGGAGGGCGCTGCGTCCAGGTCGAACACCATGGTCCGCACGTCCCTTTGCTGGAAGACGGCCACCGGAGCTTCGCAGAAATCGCCCCTCATGCGCGGAGAGCTGGGGCCGGCCTGCGCTGGCTCGACCGCATGAAAACATCCCGCGCTATAGGGAGGGTAGGCGGTGGCGATATAGTAGCGCACCCCATACTCCCCGAGCACTTCGCGCAGCGGAAGCTGGCGTTGAATCTCACTCAGAAAATGACGGTCCATCACCAGGCCCTCGGTCTGCACCATCGGCTGCGGCAGAAGATACGCGACCATTCCGGAACGGTCGCCCATGGCATATCGCCCCGGATGGGTCGCCGCAAAATCGCGCACGTCCTGTGCGATCTCGTAAAGCTGAAACTGCGCGCCCGTACTGGCATGCGTCCTGAAGATGAGCGCCGCCATCCCCACCGATGCCACCGCGCCAACCAGCGGCCAGGCCAGCACGCGGGCCGTCGGCCGCCACACGCAGAACATCGCCAGCGCTACGCACAGTGCGGTCCGCAGCGAGTAAAAGTACCAGTCCCACAGCTTCCAGTCGCTCAGGCACGAGAGCAGCAGCAGATAAAAAAACGGAAAGATCAGGGCCACCGGATACAGCGCCTTCTGCATCTCGGTAAGCCGTTTGTACATCGCAGGCAGAAGCAGGATCGCAACCACCACCGGCACGACGCTCAGAAGCTGCGAGTGCTGCTTCCCCAGCAGGCTCATGATCGCGGGCGCGGAGGGAGCATGGTTGAACTTCATCTGTTTGGCCATGCCCGAAACGGGCAGCCAGGTATCGAACCATATCCTGTTCGAGAGGAAATATAGCGCCAGCGGTGTCAGGCCCACGGCCAGTCCCGCCGCATTGCTCGCGCGCACCGATCGGCGCAGCGCCGGATGCACCAGCACGGAGAGAAGCATCAACCCGGCCAGCAGGACCGTATCCAGCCGCGATAGCGCCATCGCCGACACCAGCACTCCAAGACACGCCGACTGCCACAGTCCTTTTTGCCAGAAACTCCTGTGTTGCGCCGCCAGAAGCACCGCCAGCACCAGCGGGACCGTCAGGACCACCTCCATCCCGCCGGTAAAGATGTGGATGGAGTAGAGGGCCACATACACGGCCAGTGCATTGGCAATCAGATCGCCTGCGCCGGAAATCCTGATCAGGGCCCGCGACAGGAAGTAGGTCGCCAGCGTCGCGGCGTAAGTCGTGACGGCGAGAAATAGATGAATCAGCTTGGGATTGCCGGTAAAGAAGCTGAGAATCGTCAGCGCCATCAGCCAGAGTGGATGGTACCCATTGGTGGGAACGATTCCGTTGAAGGTCGAGCCATGTCCATGCGCCAGGTTCTGCGCAATCTTCAGATAATAGAAGAAGTCGTCCTCTTCATAGGTCATCCACTGCACAGGTCGCAGAAGCGGCTCTGCAACGGTTTTGGCCACGCCAACGATCATGCACGCCGTGACCCCGATCGGCGCCCACCGGTTCAGGACGCTGCGCCAGCCAACGTCAGCCTGCGGAGACGGGGCTGGCTCTTGCGCGGAGTCCTGTGCCTCAGATATCTGCTTCATGGGTGCAGCATACTATAGGCCTACTGTGCGCGCAGCTTGCGGTCGACCTCGAGCTTTTCCGCGATCAGTTGCGTCAGCATCTCCTGGTCCCCGCGCCGGTCCGCCTCAGCGATCTGTGAGCGCAGCTCGCGCTGCCGCCTCTCCAGCCGTCGCTCTTCCAGCGTGTGCAGCGCATCTTCCACCTGCGCCACCAGCGCGGGATCGTTCTTCGCCGGAGTGTACTCCAGCGCCTGCGCCAACAGCGCGCGTGCCTCATCGCTCGCGGCCGCGTCCAGCGGGTTCGATGGCGCCGGCGCGTTGGCCAGCGTGTCCAGCAGGTCGGCCGTAGCCAGGTCGGCAATCCACGCCGAGTTCTCCGCCAGCTTGCGCGCCGCAAGCTCCCGCGCCGGATCGCGCTCCGGCCGCACCAGCGCGCGCAGCAGGACCCGCTCCGTCTCCGTCAGCAACTCCTTCCGCTGCGCCGGAACGCTGGCCAGACGATGCACCGCGGCCTGTTTCAGCTCCTGCCGCATCAGCGCCGAGTCGATCCCCAGCCTGTTCGCCGCGTCCTCGGCAAACTGGTTTCTGCGGATCGGATGGGCCATGCGCCGGATGTGCGGCAACAAGAAATTCATCGCCTTCACCTTGGCCTCCGCCGACTGCCCGGGAAACAACTGCCGCGCGCGATCGATCAAGTAATCCGAATGCCGCTTGGCCCCGCGCAACGCCGCCCCGTACGCCGCAATCCCCTGCTCGCGCACGAACCGGTCCGGATCGAGTCCACCCTCCAGCGTCACCAGCTTCACGTCGAAGTCCTCCTCGGTCAGCAGCGCAATCGACTTCTCCGCCGCCGTCGCTCCCGCCGAGCCCGAAGCCGTCACCGCCGGCGACCCGCCCACCGAGCCGGCCGCGGCCGACCCTTTCGACGAGATCGATTTCGGCACTTTCTTCGACGACTACCTCGATCCCGGTTACAAAAGCCCGGCCGCCGAATCGGTCGAGAAGCCGTCCTTCGAAACCTTCCTCTCGGCTCCCGTCACCTTAGGCGATTATCTGCGCTCCCAGTTGGCCGTGGTGGTCATACCGGACCCGGTGCGCGACGCGGCGGAAGCCATCATCGGCAATCTCGACGAAGACGGATATCTGACCGCGTCGATCGAGGAAATCGCGCCCCTCGTCGAGCGCCAGGCCGAAACCGTGGAGGCGGCCCTCGCCGCCGTGCAGTCGCTCGATCCGGCCGGCGTCGGCGCGCGCGATTTGCGCGAGTGCCTGCTGC
>JBEKWE010000046.1:0-18341 GCA_049513335.1 Acidobacteriaceae bacterium | reverse complement strand
TCATCGGCGTCGCCCCCGCCGCAACCATCCTCAACATCAAGGTCCTGGAGCGTCTCCCCGACCCCTCCAGCACCGCGCCCGACATCGCCACCCAGTGTGTCACCGGCCAGGCCAGCGGTCTCCTCTCATGGGTCATTCAGGGAATCCAGGACGCCATCAATCAGCATGCCGACGTCATCAACCTCTCCTTGGGAACCATCGTCGATCTCGACACCGGCGAGGGCGCCGGCCTCCAGGCCACATTCGACCGCGTCACCTACGCCGCCAACCAGGCCGGTGCCGTCGTCATCGCCTCCGCCGGCAACGATGGCGTCAACCTCGCCAACCCGCGCTACATCGAACTCCCCGCCCAGTCCCGCAGCGTCCTCGCCGTCGTCGCCTCCACCAACCCAGCCTGCGCCGAAGACCTCGCCCTCGCCGTCAATGGAGTCAGCCCCGCCTGCGCCCCCGGCCCCATCACCCTCCCCTACTACTCCAACTTCGGCGCGCCCCTCGACGCCATCGCCGCGCCTGGCGGCAGCTATCCCGACCCCACCACCCCCACGCCAGACACCGTCGTCAGCGGATGGATCCGCGGAGCCTGCTCCAACGGCCTGCCCAACACCGCCGATGGCCCGCCCTCCGACGCCGCCCACAGCTTCGGCTGCTTCAACCTCGGCCACATCCAGTACGTCCAGGCCATGGGAACCAGCGCCTCCGCACCGCTCGTCGCCGGGGCCGCCGCTCTGCTCCACGCCGCCTACCCAGCCTGGTCCCCCGACCAGATCGTCGCCTCCCTGCGCGCCTCCGCCACACCCACCTCCACCCTCCCTGCAGCCCCCCTCCTCAACACACCCGCTCTCCTCCCCTAGTCCCCCTTCATCCTCTCCTTCACGCTGTGCGCCAGCTTCTCAATCTCATCCGCCTTGCGCACCACATCCAGAGACAGCGTGTCCTTGTTCGATTTGTCCACCGCCACCTTCAACTCATTCGCCAGCGCCAGCAGCTTCGTCGTGTCCTCCACCAGCTTCTTCTGCCGGTCGATATTGTGCAGCTTCGCCTGCTCCTCCTCCATGCTGACCGTCCGTTCGTCCTGTGGCTCCACCGGAATCACCTCCGGCACAGCCGGCTGTTGCGCCTTCGTCGCATCAGCCCTGGTTCCCTGCGCACCCGGTTGCACGCTGCCCATCGCCAGCATCAACCCGCCGGCCGCTGCCCACACCGCCATCCTGCGTAGCATCCTCATCTCTCTTCCTCCTTCGCCACATCCGTTCCATCAATCCGAGAGATACTTGTCCCAGGGCCCAAAACTCAGGGCCCACGAAAATGGAGACGACCCCATCATGTTCCTCTTCACCCCAGCTTCGCAAGACATGGCCGACCTCACCCGCGAAGACGCGTCCTTTGCCGATGTCCTCCACCACTGGCACCGCGACCTGCTCGCCTTCGTCCACGGCGATCTGCCGCGAATGCTCCTCATCCTCGCCATCGCCTTCGTTCTCGCCCGCATCGTCGCATTCTTCGTCAACCGCATGAGGGACCTGGCCGACCGCCAGACCGACAATCCGCAGCGCGCCGCCGAACTCCGCACCGTCGCCGCCATCCTGCGCGCCACCGCCTACGGCATCATCGGCTTCATCGTCCTCCTCCACATCCTCGATGTCTTCAACATCAACCTCACCCCGCTGCTTGCCTCCGCCGGCGTCCTCGGCGTCGGCATCGGCCTCGGCGCGCAGTCCCTCTTCAAGGATGTCCTCAACGGCATCTTCATCCTCATCGAAAACCAGTACAACGTCGGCGACACGGTCCGCATCGCCGGCCTCGCCGGCACCGTCGAAGACCTCACCCTGCGCGTCACCACCCTGCGCGACGCCGACGGCGCCGTCCATTACATCCCCAACTCGCAGATCGCCACCGTCTCCAACACCTCCCGCGACTTCGCCGTCGCCACCCTCACCCTCGCCGTCGACGCCTCAGCCGATCCCGACCGCGTCCTCGCCCTCCTGCGTTCCACCGCGCTCGCCGTCCGCAACGATCCCGCCTTCCAAACCATCGCCCTCGCCGACCCCGTCATCCCCGGCATCGACGCCATCAACGGCCGCCTCGTCTCCTACCCCGTCAGCATCCGCGTCGCCATCAATCAAAAAGACGCCGTCCTGCGCGAGCTGCGCCGCCGCATCCTCCAGGCCTTTGAACAGAACTCCATCCCCCTCGGCTCCGACCCCAACAACATCCTCCTCCTGCCCCACGCCGACCCCACCGCCCCACCCGCCCAGCAACCCCTCATCGGCTCCTGAAAAGCCGCGCCCCTACCACTCCAGCCGCAGCAACGAGATCGCCTGCCGTGGCAGATCGGTCGCAATCGTCACCGCTCCGCCGCGCACATCCATCCACTCCGGCGATCCGAGCAGCGCAAGCTGTCCCGCCGCATTCAGCTTCGCGTACTGCTCCGGCGTCGGCTCCTGCGGCTCGCCCATCGCCTTCCACGCCGTGTACGCATTGGAGTGCGTCTCGTCGATGCGGAAGTCCTCCAGCCGCACCCGGCGCACGCCAGCCGGAATCCCTGCAATCTTCACCGTAACCTGCGCGTCGGCTGCCGGCACATCGTCGTCGTGGTAGTTCCACACCATCACCGCGGCCTCGTGCGCCGATTTCGTCGCAAACGCATCCACATCCGCCCGCCCGCGCACTCCGGCCCGCAGAATCGCCTCCGCCGGTATCTCCGCCGAGCTGGTCGTTGCCACGCGGTCGCCGGAAAACATCCCCGCCATGCGGAAGACATTAAGCACCGGCTTGTCCACCCCATTGGTCGCCAGCGTGCGGAAGCCCTCGAAGTACTGCTTGTCCTCGAACTCGAACGCCCACGTCACCATCCCAACCAGGTTCACCTTCGATTGCGCCGCAAGGTCGGCCAGCGCCTTCATCGCCACCGCCGTATACGCGGGATACATCAGGCCGTTGCGGTATCCGTTGGCCGGGTTCTCCTTGGCCGAGCAGGCCGCGCAGCCCTCCGGATCGGCCTCCGACAAAATGATCGGCAGCTCGTGGTACTTCGCCGACGCAGCCACCACGCGGAATCCGCTGGCCGCCGCGCTCAGCTCATTGCTGATCCCCATGCGCACATGCCCATCCACAAATCGGGCTTGCCCCTTGGGATGGAAGCTCACAAAGTCCAGCGGAATCGCCTCGCCCGTCTCTGCGTTCTTGTCGTGCTCACAGTGGTTGAAGAAGTCCTTCAGGAAGCTCTGCGCGCGCGCCGATCCCGGCCCCGTCACCGCCGGTCCGCCCACCATCGCATTCGGCAGCGCCTTCCTCACGCCTGCAACCGAGTAGTCGTACAGCTTGAAGTACTCCGCCGGCGTGCCCTTCCAGTAGCCGATGTCCGGTTCGTTCCACACCTCGAAGTACCACGTCGCCACCTCGGCCCTGCCGTACCGCTCGACCATGTGCTCGGTGAATCGCCGCACCAGCTCGCCCCACATCGCGTAGTCCTTGGGCGGGCTCTGCACCGAGCCTTTAACTGTATTGGGATAGGGCAGCTCGTACGGCCCATCGCCGCCGGCCAGCGCCTCCGGCATGAACCCCAGCTCCACCATCGGCCGCACTCCGGCCTCGTGGTACGCATCGAAGATTCCGTCCAGAATGGTGAAGTCGTACACGGGCTTGCCATTCGCATCCAGCGTAAACACGTTGCTGGAACTCCACTTCAGCTTGGCCGTCCCATCGCCCGAGGTGAACAAATGGTGCGCGCGAATGGACACCGGCACGGGCGCCAGGTCGTGCAGCTCACCCAGCAACTGCCGCCCATACTTCATCGTGGTGTAGTTCGACTCGTCGTATCCGAACCAGTCCCCGATGGGCTTGTACGCGCCCAGCGGCTTCGCCAGATCGACCTGGATTGCAACCTGCGCGGCTGTATTCGGAACCGCTGCGGGAGCAGTTGTCTGAGTTTGACTTGAGGGGGGCTGGCTTGCGGGAGTCTGCGCCGAAGCGGCGAGTGCTGCACTACAAAACAATGCAACGGAAAGTCTGCGCGCGAACAGATGCATGGGGGCCTCTACGTTGCAGTATCGCCGAACTGCGCGCAGCAATCAAAACCCCGCACTATCCGCCGAGGGAAGCGCCGCGCCCCGCTTCACACCTTCGCATTGCTGCACTTCTTCATGATCGCCGCATGCAGCCGCTCGCGCAGCTCTTCGGGAAACTCATACACCTCGTTCTCGCGATAGATCGAGATGGTCTTGCGCGTGGTGTCCAGAACCACCTCGCAGTGGCTGCACTTCTTCACATGAGCCCTCACCTCGGCCAGAACGTCGGCGTCCACATTGCCGTCGAAGTAGTCGTCCAGCTTGCTCAGGAACTCGGTGCAGGTCACGGCTTCGCCCCCTCATTCGTCTGCCGGAAGTAGCGGCTCAACCGCTCGCGCAACTGGAGCCGCGCGCGCAGCAGCCTCGATTTCACCGCGGGAACGCTCAAGCCCAGTGCCTCCGCCGTCTCTTCGGTCGACAGGTTCTCCACATCGCGCAGCGTAAAGACGGTGCGGAAGCCGGGAGGCAGACCCTGGATCGTCTTGCGCAGGATCTCGCCGAGTTCGCCTTGTCCATATAGCTGCTCCGGGTTCGGTCGCCACTCCGCAAAGTCGCGCGGTATCGACCCATCCTCCGTCTGCACGTCCTCGTCCATGGAGACGGTCCTGCTGGTCTTGCGCTTGCGCAGCCGCATCAAGCTCTCGTTCACCGCGATCCGCACCAGCCACGTGGAGAACTTCGAGTTCCCCTGGAACTGGTCCAGCTTCTCGTAAGCCTTGAAGAACGCGTCCTGCGTGATGTCTTCCGCGTCCTCGCGGTTTTGCGTGATGTGCTGCGCGACCCTGAATATCTGCCGTTCATACTGCCGTACCAACTGCTCAAACGCCGCCGTGTCCCCCTGTTTGGCGCGCTCCACCAGCGCAACATCGGGGTGGACCTCTTCCGTGACTTGGGATTGGATGGCTGGCATGGGCAAAAGTTGCAATTGTATGGTCTGAATCAAGCCGTGACGTCTCACGGCAGCATCGAAAATGCGAGGGCGCACTGCCCCGCAACTGTAACCAGTGTAACTGCCCGCGCCGCAGCGGGCAATGGCAGGTCTTTGTGGTATGGGTCAATCAGTATTCGCTTTGAAAGGGAGGGGCTTCAGCCCCTCCATACCGTTCATCAATCATGGGGACTTTAGTCCCCGAGGATAAGTTCACAGGAAGCTGACCCGCTCCATATGTCGTCGGAGTTGCGATGCATCCATTTACGGCTGTGTTCCAGAGCAAACCAACACGTTGCAACAAAGCAACCCATGTGCCTCTACTGGTTCCCTCTCGCCGCGCAACGCGCAACAAACCCTGATCGCAGCTTACAGTTGAATTGTGGCCTTCGAGTGCGGGCGACCCTCGTCCGCTGCGAAGCCAATGGTTGGAGTGTATCGCAATGCTGGACAGAAAGACCTCGTTTCGAGTGGCTGCGTTTCTGGCTTGTCTGCTGCTGCCTGCAGGCAGCTTGCCGGCGCAGTCCTCTGCTGCCGCCAGTGCAGGCTCGACCTCTCCAGCCGCAAAGAAGACAACCGCCAAGACCGCCCCCGCCAAAACCACCCCAGCCAAATCCGCGCCGCACCCGGCCGCAACCACCAGCGCCAACAAAAAATCCTCCGCATCGAAGAAAAAGCCCACCGTCCGCCGCCGTACCCGCTACAAGCCCCCCACCGCGCGCAGCATCAAGCTCACCAAGGCCTTTCTCGCCTCCGCGCAGTTGCGTCCCATGGCCCAGCAGCTTGCCTCCACGCGCTCGCCCGCCGCCTACGCCGGGGTCCTCACCTACGCTCGCGCCCATCCCGGCGAGGGCGCGGCCGCGGCCTATCTCGCGCTGGGCCACGCCTCCATGCAGGACCACCGCTACGCCGAAGCTATCGCCAACTTCACCCAGGCAAAGCGTTCCGGCGAAGCCCTCGCCGACTACGCCGATTATCTCGCCGCGCAGGCCGCCATCCAGTCCGGCCACTCCGGCGACGCCTACGCCTTCCTCGACCACTTCGCCGACCGCTACCCCGACAGCATCTTCGCCGCCACCGCCCCCGTGCAGTTGGCCACCGCGCACCTGCAGCAGAACGATCCCCAGGGAGCGCTGCAGGTTCTCGCGCCTCTCGCCAACACGCAGCAGTCCCAGCCGGTGGACTTCCGCTACACCCTGGCGCGCGCCTATCAACTCACCGGAGACACCAGTCGCGCCGCCCCCATCTTCCGCGCCATCTACGCCGCCCAGCCCTTCGCCTTCGAGGCCTCGCAGTCCGCCGGGCAGTTGCAGGCCATGGGTGTGCCGCTCTCCGCCGCCGAACGCAAGACCCACGCCGACGCGCTCTTCAACGCCAGGCGATATGGCGAGGCCGCCGCCGAATACAACGCCATCGGCCGCGACAATCCCCAGCTCGCCCCCGCCGACCGCGACGCCCTCACCCTCTACGCCGCCGTCTGCGACTTCAAGCTGAAGGAGCTCACCCGCCGCGATGTCGAGCACCTCCCCGACACCAGCGACGACACAGCCGCCCTCAAGCTCTACATGCTCGCCGAGCTCTCCCGCAACGAGGACGACCGCCCCGCCCACGACGCCATCATCGCCCAGATGGTCGCCCGTTTTCCCGCCAGCCGCTGGCTTGAGGAGGCCCTCTACTCCGGCGGAAACATGTACCTCCTCAACCACGACGCCGCCCAGGCCATCGTCCACTACTCCACGCTCGTCCGCCTCTTCCCCAACAGCACCTATGCGCCCTCCGCCCACTGGCGCGCCGCCTGGATGAACTACCGCTCGCGCAACTACCCCGAGGCTGCCCGCCTCATGGACGAGCAGATCGCGCGCTACCCCGGAGGCCTTGAGATTCCCGCCGCGCTCTACTGGCGTGGCCGCATCTACGAGGACGAGGAGCGCAACTTCCCTCAGGCCGTCAACTACTACCGCCGCCTCTCCGACGTCTACGCCGACTACTACTACGCCGGCCTCGCCCGCCAGCGCCTCGCCGTCCTCGGCCCTCAGCCCGCCGTCCCGCCCGCCCCCGCGCTCAACTCAGCCAACCGCGCCCCCGTGCCCGAGCTCACCGGCGACCTGCCCGAAAACGACACCCACCTCATCAAGGCCCGTCTCCTCGCCAACGCCGCCCTCAACGAGTACATCGCCCCCGAGATCGCCGCCAGTCCCACCTCCTCCGAGTGGGGCGCGCTCGCCCAGGCTGAAATCTACGTCTCCTACGGCGAAGTCACCCGCGCCCTCCAGTCCATGAAGCGCAGCGGCATCTCCTTCTTCACCCTCCCCCTGGACCAGGTCCCCGCCATCTACTGGCAGCTCATGTTCCCGCAGCCCTACTGGAAGGAGCTGGTCGCCGACTCCGGCGCCAACTCCCTCGATCCCTACCTCGTCGCCTCCCTCATCCGCCAGGAGTCGGAGTTCAACGCCGGGGCCATCAGTCCCGCCAACGCCTACGGCCTCATGCAACTGCTTCCCTCGGTCGGCAAATCGCTCGCCAAAAAGCATGGCATCAAGCGCTTCACCGCCAGCCAGTTGCTCGACCCATCCATCAATCTCGAGCTGGGAACCATCTACCTCAAGCAGGCCATCGACCGCTACGGCGGCCAGGTCGAGTACGCCCTCGCCGCCTACAATGCCGGCGACACCCCCGTCCGACAGTGGCTCGCCAGCAACGACTACAAGGACGTCCCCGAGTTCGTCGAGTCCATCCCCTACACCGAGACCCGCGAGTACGTCCAGGCCATCCTGCGCAACCGCGAACTCTACCGCGCCCTCTATCCCGCTCGATAGATGCGGCCTACAGAGTCGATATGTCAACCGTTGCAGACGATGGGCGCATTAGGTCGCCCATCCGTTCCGCGCGTGGGGTACGATGTGGAAGGCGATCGCGACGGGCCCGGATGGCGAAATCGGCAGACGCAGCGGACTTAAAATCCGCAGACCGTAACTGGTCATGGGAGTTCAAGTCTCCCTCCGGGCACCAGGAACCAGTTTGCTGTGCCCTGTCTTGTTCCTGCCAGGCCGAGGGACAGTAAGGCCCGGACGTTCTCAGCTTGTTCGAGAACGCTTGCTCACTGCTTGTTGAGGTCGTAGTTCATGTAGACGACGTGGGTCTGCAAGTACTCCTCCAGCCCGTGCTTGCCGTCTGCGCCGCCGATGCCGGACTTGCGCCATCCCGCGTGGAAGCCCTGCATGGCCTCGAAGTTCTCGCGGTTTACGTATGTCTCGCCGAACTTTAGCTCGTTGCACGCGCGCATGGCCACATCCAGGCTCCGCGTGTAGATGGACGAGGTCAGTCCGTACTGGCAGTCGTTGGCGTAGCCAATGGCTTCATCCAGCGTCTCGAAGGTGGCGATGGGCAGCACCGGCCCAAAGATCTCCTGCTGCATGATCGCGGTCTCCTGGCGGCAGCCGGTCAGCACCGTGGGCTGGTAGTAGTAGCCCTTGCCGCTGGCGAAGTTGCCGCCGCATTCGAGTTTCGCGCCGTCCTTCAGCGCCTGCTGCACCGCCTCATGCACCAGCTCGCGCTGCCGCTTGCTCACCATCGGCCCCATCTCGGTGGCCGCGGCAAAGGGATCGCCGGTCACTGTCTGCTGCATGGCCGCCGTCATCTTCGCGATGAACTCCTTCGCGACGGATGCGTGGACATACACCCGCTCGGCGCAGTTGCATACCTGCCCGGTATTGATAATGCGCGAGGCGCGAATGGCACGCACCGCAAGGTCGATGTCCGCGTCTCCCATCACGATCGCCGGTGCCTTGCCGCCCAGCTCCAGCGACACTTTGGTCACATTGTCCGCCGCAGCATGCATCACGGCGACGCCGCCGTCCACGCTTCCCGTCAGGCTCACCATGCCTACCTTGGGATGTCCTGCCAGCGCCTTGCCCACCACCGAGCCGGAGCCGGAGATGAGATTGAAGACGCCCTTGGGCAGCGACGACTGCGCCACCAGCCGTGCGAACTCGAAGGCGTTGTTGGGCGTCTCGCTGCTTGGCTTGATCACGATGGTGTTGCCCGTCACCAGCGCCGGGGCCATCTTGCGCACGATCAGGAAGAAGGGGAAGTTCCACGGAAGAATTCCGGCAATCACGCCGATCGGCATCTTGTACAGCAGGATGTTCTCGCCGGGGCGGTCGCTTTGGATGATCTCGCCCTCGTAACGGCGGGCAAACTCCGCCATGTAGTCCAGGTAGTCGGCGGAGAAGTCCACCTCCACCTGCGCGAGCGAGAGAATCTTGCCCTGCTCCTGCGTGATGACGCGGGCCAGGGATTCGCGGTTGGCTCGCACCAGCGCGGCGATCTCCCGCAGATAGCCCGCCCGCTGGATCGCCGGCAGCGCGGCCCAGCTCTTCTGTGCCGCCTCGGCCGCCAGCACGGCGCGGTCCACGTCCTCCACCGTGCAGGCCGGAAATTTGGAGATCACCTCTTCAGTCGCGGGGTTCACCACCTGTAGCATCTTGGAAGACGATACGAATTCACCGTCGATCAGCATCTCATAGCGCTTGAGATTTTTTTCGGTTGCGCCCATGGCAGGAAGCCCCCTCTCTTTGCATCAACCCGGCGAGAACCCTCTCACCGGAGGCCCTGGCGCGGATTTCATTTACCCCCGGAGCCGGGTAGATCATAGTTGTTTTCCCTCAAGCATGGGAAGCTGATGAATGTTTTCAATGACGAAACCGGTACTGTGGCGTACGCAAAAGAACCGATTGTCGCAGGGTTGATCTGCATAATTCACAAAGGCACGGCGGGAGGCCGTTCTTCCATGCATCCTCGCCATCTCCAGCCGCTATCTCCATCGGAAGATGCGCACCGACACGGCAAACGGCACGGCCACCCAGGCCAGCAGGATCGCGATGGGTGCAATCATCTGTCCCATGTTCATTCCCTGCAGCATGTTTCCGCGCAGCAGATCGATGGCTGCGGTCAGCGGCAACGCCCGCACCACGGGCTGAATCGCCGCCGGAAAGCGCGACGCCGAAAAGAAGACGCCCGACAATATCCACATGGGAAGCATGACCAGGTTCATCAGTCCCGACGCGGCCTCCATGGTCTTCGCCCGCGAAGAGACCAGCAGACCCAGAGCGGAGAACGCCAGCGAGGCCAGCACGCAGAGCAATGCCAACTGCCACATCGACCCGCGAAACGGCACGCCAAACATCAGCCGCGCAAAGCCCAGAAACACCGCGACCTCGAGCACCAGCATCGCCAGCCGCGAAATCAGGTACGCCGCCAGAAACTGCCAGCGCCGCATCGGCGAAGCCACCAGGCGTTTGAGCAGCTTCTTCTGTCTTGCCTCGACAATCGAAAAGCCGATCCCCCAGATCGCCGAACCCATCAGGTTCATTCCCAGCAACCCCGGAACGACAAAGTCGATATAGCGCGCTCCCGGCTCATGCACCAGTTGGTTGTCGGTCTGGACCGCGTCGCGCCGTCCTGCTGCTGTCTGAATCGCGCGATCAGCCAGCAGGCGCGCCGTCCGCGCATCGGGATTGGTGTCGTCGTACTTGTACGCCACACCGTCCGGCTGCTGGATTGCCAGCAGCAGGATTCTGCCCGTCGCCAAGGCGCGAGCGCCGGTTGGCTCGTCCATCGTCGCCGCTGTCAGCCCCTTGTCAGCAGCCAGGGCCCGCGTAAGTTGCGGCGTGGTAGCGCCCACCTGAAGCACATCCGCCGGACGATTGCGGAAGGCAATCCCCAGCCCCACT
Organism: Acidobacteriaceae bacterium; assembly: GCA_049513335.1. Lineage (GTDB taxonomy): Bacteria > Acidobacteriota > Terriglobia > Terriglobales > Acidobacteriaceae > Edaphobacter. Next base: position 7,614 of record JBEKWE010000046.1, on the reverse strand, counting down.
GCCAGCAGAATGGGAAAGATGAAGACCCAGAAGATCGCCTCCGGCTCGCGCAGAGTCAGGCGAAATCGCATGATGGACAGTTGAACCAGGCTGCTCCGCTGGAGTTTATTCATCACGCAGGTTCCTTCCCGTCAGCCCGACAAAGACGTCCTCCAGGGTTGCGGAGTGGGTGCGAAACTCGCTCAGATGCAGTCCCCGGCGGTCCAGTTCGGCGAAGATGCGCGGTACCGCCGTATGCAGCTCGCGGACCGACAACTGATGCAGCCCTGCGTCCGCGCGGTGCGAGTGTACGCCGGGAATCGCGCTCAACAGGGCCGCATCGGCCGCGCCGTCTCCACTCCCATGACCGGTGATGGCGAACTCCACAATGTGCTCCCCTCCGATGGAGGCAATCAGTTGTTGTGGAGTTCCCAACGCAAGCACCCGCCCGTGGTCCATAATCGCCACGCGGTCGCACAGCCGCTCAGCCTCCTCCATGTAGTGCGTGGTCAGGATGATGGTTCGTCCCGCCTGCTTCAGCCGTTCCACCAGCTCCCACAGGTGGCGCCGCGCCTGCGGATCGAGTCCCGTGGTCGGCTCATCCAGAAACAGCAGCTCAGGATCGCCCACCAGCGCGCACGCCATCGCCAGCCGCTGCTTCTGTCCGCCGGAGAGAGTCCCCACGCGTGCGCCGCGCTTCTCTTCCAGTTGCGCCGTTCGGATGGATTCCTCCACCGGAATCCCGCGCCGGAAGAAGCTGCGAAAGAGCCGCAGCACCTCCTCCACCGTCAGCTTCTCCGGAAACTGCGTCTCCTGCAGCTGCACGCCGATGCGTTGCCGCAGCTCGCTTGCGCCGCTGCGCCAGTTCAGCCCAAGCAGCTCCACGGTCCCCTCGTCGGGAGCAGTCAGCCCCTCGCAGATCTCAATGGTTGTGGTCTTCCCTGCGCCATTCGGCCCCAGAAGCCCGAAGCACTCAGCCCGCGCCACCTCCAGGTCGAGGTGATTCACCGCTACCACATCCGCAAAGCTCTTGCGCACACCGCGTAGCAGCAACGCGGTGCTCTCTTCCTGTCTCCGTGGTCCGGCATGTAGCACGGCAGTCGCTCCTGAACCAGTCATCACGCCCGGCGCAGCTCTTCCTCGTAGCTCATCCATTCGTGAATGTGCCTCAGTAAATGGTTAGTTCAACTCCAACTCGATCTTTTCCGTCTCGCGATCGAGCTTCACGATTCGGAAGCTGCGAATCTGGCCCACGGCGAGCGGCTCCGACGGAGCGCCGGAAGGCGCCGCGCCGCCCTTCCAGCGGGCGTTCAGCATCGACGTCAACGAGGACAGGTCCAGCGCTGCGGCGCTCTCCTTGGTCTTCTTCTTTGCGGCGGCAGCAGGAGCGCTTACAGTCAATCTGCAAGTGGCGCGAATCCCCTCGCCCAGTTCGACGGTGGCTGAGTCGGAGGTCTGCTCGATGACGCGGCCGGAGACGGCATCGCTCACTTTGTGCTCTTCCAGATATTCCTTGATGCTGGTGGGAACCAGTTGCTTCATGCTGAGCTTGATCTGCCGCTTCTCCACATCGACCGCGAGAACCTGCGCCTTGACGATCTGCCCCACTCGCAGCACATCCTGCGGATGATTGATGCGCCGCTCGGCGGTGATCTCGCTGATGTGGACCAGGCCTTCGACGCCCTCGGCCAGTTGCACGAATGCGCCGAAGTTCATGAGGCGCGTCACCGGCCCCTCGATCGCCGAACCCACGGGGAATTTCCTGGGCGCGTCGGCCCAGGGGTCGCCCAGCGCCTGCTTCAGTCCGAGCGCAATCCGACGCTCGTCCTGCTTCACGGAGAGAACCACGGCCTCCACCGTCTCTCCCGGCTTGAGGATGTCGCTGGGCTTGTGCACCTTCTTGACCCACGACATCTCCGATACGTGGATCATTCCTTCGATGCCCGGCTCCAGCTCGACGAACGCTCCGAAGTCCATCAGCCGCGTAACGGTCCCGGTGATGCGCTGGCCGACCTTGTACTTCTCCGCCGCGGTGTCCCACCGCTCCGGCTCAAGCTGCTTCAGCCCAAGCGAGACGTGCCGGCCCTCCGCATCGACCTTGATGACTTTGAGCTGCAGTTCCTGGCCGATGGCGAGCACGTCCTCCGGAGCATTGACGCGGCCCCAGGAGATGTCGCTGATGTGCAGCAGACCATCGATTCCGCCGAGATCGACGAACGCGCCAAACGACGTCAAGCTGCGCACCGCGCCGCTGACGATGTCGCCCTCCTTCATCTCGGAGTAGAGACCCTGCTCCTGCACGAGCGCCAGTTCTTCGGAGATGACGCGCCGGTCCACCACAACGTCCTCGTCCATTACGTCCAGCTTGGTGATGCGGCAGGTGATCTCCTGGCCGACCAGTTTTTCCATCTCCGCGGCGTCGCGCGTGCCGCTGCGCGAGGCGGGCATAAAGGCGCGCACGCCGACATCGACCGTCAGACCGCCCTTCACCACCGCGGTCACAATGCCCACGACTGGAGTTTTTTGCGTAAACGCCTCCTCCAGCGAGGCCCAGTCCGTGGGCTGCACCACCTTGTGGCGCGATAGCTCGTAGTAGCGTTCGGCGTTGCGTCCCTTCACCGAGACGGGAAACACATCGCCCGGAGCGACTCCTTCGGCGTTGTTCTCAAACGCGCTGCGCGGCAGAATCCCCTCGGACTTGTAGCCGATGTCGAGATACACAAACTCGGCGTCGAGCGAGACGACGGTGCCTTCCAACTGCTTCGCACCCTCCGCCTGGTGGGAGTGCGTGTGCTCAAACTGCGCCAGCAGCTCGGCAAACGATTCGGCGGGAGAATCAGCGGGAGATTCGGCAGGGATTTTGGCAGAAAATTCCGCGGGGGTCTCAGCGGCGGATCCAGGTGTGGACTCAGATGTCGGGATGATGTCGTTTGGCATGTTAGTTTACCTACCATTTTGGCACGAGCCAGCAATTTGCAGATCGAACAATGTGCTGCGAACGCCGCAACCGGTTTTAGCGCACAGAGTCGCATCTCCCGGATTCGGCAACAGAACCAGCAGCAAAGTACACAGTCTTCCTGGCTTAGATCCACTTCTTCCACAACAGCCAGACCTTCACTGCTTGCGTAAGGCCCGCGTAGGCAAGCAGCGTCAGCAGCAGGATCGGCCAGTAGAGCCCCGGCAGGTGGACGAGGCCCAGCGAAGAGGCCAGCGGAGAGAATGGAAGCCACGCTCCGAAGGCCATGATGCCCGCCGTTGTCAGCATCAGCGACCAGCTTGCGCGGCTCTGCAGGAACGGAATCTTGTTGGTGCGGATGACGTGGATGATGAGCGTCTGTGTCATCAGCGACTCGACGAACCACCCCGTCTGAAACAGCGGAGCGTTGGATGGGTGCCAGCACTTGAATATGTGGAGCATGACAAAGAAGGTCGTGTAGTCGAAGATCGAGCTGATGGGCCCGACGAAGAGAATGAACCGCCGGATCTCATCGATGTTCCAGGGCCGCGGCTTGGCCACCAGCTCGTCGTCCACCGCGTCGGTGGGAATCGGAATCTGCGAGACGTCGTAGAGCATGTTGTTGGTCAGGATCTGGATCGGGGCCATAGGTATGAACGGCAGAAACGCGCTCGCGCCAAGCACGCTGAACATATTTCCAAAGTTGGAACTGGCGCCCATGCGAATGTACTTGAGAATGTTGGCGAAGACCTTGCGCCCTTCGATCACACCCCCTTCGAGTACCATGAGGTCCTTCTCCAGCAGGATCAGAGCCGCCGATTCCTTGGCGATGTCCACCGCCGTATCCACCGAGATGCCGATGTCCGCGGTGTGCAGCGCGGGCGCGTCGTTGATGCCGTCTCCCATGAATCCGACGACGTGCCCCTTGCCCTGCAGCGCGCGGACAATCCGCTGCTTGTGGGCCGGCGAGAGGCGCGCGAAGAGCGTCGTCTTCTCCGCAGCTTCCGCCAGCTCGGCGTCCGTCATCTTCTCTACCGCGTCGCCCAGCAGCATGGGATCGGGCGCGAGCCCCACGTCTCCGCAGACCTTGCGGCTGATCAGGTCGTTATCGCCGGTCAGAATCTTCACGCCCACGCCGTGCTGGTGCAGCGAGCTGATTGCGGTCGCTGCACTCGGCTTGGGCGGGTCGAGAAATGCGACATAGCCTTTCAGGACGAGATCGTGTTCGTCGTCCTTGGAGCAGGACTTTTTTCCGTCGAGGTCCTTTTTTGCGACGGCAAGAACGCGGAATCCGTCGCCGCTAAGGCTTGCGTACTCCGCCTTCAGTCCCTGGATCAACGCAGGTTCCATCGGCGACAGCTTGCCGTCCAGCTCAAACTGAGAACACTGCTGAAAGATCTCCTCCGGCGCGCCCTTGGTCAACAGGATGGCGTGGCCGTCGGGATCTTCCACCATCACCGACATCATGCGCCGCGTGAAGTCGAAGGGAATTTCATCGAGCTTCTTGAACTTTTCGATGAGTTCCTGCTGATGAAAGTCCGAGCTGTTCAGGATCGCCGTGTCCAGCAGGTTTTTCAGGCCCGTCTGGAAGTGGCTGATCAGGTAGCCGTCCAGCAGCACCTCGTCGGTCTCGCGTCCCGCCACGTTGCAGTGCCGCTGCAGCACCACGCGGTCCTCGGTGAGCGTTCCGGTCTTATCGGTGCACAGTACATCCATGCCGCCGAAGTTCTGAATTGCGTTCAGACGCTTGACGATCACCTTCTTGCGGCTCATGGCGATCGCGCCCTTGGCCAGGCAGACGGAGACGATCATGGGCAGCATCTCCGGCGTGAGGCCCACGGCCACGGCCATGGCGAAGAAGAAGGCGCTCTTCCAATCGTGCTTGGTAAGCCCGTTGATGAGGAAGACCAGAGGCACCATCACCGCCATCAGCTGGATCATCAGCCAGGTGAAGCGGCTCAGCCCGCGGTCGAAGCTGGTCGGCGGTTCCTGCTCGGTGATGGAGCCGGCCATGCTGCCGAGATAGGTGTTGACTCCGGTGACCACCACAACCGCAGTCGCCGTGCCGCTTTGCACGCTGGTGCCGAGGAAGCAGGTGTTCTTCAGCTCGGTCGGCGAACTCGAGGCCTGCGGCTCGGGATCGTGGAACTTCTCCACCGGCATCGACTCGCCGGTCAGCGTTCCCTGGCTGACGAACAGGTCCTTCGTGGTTAGCAGCCGCACGTCGCCGGGAATCATGTCGCCGGCGGAGAGTTTGACCACATCTCCCGGCACAAGATCGCGCAGCGGAATCTCCCGCGCGCTGCCATCGCGAAGCACCGTCGCGGTGACGTGGATCATGGCCTTGAGCTTTTCCGCCGCTGCGTCTGCCCGCGCCTCCTGCACGAAGCGCAGCGTCACGCTGAGCAGCACCATGCATGCCATTACGGTTCCAGCGCGCATGTCGCCCGTGGCGTAGGAGATGGACGAGAGGACGGCCAGCAGGACCACCAGCGGGTTGCGCAGAATGATCAACAGGCGGATGAACCAGCCACGCGGCCTCTCCTGCGCCACCTCGTTCGGGCCCACGGTGCGCGCTCTCGCCTCGGCCTCTGTCTGCGTCAGGCCCTCGGGGGTCGTGCGCAGGGAGCGAAGCAGCTCGTCGCCGTCCTTTGCCGCCGCATCCAGCACAGCGGACGAGACATGAATGTTGTGGTCCTTCGCCTTGGCAAAAATCTTTGCAGGGATTATAGATTTGCCCGTCGGCGGCAGCGGAGTCTTTGCGGCGCTAACGTCCGCATGGCCGCCTTGTACGGCTGGACCCTCTGCCGCGCGATTTGTATCCTGAGCCGTCATCGTTCGTTTCGCCGCTATCGAAGTGAATTGTAAAGTTTCGCTCAAGACTAGCATGGGGTCTTGCCGCGAGTGTGCTCTCCGGTTCCGGCCATCCTCCGGTTCCCGGGCCGCAACCCGCAGGCCCGATTGCGCGAGGTGGTACTATTCTCCCGACTTTCCGAAGCTGTAGAAATCGATTCCACGGCAGTGAAAGGAGATCGCATGACTCTGCCGCACTCGTACGGACTTGCATTGGCGCTCACCATTCTGACCATGCTCTGCTGGGGATCGTGGGCCAACGTGCTGAAGATCGCCAAGGGCTGGCGCTTTGAACTCCTCTACTACGACTACTCCATCGGTGTTGCTCTGGGCGCCGCGCTGGCTGGGCTGACCTTCGGCACATGGGGGTCGGACGGCCTCCGTTTCGCGGACGATCTGGCGCACGCCGGCGCCACGAATCTTCTCTGCGGCTTCGCGGGCGGGGTGATTTACAACCTCTCCAACATCCTGGTGGTGGGCGCAATCTCCGTGGCCGGAATGGGGGTGGCGTTTCCCATCGGCGTGGGGCTGGCCCTGGTGGTCGGGGTGATCTGGAACTACTTTGTCAACCCGCAAGGCAATCCAGTGCTGCTCGCCGTGGGCGTGGCGCTGGTTGTGGGGGCCATCATCGTGGACGCCATCGCCTACCGCGCGCACGCCGTCAGCCAGAGCGCCGCGGGAGACAAGACCGACGCCGCGGCGAAACGAGCGGCGACCTGGAAGGGCATCCGGCTGAGCGTCATCGGCGGCATCCTGATGGGGATGTTTTACCCGCTGGTTGAGATCGGCAAGTCGGGCCCGAAAGGGCTTGGCCCCTACGCGGTTGGGTTCGTCTTTGCCCTGGGTGTGCTGGCATCGGTCTTTGTGTACAACCTTTACTTCATGCGCTTCCCAATCGCGGGGCCGCGGCTGAGATTTGCGGATTACCTGAAAGGAAACTGGTGGGTGCATTTCCTCGGGATCGTGGGCGGCATCGTCTGGATCGCCGGATCGCTCTCGAACTTCGTGGCGGCCAGTGCGCCGCGCGCGTTGCAGGTTGGGCCTGCGATCAGCTATGCCATCGGGCAAGGCTCGACCATGGTTGGCGCTCTCTGGGGCGTTCTGGTGTGGCGCGAGTTTGCCGGAGGCGGAGCGAAGGTGAACCGGCTGCTTGTACTCATGTTCGTACTCTTTTTGGCCGGGCTTGGAGTGGTCTCTGTCGCGCCACTCTACGCGGCCCACTAGAATGTTCATCAAAAAAACTCCCTTTGAAAGGACAATGTGGAACCACTGCTGCTTGGAGTCGATGCCGGAACCAGTTCCGTGAAGGCCGTTCTTCTGGACCTTCGCGGAAGGTTCTGCGCCGTCTGCCAGGCGGAGTATCCGCTGCATCACCTTCGCTCCGGGTGGGTGGAGCAGGAGCCAGAAGACTGGTGGCAGGCAACCTGCCATGCCATTCGCGGGGCGCTGGCGAAGGTGGAGCATGGGCCGGAGCGGGTTCTGGGAATGGCTGTAAGTTCCCAGGCGCCGACTCTGCTACCGCTGGATTGCGCCGGGCGGCCACTGCGTCCGGCGATGATCTGGATGGACCGCCGCGCCGAAGCAGAGGCGGTCCGCCTGACCGAACTGCTGGGCGCGGAAGAGATCTACCGCATCACCGGCAACCGGCCCGACGCCTTCTATGTGGCCGCGCGATTGCTGTGGCTGCGCGATCACGAACCCGAAGTCCTGAAGCAAACCTGGAAGTTCGTCCAGGTAAACGGGTATATCAACTACCGGCTCACCGGGCGGGTTGCCATGGACCCGGCTCACGCCGTTCTGTTGCAGATGCGCGACTACGCCACGGG
>JBEKWE010000045.1:0-18390 GCA_049513335.1 Acidobacteriaceae bacterium | reverse complement strand
TTCGAGCTGAATGTGATGGGGACGATCCTGCCCTCGCAGATTTTTGGGAAGGTGATGGCGGAGCAGGGGTACGGCACAATCCTGAATATCTCGTCGATGAACGCATTCCGTCCGCTGACGCGCATTGCGGCCTACTCGGCGGCAAAGGCCGCGGTGAGCAACTTCACGCAATGGCTGGCCGTGCACATGGCGCAGGAGTACTCACCGAAGATACGGGTGAACGCGATTGCGCCGGGATTCTTTCTCACCGAACAGAACCGTTTTCTGCTGACCGACAAGGAGACGGGCGAGTGGACGGCGCGCGGCAAGACGATTGTCGGGCACACACCGATGGGGCGACTGGGCGTATCCGCGGACCTGTTTGGCGGCGTGCTGTGGCTGCTGTCGCCGGCGTCGGAGTTCGTGACCGGCATTGTGATTCCAATCGATGGCGGTTTCTCCGCGTTCAGCGGTGTGTAGACAACAGGACCACAACAATAAAAGAGTGCTTTGAGAGAATGCGGCAGAGATGCCGCATTCTCTTTGCGACGAGAAGATCGCGCGGCGTACTTCGTTCCGTCTTTGTCCGTGCGCGGTGGCTTGCAACACACTCATTTGATGGCTGTAGCAACGGGCGCTTTGTTGCTGCTGCGAAGAGCGTCGCGATGTGGTCTCCACCCGCGCAAACCGGGGCTGTCGCAGGGTATACTTTGTAGACAACATCGGCATTTCACGCGGGGGGAAAACCAATGAGCGCGAGCGGAAATCATAAGCAGACGAACGGCAATGGGGCGCACGTATTGGGCAAGGATTACAAGGTGCCGGCGCCGCGCGCGCAGTGGATTGTGAAGCGCCGCGCAGAGGCAGCGCGCAGCGGCGACAGCAACATGAGCCAGATGCACTTTGCGCGCAAGGGGATGGTCACCGAAGAGATGGCCTATGTGGCGCAGGTGGAGAAGCTGGCGCCGGAGTTTGTGCGCGACGAGATCGCGGTGGGCCGCATGATCATTCCGGCGAACATCAACCATCCGGAGCTGGAGCCGATGTCGATTGGCGTGGGATCGCTGTGCAAGATCAACGCCAACATCGGCAACTCGGCGATGGTGTCGAACGTGGACGAGGAGCTGCGCAAGCTGCACACGGCGGTGCACTACGGGGCGGACACGGTGATGGACCTGTCGACCGGCGGCGACATTCCCATGATTCGCGAACAGATTCTGCGCCACTCGCCGGTGCCGCTGGGCACGGTGCCGATCTACGAGGCGCTGGCGCGGGTGAAGAAACTGGAAGACCTGAACATCGACCTGTACCTGGAAGTGATCGAGGAGCAGGCGCAGCAGGGCGTGGACTACTTCACCATTCACGCCGGGGTTCTGATCCAGTATGTGCCGATGGTGGCCAAACGGATCACGGGAATCGTGAGCCGGGGCGGCGCGATCCTGGCGCAGTGGATGACATCGCACCACAAGCAGAACTTTTTGTACGAGAACTTCGACCGCATTACGAAGATCATGGCGAAGTACGATGTGAGCTACTCGCTGGGCGATGGGCTGCGGCCCGGATGCCTGGCCGACGCCAGCGACGAGGCGCAGTTTGCCGAGTTGAAGACGCTGGGCGAGCTGACCCGGCAGGCGTGGAAGAGCGATGTGCAGGTGATGATCGAGGGGCCGGGGCACATTCCCATGGACCAGATCAAGCTGCAGGTGGACAAGGAGGTCGAGCTGTGCGACGGCGCGCCGTTTTATGTGCTGGGGCCGCTGGTGACGGACATCGCGCCGGGCTACGACCACATCACGTCGGCGATTGGGGCGGCGATGATCGGATGGCACGGAGCGGCGATGCTGTGCTACGTGACGCCGAAGGAGCACCTGGGTCTGCCCAACGAAAAGGACGTGAAGGACGGCATCATCGCCTACAAGATCGCGGCCCACGCGGCGGACGTGGCGCGGCACCGGCCCGGCGTGCGCGACCGCGACGACGCGATCTCGCAGGCGCGGTATACCTTCGACTGGGACAAGCAGTTCGCGCTTTCGCTGGATCCGGAGACCGCGCGCGCCATGCACGACGAGACGCTGCCCGACGAGTACTACAAGGAGGCCGCGTTCTGCAGCATGTGCGGGCCGAAGTTCTGCAGCATGAACTGGTCCAGCAAGGTGGACAAGTTCAACGAGCAGGAGCACGGGCTGAAGAAGCCGGACCTGACGCAGATCGTCACCGACCAGATGGCGCTGCGGGGGTAAAGGCCGCGCGTGTTGGCATCATAACAAGAAGTGCTGTGGTCTACGGGACCGGGGCAGACGACCCATTTACGGCTTCGCGGTAAAGTAGTGGTATGGCCGAAGTGGAGACAGCCCAGGTGCGACAGGCGGCGGAGCTGCGACAGGCAGGCGCGGCGGAACGGGCTGCAATGCCGCTGGCGGAGGCGATCTCGATCATGGCGCGGTTGCGTGCGCCGGGCGGCTGTCCGTGGGACCGCGAGCAGAGCTTCGACACGATTAAGCGCTATACGCTGGAGGAGACCTACGAGGTCTTCGACGCCATTGAGCGGCGGGCGTGGCCGGAGTTGAAGGATGAGTTGGGCGACCTGCTGCTTCAGGTGCTCTTTTACGCGCAGATGGCGTCGGAGGCGGGCCACTTCGACATCGCGGACGTTGCGGCAAATCTGAATGCGAAGCTGGTGCGGAGGCATCCGCATGTCTTTCCCGTGGATGGACGGCTTGCGGACGCGACCGACCCGGAGGCGGTGCTGCGCAACTGGGAGCTGATCAAGCGCGGCGAGAAGCTGACTGCGGCGGCGGGGAAAAAGACGGCATCGGCCATGGATGCGATTCCGCGCACCATGCCGGCGACGATGGAGGCGCGCAAGCTGGGCTCGAAGGCGGCGAAGGCGGGCTTCGACTGGCCGGATGTGGAGGGGCTCTTCGAGAAGTTGCAGGAAGAGATTGGCGAATTAAAGGCAGAGTTGGGAAATAATTCAAAGGATGTACCTCAGGGGCTGAAGCCCGATTTATTGGATCGGACTGACGGCACGGCTGAAGCCGTGCCCTTAAGCAAAACGAATGCCTCGGCAGCCTCAGAAGAGGCGGGAACGGCAAGAGCCGCAATTGAAGAGGAGTTGGGCGATCTGCTCTTCACCGCGGTGAATCTGGCGCGGCACTTGAAGGTGGATGCGGAGTCGGCGCTGCGCGCGGCGAACCGGAAGTTCCGCGCGCGCTTCCGTACAATGGAGGCCAACGCGGGAGGCTTTGACGCGCTGTCCTCGCTGACGCCCGCCGAACTGGATGCGCTGTGGAACTGGGCCAAGCGCGCAGACGAAGCGAAGCCGGAGAGGCCGGCCGGCAGTGAGCCGGGTATGACTGCGCCGGGTGGGTTGAAGACATGAGCGAGCCGAAACAGACGAGCGATGCGATCAAGGTCCCGGGCCATGAGAAGGATGCCCGGGGCGATACCAAGCAGATCCGCATTGCGCCGGTGACGAAGCTGGCAGACTTCGAGCAGTGCGTCGACGTGCAGCTCGCGGTGTGGGGATACAGCGACAGCGACCTGATCCCGAAGCGTGTCTTTATCGTTGCCGAGCGCATCGGCGGGCAGGTGCTGGGGGTCTTCGACGGCAACAAATTGGGGGGCTTCGCAATGTCGTTACCCGGCTATCACGACGGCAAGCCCTACCTGCACTCGCACATGCTGGCCGTGCTGCCGGAATATCGCAACATGGGGCTGGGACGCAAGCTGAAGCTGGCGCAGCGCGACGACGCGCTGGAGCGCGGCATCGACCTGATGGAGTGGACCTTCGACCCGCTGGAGATCAAGAACGCGCACCTGAACATCGCGCGGCTGGGCGCGATTGCGCGGCGCTACATGCGCAACATCTATGGCCCGTCGACCTCGCCGTTGCAGGGCGGGCTGCCCACCGACCGGCTGGTTGTGGAGTGGTGGCTGAGGTCACCGCGGGTGCGGCGGGCATTGGGTGAAGAGATAGCGGACGAAGAGACGGCGGAGCAGGCGACCGCGGCCGACGAGGTGGTGGAGCGGATCGATGTGCCGTGCATCGTCCACGACTGGAAACGCGATCCGCAGCGGCGTACTCTGGCAGAGTCGCTGCAGACGCGCAACCGGCTCATCCTGGAGTCGGCGTTTGCGCGCGGGCTCGCCATCACCGGCTACGAACGCTGCGCAAATGGCGACGGATTCTTTCTGCTGGGGCGTGTGGGTGGACTGTAGGGCAGGGAACAGGGAACAGGGAACAGAAGAGCAGGGAACGGAACGACGCCAGGACAGGAAGACCTCTATGCTGACCATCGACGCAGTTCATCTACGCGAGATCAACATGCCTCTCGCCTTTCCGTTCGAGACCAGCTTTGGCCTCACTACAACCCGCCGCATCCTGCTGGTGGAGATCGAGTCCGGCGGGATGACGGCCTGGGGCGAGTGCGTGGCCGGCGAGCACCCGTACTTCTCCGAGGAGAGCATCGAGACCGCGTGGATCATTACCGAGACGGAGCTTGCGCCGCGCCTGGTGGGCAAGGAACTGGCCAGTGGCGGGAGTTGTCCTGCGCTCTTCTGCCAGGTGCGCGGGCACCGCATGGCCAAGGCGGCGCTGGAGAACGCGGTGTGGGAGCTGGAAGCGCAGAAGAAGCGCGTGCCGCTGGCGAAGCTGCTGGGCGGTACGCGCAGCGCGATTCCCTGCGGCGTCTCGATTGGAATTCAGCCGTCGCCCGCGGCGCTGATGGAGAAGATCGAGCAGGAGTTGACGGCGGGCTATCAGCGCATCAAGCTGAAGTGCAAGCCGGGCTGGGACACAAAGATCTTTGAGGCGGTGCGCGCGCGCTGGCCGGAGATTCTGCTCAGTTGCGACGCCAACTCGGCCTATCGCATCGTCGACTTCGACCACATCGTGGAGTGGGACCAGTTCAAGCTGCTGATGATCGAGCAGCCGCTGTGGTACGACGATTTCTACTTCCACTCGATGTTGCAGAAGCGGCTGCAGACGGCCATCTGCCTGGACGAATCGATCCGCAACCGTCGCGACGCGCTGGCCGCCATCGCCATGCAGTCGTGCCGGATCATCAACATCAAGGCGGGGCGGGTGGGCGGCTTCTCCGAGGCGATCGCCGTGCACAACGCGGCGGCGGAGCGCGGCATTCCGGTGTGGTGCGGAGGAATGCTGGAGACGGGCATCGGGCGTGCGCACAACATCGCGCTCTCGTCGTTGGAGAACTTCTCGCTGCCGGGCGATGTGTCGGCGTCGGCGCGCTACTGGGCCGAGGACATCATCGAGCCGGAGGTGACGGTCAACGCCCGCGGCGAGATCGAGGTGCCGCACGGCACTGGCTGCGGCTTCACCGTGCTGCGCGACCGCATCGAGGCGCTGACCGTGCGCCGGAAGACGCTGCGCGCCTCGGCGCGCGTGACGGCGTAGATCTCGGCGTGAGAGTTGACGCGGCGCGTTTCATCGTTCCTCCATCTCCCTTCCGGCATGGTGCATTGCAGGTCGTAGACTTCGCGTAGGCATTTTTGCTAAAGGTGCAGACCGTCGCGCAGCGAGCAAAATGCGGGGATTCTTCCCCTTCCCCTTCGGCTGCGCTCAGGGTCAGGGTCAGAATGACAATCCATTTTTGGTCTATAGCAATTACGAAAATGCCCTAGCCCTGAAGCTCATTCTCCTGAACGGATTGCCGATAGAGGCTCTAGGCCTTTTCCCGGCTGCTGAGCGGTTGCGTGTCTTCGCTGCCCGGGGCGGACCTCGCGGGCCGGAAGCGCACAGACCCATAAGGCGGACGAGTATGAAGGAGTTTTCATGAGGCGATCCTGCATTGCGGCAACCATTTATATTCTCATGCACCTCTGTTGGAGCGGGCCTACGGCCACGGCGCAGAGCATGGAGGACCTGAACCTTCAGATGCATGGCTATGCCACCCAGGGATTCATCTACACCACCAACAACAACTGGAACACCGCAGACACGACCGACGGCAGCCCGGCGTGGACCGAGGCGGTCATTAACGTCACCGTCCAGCCCCGGCCCAAACTGCGCATCGGCGTGCAGCCGCGATTTTTTCTGCTCGGCAACTATGGCAACCAGATCACGCTGGACTGGGCGCAGGGAGACTATAAGGTCAACGAGCGCTTCGGCTTTCGCATGGGCAAGGTCAAGACACCGATCGGTCTGCTGAACGAGACGCAGGACATCGATTCGGTGCATCTGTGGGTGCTGCTGCCCCAGTCGCTGTACGCGATTGCCAACCGGAACTCGATTTTGTCGCACTACGGCGGCGTGGTCTACGGCACAATCCCGCTGGGCGACTCCTTCGGTGAGCTGGAGTACCGCGCCTACGGCGGCCAGCGCGTGCTCAGCTCGGACGACGCAGTCTTCCAGACGGTGCGGGACAAGGGCATCTCGCTGCCCAATGGGGCCACCGGCCCCATGTACGGAGGCACGCTGCGCTGGCAGACCCCGCTGCGCGGTCTGATGGCCGGCGCCAGCGAAGACTCCGAGCACACCTCCGGCGCGGCCGTTCTGGGCGCTCTGAATGGAAGCCTGCAGGCGACCCACTTTTACCAGCCCTACCTTTATGGGATCTACGAGCGCAACAAGTTGATGGTGGGGGGCGAGTACACGCGCCAGGCCCTGCAAAAGACCACGTCATTTGTGGGCGGTCCCACCATCTTCATCCCCAAGGACCAGCGCGCCTGGTATCTGATGGCCAGCTACAAACTCTCTGAGCGCCTGACCGGCGGCATGAACTTCAGCTATTCGCTGGACCGCCAGTTGCCCGTCTCCAACGCGCGTTATCAGAAGGACTGGACGCTCTCGGCGCGGTACGACGTCGATAGCTATCTCTATCTCAAGGCCGAACAGCACTTTGTCGATGGCTCGGAGTTCGGATACAGCACTTCGGACAATCCCGGTGGGCTCAAGCCCAATACGCGGATGACACTGCTGAAGATTGGAGTGAGCTTCTGATGAAAACGAATGCAGGAACACCCAAAAAATCTCGAATCCTGACTCTCCTCTTCGGTTTGCTCATTCCGGCACTGGGCGGTGCGCATGCGCAGGTTGTGATCATCGCGAATCCCAATGTGAGCGTGTCCAGCGTCTCCAAATCCGAACTGCGCGACATCTTTATCGGGGCCTCCACCAGTCTGAAGGACAGCATGCAGGTGACGCCGGTGCTGCTGAAGCAAGGGGCCGTGCAGAACGAGTTTCTCAGTCTCTATATCGGCAAGTCCGACTCCGGGTTCCGGGCCGGCTGGCGCAGCGTTCTCTTCTCCGGTCAGGGCATGATGCCAAAGACACTGGATTCTGAGGCTGCGGTGGTGGAGTATGTGGCGCACACGCCGGGCGCAATCGGGTACATCGGACGGTCTGCACCGCATGAAGGGGTAAAAGTCCTGGCCGTGAGGTGAGTCGGTGACTCCAACTTTGCAGATGAAGCACAGCATCCGGGCACGCATCCTGGCGATTCTGGGGATGCTGGCTGTGGGATATCTGCTACTGCTCGCACTGGAGCAGTTTACCGCCGGCGCCACGCAGCGGCACATGGACCGGATGTCCACCTCCGTTTTTCCGGCGGCGCTGAGCGTGCGCGACGCGGAGGCCTCCTTCGACCAGATGACGAAGCACTACAAAGAGGCCGTGCTGATCGAAGACCCGGGCACGCTGGCCGCCGCCGACAAAGATGCCGACGCGGTCGAAGAACACCTGACCGGGCTGCGCGGCTCAGTAGCGCCATTTCCCGAACTGGCCCGCAGCGCCGACGATCTTTTGACTCAGTTTTCGGATATCCGCTCGCGTTCGCGCGAAACCTATGGCGCCCTGCTGGCCAGCAAGGACAATGTGACAACGGACCTGCAGAGCCAGGTCGTGGCCCTGGCCTCGGATGACCGCAACATGGCCGCCGCAATGCAGGCACTGGACCAATCGATCGGCAGCCAGTTTCAGGGCGAGCTGAGCGCCATCGACCTGTGGTCCGTCCGTTCCAGCATCGCCGGTTCTGTGATGTTGGGAATCGCCCTGCTGGGATGCGCCGGCGCGTGGTGGGTGCTGCAATACAAGGTGATCCTGCCGCTGCACGGACTTGCCGGCCGCATGCGGGACATAGCCGAGGGAGACGGCGATCTGACCGCCCGCGTGGAGGTGCATGAGCGCGACGAACTGGACGAGGTGGGACACTGGTTCAACGTCTTCATTGAACGCATCGAGCAGATTGTCCTGCGCGTGACGGAGAACGCGCGCGCCCTGAATGAGGCCGCCACCGGCCTGGCCGGGATCGCGCACGAAACCGCCTCGCAGTCCGCCATGCAGCAGGACCAGGCGGCGCACATTACCGTGAGCATGGGCGAGATCTCCACCGCGGTGCATCAGATCAGCGAGACCACGCAGAACGCGGCGCGCGACGCCCGCAAGGCCGAGGAGAACGCCCACGCCGGCGGCCAGACCATCCAGTCCACCGTCTCCACCATTCAGCAACTGCTGGCGGCCAACCAGGCGACTGCGACCAAGATTGAAGAACTCGGCCAGGCCAGCGATGCCATTGGAACGATCATCGGCGTGATCGACGACATTGCCAATCAGACCAGCCTGCTGGCCCTCAACGCCAGCATCGAGTCGGCCCGTGCCGGGGAACACGGACGCGGCTTCGCGGTGGTTGCGGCGGAGGTCAGACGGCTCGCCGAACGCACCAGCCGCGCCACCAAGGAGGTCGACCAGATGGTGCGCGCCATTCAGGCGGGGACCGCGGAGGTGGTCGAGGCCATGCGCTCCAGTATGAGTCATGTGGAGAGCGGCGTCGGCTCGGCACGCTCCGCAGGAGACGCGCTGGCCAGCATCATCCAGGGATCTGAGGCGTTGCAGAAGAGGGTCACACAGATCGCCACCGCATCCGCCCAGCAGTCGTATGCGACCGAATCGGTGAACGCCAACCTCAACGAGATTTCCAGCATCATCGAACGTACGACCAACAGCTCCGCGCGTTCCGTCGTTGCCTGCGACCGCCTCTCCAATCTGGCGGCAAACCTGAATGAGCTGGTTGGCTCCTTCATGGTACGCAATACGCTGTTGTCCTCCGGTGGGCAAAACAGCGCCTATTACGCAAGCGAGACCCCCGCGCAGTCCACGGCCCCGGTGCTGGGCCTGTCACGTCGGGGTCCCTCCGCGGCTCTCAACGCGTCTGTAGCGCTCAAGCCGTGATTCCATCCCTGAACAACGGCGCAAGGACCTTCAGGACACTTCACGGGGCTTGCTGTCGTCCAGGTGCGCATCTATGACCGCGGTAGACCATTGCATCGGTTTCGGCGCGATCAGAGGCCGGAGGCTTGAATGGCTGCCAGTATCCATTGCAGCAGCAGTTGCGGAGCGCAGCCCAGAAGCACCACAAGGGCGGCAAGCAAGAGCATAATGACCTGGCTGAGAATTGGCGTTCGTATCTCCCTGGCGCCGGAAGCGGGAGCTGCAACGTAGACTCGCTTGAGCACACGCAGGTAGTAGTAGAGCGCGACGGCGCTCATGGCGATGGCCAAAACGACCAGCCAGAGCAGGCCTATCGACCCCGGCGCGGCGTTCAGCACAGATACAAAAAGATAGAATTTGGCGAAGAACCCGGCCAGGGGTGGAATCCCCGCCAGCGAGAGAATAAAGATCGCCAGGCAAAACGAGAGCACGGGCGCTCGTCTGCCGAGCCCGTCGAAGTTCGAGAGATCGTCGCCGCCCGTTTGTTGCTCGACAACCGCAATCACGCCAAAGGCGCCAAGCGTCGCCAGAGCGTAGGTCACAACGTAATAGAGCAGTGCGGCAAGGCCCTGTTCGGCGTGAGCCACGACTGCCAGCAGCATGGTGCCCGCGTGCGCGATGGCCGAGTAGGCAAGCAATCGCCGCAGACTGGTCTGGCGAATGGCGACCAGGTTCCCCAGCAGCATGGACGCTGCGGCCATCAGGGCCAGCTCCGGGACCCAGCCGCGCACAAGATGCGGCAAAGCGGCCGTGCCTTCCGCACCCACAAAGCCCAGCGCCATCACCTGGAAAAAGATAAAGAAGCTGGCGACTTTGGATCCGGATGCGATGAACGCAGCGCTGGGAGCGGGCGCGCCCTGGTAGACGTCCGGTGCCCAGAAGTGGAATGGAGCAGCCGCGACTTTAAACCCAAGGCCGATCGCAGTGGTGACGATGGCGACGACCAAAAACGGGCTAATGGCCGGCCCGCGAATCGCGATGGCAATGTGCGGCAGACTGGTGGAATTCGACAGGCCGTAGAGCAGGCTGAATCCAAACAGCAGGAACGCCGCCGACACACCGCCGAAGAGATAGTACTTCAGCGCGGCCTCCGACGACTGCGCGCTGCGTTTGTCGAAGGCCGCAAGAATGTAGAGCGACAGGCTCAACAGCTCCAGCGAGATAAACAGGACCAGCAGGTCCTCTGTGCCTGCCAGAAACATCATTCCAGCGGTCGCAACCAGAAGCAGCAGGACAAACTCGCCAACGTGTTCCGTGAAGGTCGAGTCCACAAAGAGCAGCAGCGTGAGAATTGTCAGCGCGAGCAGTACGATCTGGACCAGACGTGTCAGCGGATTCGCAATGAGCATCCCGTCGAGAATGCTGGCCGCCTCCTGCGCCAGCAGAATCCGCGCAATCGCTCCCGCGCAGCCGATCGATGCAAGACCAGCGGCAACAGCGAACCGGACGCGCGTGCTGCATCTGCGCAGAACCATCAGGTCGGTTGCCATCACGATCAGCGCCGTGGCTACGACAATAACCTCCGGCAACGCGAGACGCAGCAACTGCGCATAGTTGATTGCGGTCATTGCCAGCTCCCTTTGCGCAAGCCTTCAAACAGCGGCGAGTTCAACGCAGGAACGATGACATTCAGAAGCGCCTGCGGATAAAGTCCGATTAGCACACTCGCACCCATCAGGATCATTGCGCCGATGCGCTCGGGATACGAGATCGGCGGCAACGGAGGATTCGGCGGCGCGGATTCGACTTCCGCCTCCGCAAAAAATGCCTTTTGCAGCGCGCGCCAGATGTACACCACGCCGACAATAAGACCGAATCCCGCGCAGACTGCAAACAGGGGATACGCGCGCCAGACTCCGATCAAGATCATCAACTCCGCCACAAACCCGCTGAACCCGGGCAGGCCCATGCTGGCCATCCCGGCAATCACAAAGGTGACTGCGGCAAAGGGAATGACTTTGTTGAGGTTCATTGGACCCAGCGCCGCCAGATCGCGGGTATGGGTGCGGGCATACACCATGCGGCCTACCACAGCGAAGAGCAGTCCCGCAAGAATGCCATGCGAGAACATCTGCAGTACCGCGCCGGAGATTCCAATCTGGTTCAAGGTCATCAGACCGAGCAGGATGAAGCCCATGTGGCTGACGCTCGAATAGCCGATGACGAATTTGAAGTCTTTCTGAACCAGCGCGACCAACGCGCCATAGACAATCCCGATGACTGCGAGCAACGCAAAAACATCGCGCCATGAACCAAGGCCCATCACATGGAAGCTCCACGGCCCCAGGCCAAGTGGGAACAGCGTCATGGCCACGCGCAGGCAGCCGTAGGCGCCCAGCTTCATGACCACACCGGCAAGCAGCATGGAAGCAGCTGTGGGCGCGGCGACGTGGCCCGTCGGCGCCCATGTGTGGAGGGGCCACATGCCTGCAAGAACCGCAAAGCCGGCGAATACCATGGGAAACGCCAGCATCTGAAAGTGCAGCGAAAACGGAAACTGTGCCAGATCGCCAAGCGAGGCGGTCTTTGCGCCGGCCGCAACATATGCCGCGATAAGTCCGATAAGAACCATCGCGCTCCCGGCGAAGGAGTAGAGCGCAAGTTTCATTGCGCCATACTCTCGGCGCGTCGAACCCCATATGGCAATCAGGAAATACTTTGGGACAATGACAAGCTCGTAAAAGACGAAAAGTAGCAATAGGTCGTAGCTAAGAAATACTCCATAGACCGCACCAATCAGTAACAAATAAAACGCGAAGAATTCCTTGGCTCGATCTGCAATGTTCCAGGAAAAAAGAATTCCGGTAATCGCGATGATCCCCGTCAGCAGCAGCAGAGTCAGGCTGATGCCGTCTGCCGCGAGGCGATACTCGATGCCAAGAGGTGGAATCCACGGCACGCGAGCGACGGTCAGCATCTCTCCGGTCCGGTGCAGCAGGAAATACGTAAGCGTAATACCGAACCCAACCAACGCCGTCAGCAGCGCAAGGATGCGCGCCAAGGCCACGCTGCCCCTGGGCAGCAGGAGCTGTGCAGCCGCTCCCAGAAATGAGATGTAGATCGTCCAGGCAAGCATATTCAGAACACCACGTTCCGTTGTCGATCAAAACTTTAAATGTTGCACCATCTGGATTACGGTATTGTTAATTGTCCCGAGAAGCAGTTGTGGATAGAGGCCCAAAGCAAACATCATGCCGATCGTGGGCGCAAGAACGATCCGCTCGCCCGCAGTCAGATCGGGTAGACGTATCCATCGCTCATTGAGCGGCCCGGAGAAAACTCGCTGAAGAATTCCAAGAACTAAGATTGCAGTTACAAGCAGTCCTATGACTGCGAGCGACGTTGCCCAGGTAACGAGCGGAAATGAACCTTTAAAGATCAGGAACTCTCCGATAAAACCATTCAGGCCGGGCAGACCCAACGACGAGAATAGTGCGATGCCCATGAGTCCGGTAAAGACTGGCGCGACCTTGCGCAGGCCCCCAAAATCATCCAGACCACGCAATCCGCCACTTCGTTTTTCCAGCATGGCGACGAACCAGAACAGCGTTGCGGCGGTCAGCCCATGATTGAACATCTGTAGAAAAACGCCATTCATCGCTGCATACTTCTCGGCAGTCAAGGCCGCATCGCCTCCTGTAAATTTCACGATCACAAATATTCCCAGCAGGCAATAGCCAAGGTGATTGATTGAAGAGTAGGCGAAGATGCGCTTCAAGTCCTTCTGGGCAAGCGCGGCGTAGGCGGAGAGGACAATGGTCGCCACCGCCAGCCACAGGAGAGGCGTCAGAACTACCTGCATCTGCGCACCAAAGATGGGTAGAAGAATGCGGAGAAAACCGTAGACTCCCATCTTCGACATCGCGCCGGTTAGGAGAATTGTAGTTCCGGTAGGCGCTTCACAGTAGGCGGAGGGAAGCCATGTGTGAAACGGGAACAGCGGGACTTTGACAGCGAAGCCTAAGAACGCTCCGATAAAGAGGACCAGCGCCATATGCTCCGGCGCGAACCTGTGCCAGGCCAATTTGTCAACTACATCTGGTATAAGCTGGCCGTTCTGCGCAAGCGCCGCAAGGTCGATGAAGTCGAATTGTTTAACAGCAAGGAATATGGCTAGAAACGCCAGCAGCAATGCGATGCTTCCGACCATCATATAAACCAGAAACTGTGTGGCAGCCTTGGTGCGGCGCGGCCCGCCCCAAAGCCGGATAAGGAAAAAAGCTGGAACCAAACTGAGCTCCCAATAGATAAACCAGTGAAAGAAATTCAAGGCAGTGAAGGTCCCAAAGAGACACGCCTGCAGAATAAGTACAAGGGAATAATAGAGCGCTACTCTCTGCTGAATCTGCCACGAGGCAACAATTGCGATGGGAACCACAATGGAACTAAGCAGCAACATCAGCAGCCCGAGTCCATCAATACCGACGTGATACTCCACGCTTAGATACGAAATCCAGGCGTGCCGCTCTTGAAACTGAAGACTCCCAGATGACGAATCGAAGTGGCGCCATAAGATAAGGGTAAGCACGAACGCAGCAAGACTAAAGGCCAGCGCCGTCCAACGAACTGCATTCTTGTTCTGACCGCTAAGCGCAAGCAGAATGAGCGCGCCGGCAACTGGCACGATCGTGAGAAGTGTGAGCCATGGAAAGGCGATCATACCTTCGCCCCCCAAAGCAGAAATATGACAAGCGCGATGAGCGCACAACCGATGATTCTCATATAACTCTGGACCTGGCCATCCTGCAGCAGGGAAAGAATCTGACCGCCGAGACTAATGTCTTGGCAACCCTCATCGAAGCTTGAGTTCACTACGGATGCGTCAAGGAAGTTGTCCAGCCATGCAACACCGAGGACAAGATACGACACGGTCTGCACCGCGCCGTTCCAGACCCTTCGATCGAGCCAGTCGGAGAGCCAGGCAGCCCAGACATTCAGGCGGAGAACCGTCGCCCCATAGAGTGCATCGATGTAACAGGCTTGGCCCAGAACGGTAAAGATAGTCGGCCGCAGCTTCTCCAATTGGTCCATACTATTGGAGCTATCCATCGTCCTGCGTCCATAGAACCACCAACCAAGTCCAAGTCCGCATAAGACGAGTAGTGACGAGAAGATCATTACTTGCAGAACGCCAAAGCCGAAGAATGCGGCAAGATTAAGCGTAGCTGGCTTGCCGTCGAGGAACGATTGAAACCATGGCCATGCGGGCGTACCGATCAGTCCAAGCAGCATGGCGAGCGCAGCAAGTATCACCAGGGGGATCGTCATGATTGCGGGGCTTTCGTGCGGCTGGGGCGGTGCGTAACGCGAGTCTGTTGAGTTAGGGGAATGGAGTAAGTCGTGGCTTGCCCCCGCCAGATGTGCATTACCGCCAAACACATAGTAGAGCTGGCGCGTCATATAGAAGGCGGTGAGCAATGCGCCGAAGGCCCCCATATAAAACGGGGCTTGAGAGACGCTCCAGAAAAGCGCGGAGCGGAGAATCTCATCTTTACTCCAGAAGCCGGAGAAGAGCGGGAAACCGCAGAGCGCAAGCATACCCACGGCATATGCCGCAAAGGTGATGGGCATGAGTCTTCGCAGACCGCCCATGCGACGGATGTCCTGTTCGCCGCTGCATCCGTGAATGACCGAGCCTGCGCCGAGGAAGAGCAAGGCTTTAAAAAATGCGTGAGTAATTAGATGAAACATTCCCACTGCAACGCCACCAACGCCCAGACCCATCATCATGTAGCCAAGCTGCGAGATGGTGGAATAGGCGAGAATTCGCTTGATGTCAAATTGCGCAACGGCGATCAACGCGGCAAAGACAGCGGTGGATGCGCCGACCCAGGTAACTACTTGCAGCGCGGCGGTTGGGCCGAGGGAGTTACTCGCGTGTACGCTCATCAACGGATAGATGCGCGCAACAAGAAATACTCCGGCTGCAACCATTGTCGCCGCGTGAATCAGCGCACTCACGGGCGTCGGACCCTCCATTGCGTCCGGCAGCCAGACATGAAAGGGGACCTGTCCGGACTTCCCTGCCGCGCCGCAGAAGATAAGCAGTGCGATCCCTGTGGAGGCCGCCAAACCTATAACGGTTGACTGCGCCGCGAGAAGGATAAGCGCCGAACGCTCGAGACATCCGGCTCCACTGTCGTAAAAAAGTAGAGTGCCCGTATTTGCATACAGCCAAACCATTCCCAATAAAAATGCGAGATCGCCGATACGCGTAGTGATGAATGCTTTCTTGGCAGCCGCAGCGGCTTTCGGATTGCTGTACCAAAATCCGATGAGCAGATAGGAGGTGAGTCCCACGATCTCCCAGCACATAAAGAGCAAAAGTAAGCTATTCGCGATGACTACGCCCAGCATGGCCCCGGCGAAGAGCGCCATAAAGCAGAAGAAGCGCGTAAAGTTCTCGTCATTGGCCATGTATCCGACACTGTAGATAAAAATCAGAAGGCCCACAAAAGTGACCATCAGAAGCATCAATGCGGTCAGTGGATCGAGCATCCAGCCCAGCTTCAGCCACTGGTTGCCGAACTGGAACCAGCGGAAGTTGACCGTTAGGACCTGTTCACCAGCGCGATTGCCGAGCACATGCAAAAATGCGTCAATGGAGAGCAAGAAGGAGAAAGCCACGGAACCGATGGCCAGCGTTGCGGCAGCCATGCGGTTGCGCCGGCCCAGCAAAGCGCCGATTCCCGCTGCGAGTATCGGCAATGCGGGCACCAGCCACAGGTTTTGAACGATCCAGGTCATTGAGTTAATAAATGCGAATAATTATCGGTTATACAACCATGAAAATTGTTGATGTCTACGGACGAAATACAGAGATTCTGACCCTTCGACTACGCTCAGGGTCAGAATGACGACGCTGAGTTAGTATGACGGTGGCAGTTATCCTTTCAGGGAATTCATCCGGTCTAAGTCGGTGGTTTTGGAATGGCGGTACGCAGCGAGAATAATAGCCAGACCGACTGCTGCTTCCGCTGCCGCGACGCTGATGGAAAAAAGTGCGAACATGATCCCGGTTAAGGCTGAGGGGGCCGGACCATACCTCCAGAATGCGATGAAGTTCAAGTTGGCCGCATTGAGCATAAGTTCAATTCCGATAAGGACAAGAATTGCATTGCGTCGTATTAAGGCCCCGGCAAGGCCAATGGAAAAGAGAAGCGACGAGAGGAGCAAGTAGCTTTGCAAGGAGGTCATTTCATCTCCTCCTTGTGGCCCATTGCAATGACTACGGCACCGATGAGGGCCGCGGTCAGCAGCAGACCCATGATCTCCAGCGGCAGGACGAATCGATGCATTAGCCGGTCGCCAATCTGTTGCACCGTGGCGACAGGTTGCGGCGGCAGGCGTGGCGCGGATGCCGTGCCGGAACAGACTGCACGCGCAAGAACCGCGAAGACGGCGGCGGCTACGACGCAGCCCCAGATCCACTGAGAAGAGAAGACAGGCGAGGTCGCCGATTCCGGGCTGTGCGTCATCATAATGGCGAAGACGGCTAGAATTGCCACGGCGCCCACATAGACCATGATCTGCGTGAGCCCAACAAATTGCGCTCCAAGCTGCAAATACAACGCGGCCACGCCGGCAAAGCCCACCGTCAGCGCAAGAACGCAGTGGACTGCGTTGCGCAGGCCCATGGATGCCGCCGTTCCGGCAACCGTTAGCACAGCGAGGACCATGAAGGATGCGGTCATTTTGATAACTAGATCGAAGTGCGATTCAACTTTGCAATATCTCTGCTTGGCTAATATTTCGTTCCGCAAACAAAATGCGGGGGTTCTTCCCCTTCGCAGGCCCAGGGGCAGAATGACACTTTATGTAGAGCAGCTCTCAGGATGACAGCAAGAACAGACAACGTCAACGGCGGTCGTTCGCTCCCGCGAACGATAACCCACCCATCGCGATAGAACCGCGATGAATGGGGCACCCGAAACCCTACCCTTTCTCAATGGCGCGATGGATGGGGCACCCAGCCAACATTACGATATATTCCCCCATGAAAAGAGGGCGAACTTAAAGCCCGAATATTCCGTATAGTAGCCGGCGATGATCTCCGATTCGCCTTCGCGACCGGCGGCGCGGACACTTCCACGGAAGCCGCTCCGGCGCGCGCCGTTCCTGGCGACGTAAGTGGCCGGGGCGCCGATCAGAGTACGCCTTCGATCTGTGCGAAGATCTGTTCGTCGGTGAAGTGGCGGACCTTGATGGCCCCGGCCGAGCAACCAGCCGCGCAGCAGCCGCAGGCCTTGCAGACCGTGCTGATGATGTGGCTGACCCGCTTCTGCTCGTCGATCTCGATGGCCCCGTATGGGCAGAGCGAGAAGCAGGTGCCGCATCCGGCGCACAGCTTCTCCTGGACCTCCGCGTAGACGGCATCGACGTTGATCTCGCCCTGCGCCACTTTGGCCAGGATGCGCGCGGCGGCGGCCCGGCCCTGAATCACGGATTCCGGAATGTCCTTGGGAAACTGGCAGGCGCCGGCGATATAGACACCGTCCGTGGTGGTGGCCACGGGATCGAGCTTGGGGTGGCTCTCGATGAACCATCCGGCTTTGTCGCGGCTGATATTGACCAATCGCGCCACCTGTTTGGAGTCTTGGCGCGGCTCCATGCCCACCATCAGCACCACCAGATCGGCGGGCATCTCGATCGCTTCGCCGGAGAGCTGCTCCTCGACGGTGACGATCATCTCGCAGCCATCCCCGGGCGCGGCCTCGCATAAAACGGGCAGACGGTCCTTGGCATACATCAGGAAGGAGGTCTTCGCCTCGGAGCACTTGCGGTACAACTCCTCGCAGCCTTTGCCGAAGGCCTCCATATCGGTGTAGAGATTGGCGACGTGCGCGCCGGGAAGCGCGGACTTGATCTGCAAAACGTACTTGAGGGCGGTGGCGCAGCAGACGCGCGAGCAATAGGAGTGGAACTGCCGGCTGCGCGAACCGACGCAGTGGATGATCGCTATGTTGCGCGGCTGCCGGCCGGATTTGGTCTCCAGCTTGCCGCGCCGCAGCATCGATTCCAGCTCGAAGGAGGTGATGACGTTGGGCAGGCGGCCATAGCCGTACTGCCCGATTCTGGCGGCGTCGAATTCCTTGTACCCGGTCGCCACCAGCACCGAACCGGCTTCCAGCTCCAGCGTCTCGCCGTCGCCGGTCCGCAGGCTGGGCGTGAAGTTGCCGTTG
>JBEKWE010000044.1:0-18940 GCA_049513335.1 Acidobacteriaceae bacterium | reverse complement strand
GCCACCGAGATTTGGCTGCTGGGAATTTCGGCGGCGGAGGCATCGAAGGGACTGTCGATCTACTCGATCCTGGTCTTCCCGGTGTTGTTTGCCGCGGGGATGTCGCTGATCGACACAACCGACAACATCCTGATGCTGGGGGCATATGGATGGGCGTTCATCAAGCCGGTGCGCAAGCTCTACTACAACATGACAATCACATCTGTGTCGGTGGTGGTGGCCCTGGTGGTGGGAGGGATCGAGGCGCTGGGACTGCTGGCCGGACACTTCCGCCTGGGCGGTTTGTTCTGGGACGCGGTGCGCAGGCTGAACAACAACTTCAGCGCGCTGGGCTATTTCATCATCGCGATCTTTGCGCTGAGCTGGGTTGTCTCCATCGCCATCTACAAGTGGCGGCGGCTGGACGAACTGGAACTGGGTGCGTGAGAGACGGCCGGCAGGAGATAAGCTAACAATCGAAGTGATTGGAGTCACTGCGCCGGACCATGGGCGTTGAATATCGTAGAATTTTGGCTGCGCGGAGCCGGGGATGTCCGATACAAGTCGAATTTCTGCCTCAAGTACCAGCGCAGCTGAGCCGGCGATGCCGGTCGCTTTGTATTCCGATGCCTCCACTCTTCCCGAGTCCCCACCGGAGCCAGTGGTCCAGCGTTGGATCATTGCCATCGCGGTGATGTCCAGCGCCGTGCTGGAGGTGCTGGATACCTCGGTGGTCAACGTCAGCCTGCCCCATATCGCGGGGTCGCTCTCCTCGACGGTGGAAGAGGCGACCTGGGTGCTGACGTCCTATATTGTGGCCAACGCCATCATCCTTCCCATCACCGGATGGCTGGCCAACTACATGGGGCGCAAGCGGCTGTTGATGACCGTGGTGACTGGGTTCACGGTGTCCAGCATCCTGTGCGGGATGGCGCCGAACCTGCCCATGCTCATCTTCTTCCGCGTGCTGCAGGGAACCACGGGAGGAGGCTTGCAGCCACTATCGCAGGCGGTGATGCTGGAGGAGTTCCCGGGCCGCGAGCGCGGCAAGGCGATGGCCTTCTGGGGCATGGGGATTGTGGCCGCGCCCATCCTGGGCCCCACCATCGGCGGCTGGATCACCGATTCGTACTCCTGGCGCTGGGTCTTCTACATCAATGTGCCGGTCGGCATTCTCAGTGTGATCCTGATCTACCTGTTCGTTCACGACCCTCACTACATCCGGCGCGGGACGCTGCGCGCCGACTTCTGGGGGCTGGGCATGCTGGCGCTGGGCATGGGCGCTTTGCAGATCATGCTGGACAAGGGGCAGGAAAAAGACTGGTTTGGCTCCGAGATGATCCGCGTGCTGGCCGTCATGGCCGTGGTCTTCCTCGCTGCATTCGTGGTTCGCGAGCTTACCGTCAAAGACCCCATCGTCCACTTCAATCTGCTCCGCTTTCGCTCCTTTGCCACCGGCATCGGTCTGGCGGGCGTACTCGGCTTTGTGCTCTATGGAGGCTTGATCCTGTTGCCGCTCTTCATGCAGACCCTGCTGGGCTGGACGGCGGCCACGGCGGGCCTCTGGACCAGTCCGCGGGGGATTGGGACGGCGCTCTTCATGCCCGTGGTCGGATATCTGCTGGGCAGGGGATGGGACGGGCGCCGGATGCTGGTAATCGGATTTGCCGTAGCCGGCCTGTCGTTCTTCGGCTTCGCGCATATGACGCTGCAATCCGGCACATGGGACATCTTCTGGATCCAGATCACGCAGGGGGCTGCAATGGGACTGCTGTTTGTGCCCCTGACCACCCTGACCATGGCCTCCATTCCGGCGCAGGAGACAGGTTATGCCACCAGCCTCTACAGCGTGACGCGCAACATCGGCTCCAGCATGGGGATCTCCTTTGTCACCACCTGGATCACACGGCGCTCCCAGTTTCATCAATCCATTCTGTCGGCAAACATTACAGCTTCGAGCCGGATGGGCCGGGAGGCGATGGAGCAGATTTCCGGCTTCCTGCAACAAAGCGGCATCGACCGCGTAACGGCCAGGCGCGAGGCGGGAGCACTGATCTATCGGTCGCTCGAACAACAGGCCGCGCTGCTGAGCTATGTGGACGTCTTTCACATCATGGGATATTTATTTCTGATGGTGATCCCGTTGGTCTTCCTCATGCGGCGGCCTCACCGCCAAACCGCGGCGAGCGGTCACTAACGCAAGGGCTGAACCATCACAGGACTCGGCGCAGGGAGAGGCATGAGTTGGCGCGGATCGAGCTGCGGCTGGCCGGGGGACGGGGAACAGATGTGCTGTCCGTCACTGAAAAGTCGCATGGATGGAGTGAATCATGATGTGATGCGGGGCAGTGTATGAGGAATGCCCGTCTCGAAGAGTACCGCCGCGCGTTGCACCGAATTCCCTCAGCGGCGAATGCCGCGCCCTCCCACAGAGAGACCCCAGGAACTGGTCGTGCGTTCAGAGGAGAGCCCTTATGAGCGCAATGCGCCGTGCGAGCCGCCGGGATTTCCTGAAGGAGTGCCTCAGCGGCGCAGCGGTACTGCGCGCAGGCGGAGCGATGGAACTGCTGGCGCCAGCCCAACCAGGCGCGCCGCCCGCGAAGTCCAAAGTTGTCATCGCGCGCGACGAGTTGCTGCGCGGCACGGGTTCCACGGTGGATTCGCGCCGGATGCTGGCCCTGCTGGACCGCGCCATGCAGACCCTCTTCGACCGCGACCATGCGAACGAGGCGTGGAGCAGGCTGGTCCGCCCCGGCGACAAGGTGGGATTAAAGGTGAATGCGCTGGGTGGGCGCGGGCTGGCAAGCAATTTGCAACTGGTCGAAGCCATCTGCGGGCGATTGCAGGAGGCGGGAATCAAGGCTGGCGACATCGTGGTCTGGGACCACGACACGGACGAACTGGAACGCGCGGGATTCCACATAGCGATGGGTGGAAGCGGAGTTCAGTGCTTCGGCACCGACCGCGTGGATTACGAGCAGGAGTTGGTCGCGCATGGCAGCGTGGGCAGCCGGTTGTCCAGGATCCTCACCCAGCGCTCGAACGTCCTGATCAATGTTCCCGTGCTGAAAGACCACGACGGCGCGGGCGTGACCATTGCGATGAAGAACATGTACGGCGTCATTCACAATCCGAACAAGTACCACCCCGACGGCTGCAATCCGTACATCGCGGACCTGAACATGCTGCCCGAGATTAGAAGCAGGATGCGGCTGGTCCTCTGCGACGCGACCACGGCGCAGTACGAGGGCGGCCCGGGATACAAGCCGGAGTACAGTTGGAAGCAGAATGCGCTGCTCGTCTCGCAGGACCCGGTGGCGCTGGACTACACCGGCTGGCGGATGATCGAACGCAAGCGGGCCGAAAGAGGATTGAAGACGCTGGAAGCCGAGGGCCGCGCGCCGCACTACATCGCGACCGCTGCCGATGCCCAGCATCTGCTGGGCACGAACGATCCCAGGAGAATCGCGGTTGCCGAGGTGTAGGCGCACGTGGGATTGGGGGCAACATGGGGCACGACTTCGAGGCGCAGGGCAACGTGAACCGCCGCTGCTTCCTGAAGTGCGCGCTGGCGTCGGGTGCGGCGCTGGGCGTCTGCGAATTTCCCCGGTCGCTCGCCGCCGTCCCCTTGCAGGCTGGTTCGCAGAAGCAGGACGATGCGCAGTTCACGGTCGAAGCCAAGTTCTACCAAAAGCTCGACAAGAAGAAGATCAAGTGCAAGCTGTGTCCGCGCGAATGCACGGTGGGCGACCGCGAGCGCGGCTATTGCGGCGTGCGCGAGAACCGCGGAGGGACCTACTACTCTCTGGTGCACTCGCGGGTGTGCGCGGCGCACGTCGATCCCGTCGAGAAGAAGCCGCTGTTCCACTACCTGCCGGGGACGTTGGCCTTCTCGCTGGCCACGGCCGGCTGCAACGTCAACTGCAAGTTCTGCCAGAACTGGGACATCTCGCAGGTGCGCCCAGAGCAGGTTCCCGCCGATTACATTCCACCGCAGCGGGTTGCCGAACTGGCGAAGCAGAATGGTTGCCCGACCATTGCCTACACCTACAGCGAGCCGGTGGTCTTCAGCGAGTTTCTGATGGATGCCGCCGATGCCGGACACCAGGCGGGCATTCGCAGCGTGGCGGTGTCCAACGGCTACATGCAGGAAGAGTCGCTGAAGGCGGCGTACGGAAAGATGGACGCGGTGAAGATCGACCTGAAGGCGTTCACCGAGTCGTACTACAAGGACGTGGTGACCGGCCAGTTGAAGCCGGTGCTGGATTCGCTGGTGACGTTGCGCAAGATGGACAAGTGGACGGAGATCGTCTACCTGGTGGTGCCGACGCTGAACGACGACGACGCCGGGTTCCAGGGCCTGGCGCGCTGGATCAAGACCAACCTGGGCGTGGACGTTCCGCTGCACTTCACGCAGTTCCATCCGGAGTACCTGTTGAAGAACCTGCCCATCACGCCGGTGCCGACCCTGGAGCGGGCCAAGGCGATCGCCGACGCCGAGGGGCTGCACTATGTGTATATCGGGAATGTGCCGGGGCATCCCGCGCAGAACACCTACTGCCCGAAGTGCCGCAAGATGCTGGTGGAACGCGTCGGGTTCACAGCGAGCCAGATGCTGATTCGCAACAATAGCTGCCCATTTTGCCGGAACCCGGTCCCGGGCATCTGGCACACTTGAGAGCGCAGCGGAGATTGAGGGTGCAGAGGAGGTTGAGCAGATGAAGATCATGAGGCATTTCAACATCTATTGGCTGACAGCTTCACTGGTCGCGCCCCTGGTGCTCGTCGCGCTTCTGGCGATTGCGCCATGGCAGCACATCCGTGCCGCCGGCGAGCAGAAGGTCCGGCCGGCCGGGGTCGCCGGCAGTTTTTATCCGGCCGACCCAAAGGAGCTGACGGCGATGATTGACGACCTGCTGGCGTATGCGACGCCGCCGCCGGTCCACGACCCCATCCTGGCCGTGGTTGCGCCGCACGCCGGGTATCAGTTCACCGGCCCGGTGGCAGCCACCACCTTTGCAGAGCTGAAGGGGCGCAAGTTTTCGCGTGTGGTTGTGATTGGGCCGACGCACTATGTGGGCTTCGACTTCACCTCTGTCTATGACGGCGACGCCTACACGACGCCGCTGGGAACGGTCCCGGTGGACAAAGTCTTTGCCAGGCAGTTAGCCAGAATGGATCCCTCCCTGCAACTCTCCGGCATGGGGCACGATATTACATCGGCCGGCGCGGAACATTCCATCGAGGTGGAGCTGCCGTGGCTGCAACGGGTGCTGGGCAACTTCCAACTGGTGCCCATCGTCATGGGCGACCAGAGCTACGAGAGCAGCCGCGCGTTGGGCGTGGCCCTGGCCAAGCTGATCCAGAGCGATAATCCGGCTGGCAGCACGCTGATCGTGGCCAGCTCCGACCTGTCGCACTATCACACCTACGACGAAGCCGAGACGATGGACCATAAGACGCTGAATGCGCTTGCGGCGTGGGACTACTTCAGCATGTCGCAAAATTTCCAGGAGCGGGTTTGGGAGGCATGCGGTGGCGCGCCCATTGTGGCCGCAATGATTGCCGTCGAGCGCATGGGGGCCAATCAGGCGATGGCGCTCAAGTACGGCAACTCGGGCGACACGTCCAGCAACCGCACGCGCGTGGTCGGATACAGCGCGGACGTCTTCGTCAAGGCCCCAGGCGCAAAGGCCGTGGAAACGCCTTTCTCACTCAGCGACCACGACAAGAGTGAGCTGCTGGCGCTGGCCCGCAAGTCGGTTGAGCAGGCGGTCGAACAGAGGAAGGAGTATGAGCCGGGCGCAACCGCGAGCGAGGCGCTGAACCAGGACAGCGGCGCCTTTGTGACCCTGAGCGAAGGGGGACAACTGCGCGGGTGCATCGGCTATACCTCCGCCACCAAGCCTCTCTACCTGACGGTGCGCGACACGGCCACGCTGGCCGCCCTGCGCGATCCGCGCTTCCCTGCGGTGTCGGCCGCGGAGTTGCCCAAGCTGGAGTATGAGATCTCCGTGCTCTCGCCCCTGCGGCGCGTTCAGGACGTGCAACAGATCAAAATTGGCCAGGACGGCCTGGTGATGAAGAATGGGGAGAACCAGGGTCTTTTTCTTCCCCAGGTCCCAGTGGAACAAAAGTGGGGCCTGCAGAAGTATCTGCAAGAGCTTTGCGTGGAGAAGGCAAACATGCCCTCCAACTGCTGGCAGGATCCGAACACAGACATCTTTAAATTTACCGCTGTGGTATTCGGCGAACCGAAGCAGTAAGCCTTCATTCGACGGATTTGTTTTCCTCCACGCTTACGCGCACTGCAAGCAGGGCCGCGACCAGATTGATCGCCGCCGAGAGCCATGCGGTCTTCCAGAACCCAAACACCGGGATGAAGTAACTGCTCACCAGGAGGGCGCCCGCGCATCCGCCCAGCAGATCGATGGCATAGAGCGCGCCCAGCCTGGACCGGCTGTTCCGGTCACGCAGGTAGATCTGGGTCGCGATGGGGAATTGATAACCTCCCAGCATCCCCGAGAGCGCAGCCAATGCAGGAAAGACGAGCTGCGCCGCCAGCCATGTCGTTGCAACTCCCGAAATTCTGGCCAGCATGGCGACGGCAAAGATCAGCGCAGGCGCGGAGATGGCGAGTAGGAGCTGGGTCAATGCCATGACGCGACAGGGTGGGTGATCGCTGCCACCTGTGCGGCGGATACTCAGCCAACTCCCAAACGCAATGCCTGCCATGCACAGGCCGATCAGGATCGCGAGCTGGTAATAGACGTAGCCATAGATGGACTGGAAGGCCAGCAGAAGAAAGATTTGCAGCGCGATCAGGGTGAAGCCGGTTGCCGCCGCGCAATAGACTGCGGCAGAGCGAGCGCGTCTCTCGCGTGTGCCCACCGACGCCAGAAGGACCGCCGCGAGCAACAACGGAACAACGACCGCGGCGGCAACGCGCGGAAAACCGATGCGGGCCGCACCGCGGAACCAGTTGGATTGGCCCTGCTTGAACTGCGTGCTCCACAACACAATGTCGAAGTAGTAGGCAATGGGAGCGAAGTCGCGATTGACGGGCGTGGATGCCAGCGGCCGCAGTTGTTCGTCAACCTGCGCCATGCGGTCGGGCATCATGCGGAATGGGAGCAGATATTCCCGGACATACTGAGTATGCAGGTTGCGCTCGCGCAGCCGTGCGATCAAGGTTTGGGGATTATCGGTGAGAACATCCGGCTGCATGGCGGCGAAGAAGTGGATGGTGTCGCCGGGGATGGCGACGACCTGGGGAAAGACCTGCTGGAGCGTGCGCCGAATGCAGCGCAGAAACTCCGCAAGGTCCGGGCTGATGGTCTCCTCCGACGACCGCAGTTGCAAGGCGAGCAGCCCGCCCGGCGCAAGGTGGTCGCGCGCGGAACGAAAGAACTCGACCGTGTAGAACCGGTTCAACTGTGCGGTCTGAGGGTCGGGCAGATTGAGAACAATCACGTCGAACCGGTCGCCGGTTGTCCGCAGATAGTAGCGGCCATCCGCGGTGTGCAGGTGGACTCGCGGGTCCGAGACGACAAGCGCGGACTGCACCGGGAAGAACTGGCGCGCCATCTCGATGAGCGCGGGGTCCAGTTCGACGTAGTCGATGCGCTGGACCGTGGGATGCTTCAACGCCTCGGCGATGCTGCCGTTTACTCCGCCGCCGATCATCAGAACGCGCCGCGGCGCGGTGCTCTCCAGCAACGCGTAGTCCACCGCCTCTTCGGCTGCGTTCTGGTCCGGTGCATTGGCCAGAATTACGCCGTTCTGATAGATGCTGCGCAGATTGCCCGTCCCGGTGACGGTCAGGTTGCCGTAGATGGAGTCGTGCGAAGCCACCAGATGGAAGCCCTGCCACAGGCGCGCCTGCGAGGACCTGTCCAGCGACGGCGCGGCAAACTTAACCAGAGGAATTGCGCAGAGCGCCGCAGCCACAGTCAATGCAGCAAGCCGCCTGCGACTGGCGCGCAGCAGCAGCACCGCGGCCATGCACAGGTTGAGGATGGCCACTATGGTTGCAATCTGGAAGGAGTCGAGAAAGCGCAGCAATAGAATGCTGGCCACGATCCCCCCCAGGCCGGAACCAACGGCCTCCAGCAGGTAAGCCGAGCTGGTGGCGACGCGGGCGGAGACGGCGCACTCCGCTTCGACCATCCGCGCCGCAACCACGAAGAGCGCGCCAGAGACAAAGCAAAACAGGCTCAGGCATGCCAGGGACGCGAGGAGCATCGGCAGCGGGCCAACCAGCTCGCCCGGCACGGTTTGAAAGATGGACTTCGCGGCGCGCAACGCCCATATCGTCGGCGGCAGGCTGACGGCTACCAGGCACTGGAGCGCGGCGACCGCGCGGCGAGGGTTGTTCGCGCCCAGTGCAACAGCGCTGCTCACGATGCTGCCTGTAGCGGTCCAGAAAAGCCATGTGGCCAGCATGATTCCCAGCGAAATCTCGTTGCCGTTGAAGACAACGATGAGTTCCCGCATGAGAATGATCTGGCCGATGACCGCGCTGAACCCTATGAGCGTCAAGACCGCTCGTACGGCATAAAGGCGGGCAGGTTCGCGTTCCATCGTACCCACAGCGTCACCGGAGCTAGAGAGAGAAGGGGCGGAATTGGCTATAAGCCGCTGATTCTAAATGGTGTCCCCAACGGGACTCGAACCCGTGTTACCGCCGTGAAAGGGCGATGTCCTAACCACTGAACGATGGGGACCCGGGCCGGAGAACGGCCAGAATTGCGCGCCAGCCCAACCTTCACGCTACCAACTTAGAGGATGGGAGTCAAAGGCGTCTCGGGCGATGGAGGCGGCCGGTTCGGGGAGAGCGCGCGGACGAAAGTCCGAGAAATCCACGGCATCGTTGCGCGTAGGATGTTTCGAGGGGTCGGCCCGAAGTTTCACCCTGCCGAGCAGACGCGCTCGCTGGAGACCCTGATTTTTCACCCCACCGGGCAAACGCGCTCGCTCGGGATCCCGAATTTTTCTGAAACTACAAAGGCAATCGCATTATGAATCCATCCGCAACAGGCCGCAATGAAGTTGGCCGCAATGAAGTGGGCCGCATTGAAGTCATCACCGGACCGATGTTCTCCGGCAAGAGCGAAGAGCTGATTCGGCGGCTGAAGCGCGCGCGCATCGCACGGCAGCGGGTGGTGTGCTTCAAGCCCGACATCGACCTGCGCTATCACCGCACGGCGATTGCGTCGCACAGTGCGCAGACGCATGAGGCGGTGACGGTGGCCAACGTGGCGCGGTTGCGCGAGGCGCTCTATGAGCAGATCGCGGAGGTTGAGGTGATCGGCATCGACGAGGCGCAGTTCTTCGACGAGGCGATTGTGCATCTGGTGGGCGAGCTGGTGCATATGGGCAAGCGGATTCTGATCGCCGGGCTGGACACGACGTTTACGGGCGATCCGTTTGGGCCGATTCCGGCGCTGATGGCGATCTCCGACGATGTGACGAAGCTGTCGGCGGTGTGCATGGTATGCGGAGCGCCGGCCATCCACACGCAGCGGCTGGGGGCGAGCCGCGAGCTGGTGGTGGTGGGCGCGGCGGGAGTATACGAGGCACGCTGCCGGGCGTGCTTCCGGCCCTACCTGAACGCGCCAGAGAGCGAGCAGATGGAGCTGCCCGACGCCGCGCTGCATCTGAAACCGGCTAGTGCGTGATGTAGCGGAAGGCCTGCACGGTGACACTCTCATTTTTCAGCGCCATGCCGGGAACGGCCTGGTAGAGGATGCCGATGCCGACCGGCTGACCAACCGTATTGCCATTGCCGGAGTAGTTGACGATCAGCGTGGGCGTGGCGCCGCCGGGGATGTACAGGTTTGCCTGGATGACCGCTTTGACGCTGGCGACCGTGGCGGGGTTGGCGCTGGTTGAGCTATGCAGGCTCGCGTACCGCGCCGCCACGTTGGCGGCATAGTTTGCGTCGCAGAATCCAAAGAGCACAAACATGATGTTGAAGAAGCCGAAGAGCAGCAGGAAGAAGGTGGGCAGCACGATGGCCACCTCCACCAGCGTTGAGCCGTCCTCCCTGCGTCTTCCGCGGAATAGCTTCTGGCGGAGAGTACTGTCTTCCGCAGCGCCCTGCACTGTGCTTCCGGCCGCCCGCATGGTTCGATTCCCTATTGAGTCCATGGCACCCTGACCTTCGCCGATCCCGTCAGAGTGGCCTTGGCGGGAATCCCCGGATACGCCAGCATCCGGGAGACCGTTGCACTCGTCGTCACGATCAGATACTTGTTGGGCGTCAGATTGCCGGTGCACAACGAGGTGCTCGCCACCGAAGCCCCACCCGGCGTGCAGGCCCACACGTTGGTGGCCGTCGCGGTCACGCCGCTGACGTAAGGGGCAAGCGCCACGGTGTAACTCTGGATTCCGGTCAAGTTGCTCTCATTGCCTGGAACGGCGCCGTATTCCGCGCCAGCGATGGCCGCGTTCTGCACCATCATGTCCCACAATATTTCGCGTGTGTAGTCCGCCAACCCGAGCAGCAGGAGGACCATTACCGACAGAATCGCGGCAAACTCCAACAGCGCGCTCCCGCTCTCTTCGCGAAGCAGTTTCATTGCGCCAGCACCGCCTGCTTTCGAAATGGGTTGCCAGAGGTGAGCGCCGAGAAGTTGTCCAGCGGGGTCAGGGTCGCGTTGTAGGTGTTGAGGTTGTCGGCGATGATGGGGCAGTAATTGTTGCAGTTCCATCCGGTGTTGTAGATCAGAAGTCCAGTTGCGGGCAGATACCAGATGCCGTCGCTGCCGGGTGCGGAGGTCCCGAACGCACTGCTGTTGAAGTTGAAGTCCTGGGCCGCGGTGTTGACCCAGGCGCGGTCGGCGAAGAAGAGGATCCCGGCGAGGCTGCCGCCGGAGCCTGCGGTGGGCGCGGAGATGTTAATGACGCTGGTTGTGGTGACCACAAACTGCCCGTATTGTGCCCCATTCCCCTTGGTGAAGAAGATCGTCACGCCGGTGCCGGTCATCGTGACGTTGGTCCATTTCGCTCCGCCGGTGATGACATAGAGGCCGGAGTTGAGCACGATGGTGCAGTTCGACAGAGTCATGCCTTTGGTGCTGCCGGTTCCGCAGTATGTGCCTGGGTTGAGAGTCACCGTCCCGGTAGTGACGGAGTAGCTGGTGTGGTTGCAGGTGCCGCTGAAGGTGGGCGAGGTGACGGACGCCAGAGGATCGGAGATGGCGGCGGCACCGTAAACGGTGCCGGACTTGACGCGGCCCAGGAGGCTGGAACTGCCCGACGCACCGGTGAGGATCGTCTCCGGCGCCTGGTGCCAGTTATCGCTCGACGAGTAGGCAT
This sequence comes from Acidobacteriaceae bacterium, assembly GCA_049513335.1. Classification (GTDB taxonomy): domain Bacteria; phylum Acidobacteriota; class Terriglobia; order Terriglobales; family Acidobacteriaceae; genus Edaphobacter. The sequence goes on along the minus strand of JBEKWE010000044.1, from coordinate 7,639 downwards.
CTCCATTGATGTACTCCGGACAGTCGGAGTACAGATAGGATGGGCCGCCTGTGTCCTGCTCGTTGGCCGTGTATGTCACGGCACTCTTGGAGTTGAGGAGATAGATGCAGGGAGGGATCTGCGCGACCGCCTGGGCGCTGACGGAATAAGTGCCGCCGGTCAGCGCGCCCATAAAGAGCGTGGGCACCAGCTGGGTGATTTTTACCTGGACCACGTCGTAGCGGCCCGAGTAGTCGCCATAGTTCGCGGGGGTTATTAGCGGAGAGGTGATAAAGCTGACGGTGGTGTTGTTCGCGCCATTGGTAAAACCGTTGTAGGCCGCTTCCTGCAGTCCCTCGGTCGCCCAACTGCTGTTGTTGCGCTCCAGCTCAAGCTCCGCCGCGATGACAGCGGCGTCGGCCGCGCCCTGAATCTGCTGGTTCTTCAACTGCATCATGCCCACGTCCAGGGCAAATCCGCAGGCCAGCATCAGGACGGGAAGGCACGCAGCGAAGAATGGGCTCATAGCGCTGTCCTATCGCAACGATTGGCCGTCATTGGATTGTGCCCGTCGAACATAAGCACCTCATGGACTTTCTATCGGCAATCTGTGGCGATTCTTGATGAAATTGTTCGACCGCGCGAGATCCGCCAGGCACGCAAGCCGCTGATTCAAGACGACGTCCGAATTTCGCTGATCCAGATGGGGCCATGCTGCGGCGGGAGTGTACGAGGCACGATGCCGAGCCTGCTTCCGTCCCTACCTGAACGCGCCGGAGAACGAGCAGAGGATGCCCGACGCTAGTTGAAGGACCAGGGAAATGCAACCAGCGTTGAGACTGTGACTTCCCTGCAATAACCGGATAGTCCTTGCGACTGCATTCTGTTCCGGCAATTACATCGTGATACGATATATTAATGATTGGAAGCAAGCGGCCGCCCATTCCTCAGACCAACCTATTGCAAGCTCTCGCGGAGTTCCGATCCCAACTTCGCAGCTTTCTGCAGTTCAGCGAGCAGGTTGCCAGGAAGCAGCATCTGCAGCCTCGCCAGCACCAGTTGTTATTGCAGATCGCCGGCATCTCCGAGGGGCGTTCGGCCACGATCAATTTTCTCGCTGAGCGCCTTGGACTGCGCCAGAACAGCGTCGTCGAGTTGGCCAACCGCTCGGTTGCCGAGGGCCTGGTGCGGCGCGATGAAGACCCGTGCGACCGCCGTCGCGTGGTTCTTTCGGTCACCCAAAAGGGGATGCGTGTGCTGAACGCCTTGTCGGCGAGTCATGCGCGCGAGTTGGACGAGTACGGGCCACAGCTCATTCGTACGTTGGAACGCATCAAGATCGTGCGTAGCAAAAAAGAACACATCCCGGTAATTGGGCGGACGCGAACCACGCGCAAGCCTGTGGGACCGCGATCCAGGGGTGGAGTTTGAACTCGCACTCCTCAATACTGCGTGACTTCACGGTGGACCGGAGGGTGTGGCTGCTGTCGGCGGTCGCAATCGGGATTGGCACGTGCGGTGCAGCACTTGCGGTGGTTTTGTTGAAGGCCATCTCACTGGCCACCAACCTCTTTTACTACCACCGGCTGAGCCTCGCGCCCGTCTCTCCGGCAGGCAGTCCGCTGGGGTACGGGATGCTGCCTGTTCCGGTGATCGGCGGCCTGATCGTGGGCCTGATGGCGCGCTTCGGGAGCGACAAGATCCGCGGCCACGGAATACCTGAGGCGATTGAGGCGATCCTGCTAAACGGCGCGAAGGTGCAGCCGAGCATTGCATTGCTGAAGCCGATCTCGGCGGCAATTGCGATCGGCTCGGGCGGCCCGTTCGGCGCCGAAGGGCCGATCATTATGACCGGCGGCGCCTTCGGCTCTCTGGTCGCGCAGTGGATGCACCTGACGGACGCCGAGCGCACCACCCTGCTGGTGGCAGGCGCAGCAGCCGGCATGTCGGCCACCTTTGCCGCTCCTCTTGCCGCCATTCTGCTGGCTGTGGAGTTGCTGTTATTCGAGTGGCGTCCGCGCAGCCTTATTCCGGTTGCATTTGCCAGTATCACTGCGGAGATCGTGCGTATTCCGTGGCTGGGGCCTGGGCCTCTGTTTGCAATGCCCAACATGCCCTTCCAGCAGAACGCCGCTGTCGCTGGTGGGGCGCTTGTGCTTGGAGTTCTGGTGGGTTTTGCAGCGGCCGGGCTAAGCAGGATGATGTACGGCTTTGAAGACCTCTTCGAGCGGCTGCATGTTCACTGGATGTGGTGGCCAGCTCTGGGCGGTATTGGAATTGGTGTTGGCGGGCTCTTCTTTCCTCGCGGACTTGGCGTGGGATACGACAATATCGCCGAGATATTACGCGGCAATGCTCCGCTTGGCCTGCTGCTTGGCCTGGTAATCGCGAAGTCGCTAATGTGGGCGTTCTCGCTGGGATCGGGAACGTCGGGCGGTGTACTGGCGCCGCTGTTGATGATCGGCGGAGCAATGGGGGAACTAGCCGCGCACATCGCTCACGCAAGCGCGCCGCAACAGGCTCTGTGGGCCGCTGTGGGCATGGGAGCGATGCTCTCCGGCTCTCTCGGCGTGCCGCTGACGGCGATTCTATTCTGTCTGGAGATCACGCATTGCCTGCCTGCGCTGCTTCCGGTGATGCTTGGCTGCGTGGCCGCTTATACGGTGACGACGCTGCTGATGCCGCGTTCGATCCTGACTGAAAAACTCAGCCGCCGCGGCACTCACCTTACGCGGGAGTATGGCACCGATCCGCTGGAGACCGTGAGCCTGGTTGAGGTGATGGCTGAGCTTGAACCACTGAGCACCACAGATGCAGCGCAAGAGGCGGAGCTGCCCGAGATCTACGCCTTCTCCGATGAGACATCCCGCGCCGCCATCGAGAAGATGGCGATCGAAGGCATGGGCACGCTGGTGGTAGTCGATCGCCCCAGCAATACGGTCTGCGGGAGCGTGACGTTGCAGGACCTCATGCTTGGCCGCCGCAAGCTGGCGAAGCGCGAACAGGAGCGGCTGAGAATATTCACGCCTGGGCGCTGACTATTTTGAAGTAGCTGCGCTATGCTTGTGTGCACCGCAGCTCTTTTCGGCTGCTCTCAGGAGGAACCGCCATGCGAATGATGCGCTGGGCCCTTGCACTCTCCGTCTCCACATTCTGCCTTATTGCATTCACTCACTATGCCGTCTCCGTCCATGCCCAGGCAGCGGCCCATGCGGCGTATAAGCGGACCCTGGTTGTTCCCATCAAGACATCGAGCGGGCAGGACGCCGGCAGCGCAACGTTCCAGGAGAGCAAGGACGGCAAGCAGCTCTCCATCACGGTGAAGCTGAAGAACGTGCCCTCCGGCGAGCACGCCGTACACATTCACCAGAACCCGGTGTGCGATGCGCCCGACTTCAAGGGCGCGGGCGGGCACTTCAACCCCGGCCAGAAGCAGCACGGGATGGACAACCCGATGGGCCACCACGCCGGCGACCTGCCCAAGAACATCTCTGTCGGCCAGTACAACACCGGCGAGATCACCTTCAAGGTGAACTACCTGACGCTGGAGCCGGGCGCGCCGACTTCGGTGCTGGGGCACTCGATCATGGTGCATGAGAAGGCCGACGACATGGTGACCGATCCCACGGGCAACGCGGGCAACCGCATCGCCTGCGGCGTGATTCCGGCGCCGGCGATGTAGAACGGTTGCTGGTTGCCGGTTGCTGGTTGTTAGTTGGAGCAATGACAACAACCGGCATTCACTCCTGGAACCAATCCAATTGCCCATGCGTATAGCTGCGCATGGGCGTTCTGCGGATGGCGTTGCCGGTTGCGTGCATCTTACCCCGTTCCATGCGGGCTGAGCGGCACGCGGGCCTCGCAGGCGGTACACTTCTGCCATTGGCCGAAGCAACTCCGCAGCAATCTCCGCAGCACTCTGCGCGGAACTCACAACGGCCAGGGTACGAGGCAACCTTGCAGCGCACACCGGAACAGCAAGCCGCGCAGGAGGCCCTTGGCAGGCTGGTTCGCCAGTGCAGGGCGGGCGATCCGCAGGCGTGGCAGCAGCTTGTCGTCTCGCAGCACAGGCGCATCTATGCCATCTGCTACCGGTTTACCGGATCGGCGACGGACGCGGAAGACCTGACCCAGGATGTCTTCCTGAAGCTGTACCGCAGCCTGGCCAGCTTCGACGTGGAGCGGGGCAGCTTTCAGACGTGGATCACGACGCTGGCGCGCAATTTGCTGGTGGACCACTTCCGCAGGACGCGGCTGGAGCGGGCCAGCGATTCGCTGGACGCGAGCTTCTCTGGCGACGACGACGGCGCGACGCTGGCCGACCGGATGGCCGACATGCATCCCTCGCCGGAGGCGCAGGCGGCGGGGATGGAGCTGAAGGTGAGGATCCAGCAGGCGCTGGCGCAACTGTCGCCGGAGCTGCGCGAGGCGGTGGTCCTGCGCGACCTGGAAGATATGGACTACAAGGAAATCGCGCAGGTGCTGCGCATCCCCGAGGGTACGGTGAAGAGCCGCATCAGCCGGGGACGCGGGGAACTTGCAAGGCTGTTGCAACGTATAGAAGGGCAGGTGGTTTAAGTGGCAGAGAACAGACAGTTCGGCAGCCCGAAGGTTTTGCGGTTCGGGGACAAGGCAGCCGGCAACGGCGGGCAGTGCGCCGAGTGCGAGGCGATGCTGGCCGACGCGCTGGATGGGGCGCTGAGCGCGGACGAGCAGGCACGCTTCGACGCGCATACGGCCGAGTGCGGGCCGTGCAGCCAGTTGCTGGCCGACGCGCGGCGTGGCGCCGCGTGGCTGGAGATGCTGCGCACGCCCCGGCCTGAGCCTCCGGCAGAGCTGCTGGAACGGATCCTGGCCGAGACCAGCGGGGCGCAGGGACACGCAAACGCAGGCCGGGTGGTTTCCGGCGGATTCGAACACGTGGGAGTTGCGGGCGCAACGCATGGCTGGTCGCCGCTGGTTGGCGGCGTGGCTGCTGTGGCGCCGGGCTACGCCGTGCCCGGAGCGGCAGCGAGTTACGGCAATGTGCTTCCCTTCCGCAAGCGCGTGGCCGCCGCGGTCCGCGCAAACTCCTTCGCCCAGATCGTATTCCAGCCGCGCTTTGCCATGACGGCGGCGATGGCCTTCTTCTCCATCGCGCTGACCATGGACCTGACCGGCGTGCATCCGACGTCGCTGCGTGCCAGCGACCTGCGGCCCAGCAGCCTGCAGCGCGACTTCATTGATGCGGACGCGCGTGTGGTGCGGTATTACGAGGGGCTGAGGGTGGTCTACGAGCTGGAGTCGCGGGTGCATGATTTCGAAGGCGCCAGCGACAACGAGGTCCCGGCGCGGAGCCAGAGCGAGCCATTGAACACATCGCCCAATTCCGGCCAGCCCGCTGTGCAGGCCCCGTCCGTGCAGCCGGGTTCGGGAGGACAGAAGGCCGCTCCGCCGGCTGACCGCAAGCAGCCCGAGCGCAAGGGGCACGCCGACAACCCTGGCACCAGCCTGCGCGAAGAACTCAACCCAGGCCGTCGTCTCGTCGCCGCGATCCGCTCCGGCAGGGGCTTTGGCAACTCGATTCAGGCACACACAGAAAGGGGGACGGCATGAACTGCGCAAACCATCCCAATCGTGAAGCTGTCGCCTTTTGCCAGAACTGCGGCAAGCCGGTCTGCGGCGATTGCGTCCGCAACGTCGGAAGCTCAATCTTCTGCGAACCCTGCCTTGCAGCGCGCGTGGGGGCGACTGCTCCGCCCTCCGGCTACGGATACACGCCCGCTCCCGGAACTTCCGGCGCTGCGAGCTATCCGCCAGCCGGACCGCCTGTCAGCGGGGGCGATCCCAGCCCCGGCCTGGCCGCGCTGCTTGGATTTATTCCCGGCGTGGGCGCGATGTACAACGGGCAGTACGTCAAGGGGATCGTGCATCTGATTGTCTTCGCGGTTCTGGTATCGCTGGCCGACGACGTGAACGAAATCTTCCTTCTCTTCGTCTTCGGCTGGATCGCCTACATGGTGATCGAGGCGCACCACACGGCCTGCGCGCGCCGCGACGGGACTCCGTTGCCCAATCCATTTGGGTTGAACGACCTCTCGGAGCGGCTGGGCTTCGGCAAGGCGTGGCCCGGAAGCACTTCGAACACGGCCGCGTACCCGGTCGCGACAGGCCCCGAGCCTGCGGCGCAGCCCACGGGCGATGCAGCGGCAACCACGCCGCAGTCCCCCATCGCGCCTCCATATGTTCCGCCTGCGAATCCCTATGCGTCTGGCTTTATTGCTCCGCCGACTACGTCCTATGCGCCACCCTACACGCCGCCCTACAGTTATGCCTACATTCCGCCCGACCCTCCGGTTCCTCCCGTGCCTCCCTACGGTGATGTCAAGGTTCCGTACTACCGCCGGTTTCCGTCCGCAGCGATCTGGCTGATCGTCTTCGGCGTGATCTTTCTGGTCGGCGACAATGGCTTCTTCCACATCTTTCACCATCCTGTCTTCTGGCCGATTGTTCTGATCGGCGTCGGGGTATGGATCTTCGTGCATAAGATGATCTGCTCCGGCCACGGCTTTGAGAACGACGGCAGCGCGTACTATCAGTGGCGCTTCGCGCACGCCATGCGCTGCTCCTTCTGGGTCATCCTGACCGGCGTGCTCTGGCTGCTCGACGTACTCGGCATCCTCTCCTGGAGCCATAGTTGGCCGCTCTTCCTCATTGCCGCGGGCGTGGTGCTCCTGTTCAAGCGCACCCTGTTTGGCGGTCCCTGCGCCTACCCATACGGAGCCAGTCCCGGCCAACCGGGCAGCGCGCCGGCTGCGCCGCCGGTCACCCGCACTGACCCGGTCTCCGGCGAACCTTCGCAGGACCATTCCGGCAGCGATTCCGGCAACGGCTTGCACGACGATCGGGAAGGAAGGTAAATCATGGCGAGCTATCCTCCACCACCGCCTCCTCCTCCACCTCCCGGCTACGACCCTCGCGCGCAGAGGCGATATCAGCGCGATCAGTTTCGCGCCCAGATGCGCGCGCAGCGTGACGCGGTCCGCGCGCAGCGGCAGCAGATTCGCTACCAGATGCGGGGCCTGCGTCGCGGCTCGGTCCTCGGCCCCTTGCTGCTGATCTCCATCGGCCTCGTCTTCCTGCTGATTGAGAGCGGACGGTTCGACCACCAGCGCTTCTGGGAGTGGTACGGCCACTGGTGGCCGATGCTGCTGGTCGCGACTGGCGTCATTGTGCTGGCCGAGTGGGCCTTCGATCAGGTCCACATGCGCGATCCCCAGCGCCCGCCCTATCGCCGCTCCGTCGGCTTCGGCATCTTTCTGCTGCTGTTCTTCCTGGTCATCGCCGGCGTCGTCGCCCGCAGTGTCCACGATTATCCCTCCGGCTACAGCAATTTGTTTCCCGGTTACCACATCGACCAGGACACGTTTGACGAGTTCTTCGGCGACAAGCACGAGAGCGACCAGACGCTGGACCTCGCCTTCCCGGCAGGAGGCTCCGTTGCGGTGGTCAACCCGCGCGGCGATGTGACGATCGACGGCACCAGCGACGACGGACGGATTCACATCGCGGAGCACAAGCAGGTCTACGCCATGTCGGACGCCGAGAACGACGCCAAGGCGCAACATCTCGCACCGCAGGTCAGCACCACCGGCACGACGCTGAACCTCAACGTGCGCCC